>JAJYEK010000011.1 GCA_021785795.1 Pseudomonadota bacterium
ATCAGCTTGATTCGCAGCACGAAGTCACGTGTGGCACCTGCATACGGCCGCCGCGGACCGGAAAGCCCGGTGGCGATAGCCCCGCCAAGCGTAGCTGATTCAGCGAAATGCGGCGGTTCAAATGCCAGCATCTGATTGTGCTCTGCTAGTGCCGCCTCTATTTCCCGAAGCGGCGTGCCGGCGCGCGCGGTGAGCACGAGTTCGCAAGGATCGTAGCTGATGATGCCCCGGTGCGTGTCTGCTGCCAAGGGTGTACCGGAAACGGATCGGCCGAAGAATGCCTTGCTGCCGCCACCGGCAATCTGCAGCGGCGTGCCGGAACGCAGCGCCGCGCGCACAAGTTCCTGAAGCATGCCGCTGCTATCGTGCGGGCCGGCGAGTGGCATGTCATGCAACATGCTGCCCATCGCGTCAGAAACGCTCCAGATCGGAAAACGGAAGTCTGCCGGCATGCACGTGCATGGCCCCGTATTCCGCGCAGCGCCGCAGTGTCGGAACGGCCTTGCCGGGGTTGAGCAGCCCGTGCGGGTCGAAGGCCCGCTTCAGAGCATGAAACTGTTCGAGCGCCGATGCCGAAAACTGCACGCACATTTGATTGATTTTCTCCACACCAACGCCATGCTCGCCAGTGATGGTTCCGCCGGCCGCGACGCAGAGCTCGAGTATTTTTCCGCCAAGCCGTTCGGCGCGTTCCAGCTCTTCCGCCTTGTTCGCATCGTACAGAATCAGGGGATGGAGGTTACCGTCGCCGGCATGAAAAACGTTGGCCACAGCGAGGCCCGCATCGGCGGACATTTCCGCGATATGGCGCAGCACCGCAGGCAGGCGTCTGCGCGGAATCGTTCCGTCCATGCAGTAGTAGTCCGGGGCGAGCCGCCCCACCGCGGGAAAGGCTGCCTTGCGGCCTGCCCAGAACAATGTGCGCTCACGTTCGTCGCAGGCTGTACGCGATTCGGTCGCGCCGCATTGGTTCAGGATCTCCCGAACCTGCAGAATCTGCTCCGAAACCTCCTCGTTTATTCCGTCCAGCTCACACAGCAATATTGCCGCAGCCTCTATCGGATAACCTGCATGCACGAACTGTTCGGCGGCACGGATGGCGAGATTGTCCATCATTTCGAGTCCGGCCGGAACTATTCCGGCCCCAATGATTGCAGCTACGGCTGCGCCGGCCTTCTCTAAGTCATCGAAAGCGGCCAGCACCACCTGCGCCCGTTCGGGTCGCGGAAGCAGCTTGACTACGATCTCAACAATGACCCCGAGCAGTCCTTCGGACCCGGTCATGAGTGCGAGCAAATCGTAACCTGGTGAATCCAGGGCCGCGCCGCCGACGGTAATCAACTCGCCCTCGATGGTAAGAAACGTCAGCGCCTGAATGTTATGTACTGTGAGGCCATATTTCAGGCAATGAACTCCGCCGGCGTTTTCCGCGACGTTGCCACCGATGCTGCATGCGATCTGGGATGAAGGATCCGGAGCGTAATACAGGCCGGCCGGCGCGACCGCTTGAGAAATGGCGAGATTGCGGACCCCGGGCTGGACGCGTGCCGTACGGTTGATCTCGTCAATTTCCAGTATGCGGTTGAATTTGGCGAGTGACAGCAGTACGCCGTCTGCGAGCGGCAGGGCACCTCCAGACAGTCCTGTACCGGCACCCCGCGCCACTACCGGAACGCCGTGTTTGCGACAGATGTCCAGAACCGCGCGCGCCTGGTCGGTGGTGTCTGGGAGCGCGACCAGCAGCGGCAGCTCACAGTAGGCCGACAATCCGTCACATTCGTAGGGGCGCAGATCCTCAGGGTCGGACAACAATGCTCCCGGCGGCAGCACCCGTCGCAGCGCAGCGATTAACTCGTGTCGCGTGCAAGATCGGGCATTCATGGCGAGGCTTGGCCTTGGGGCGTTCTCGGTGACATGGGGCCAGTAAATCACGACAACGCCTGCCGGCCAAGGGGGAGGGCGGCATTGCATGATGACATACGGATGGGACTACGGAAGAAGGCTAGTCTGTTTGACATTTTGCCGCCTCGACGGGCGGATCCGCAGACAGCAATATTGATCTAAGGCCATACAAATCGAATAGACTCTAGCCCCGGTAGTCTGAGTGCTGGACAGCAGTCGACCCGAGCGTCGAATGCCGCGGGGTTGTTTTCGCTGCCGCTCGATCGCAGGTTCACTGCCGATATGGATTAATTCGGTTGCTTGCCATTTTTCGGTGTTCGGCCATCACAGGGCGCCTGCCGTTTCGAATCCGTTGTTAATGGCAATCAGAATCATTGACAACTCCAATCAGCTTAATTTATCATCATAAATAGCAATCATTCGCATATAGAGGATAAAAGGTGTATGAGGACTTTTCTCGGTACCGGAATTTTGACCGTAGTCATGGGCCTAGGCGTGTGCAGCAGCGCGCAGGCAGATGCCGCAAGGACCCTGCTTACGATCAAAAATCAGCGGTTCATTCCGCAGCAGATTCAAATCCCAGCGCATACCAAGGTAGAGATTGTCGTGAAAAACGAGGATAGATTGCCGGCCGAATTTGAAAGTGCCGATCTGTCCCGAGAAGTGGTAATTCCCGGCCACAGCGCCGTGAGCGTGTATGTAGGGCCGCTGTCCACGGGGCGTTACGGCTTCTTTAACGACTTCAATCGTGCCGCTAGAGGCTGGGTGATCAGCGCGCCGAATCGGTCTAGATAGCCAGAAGCGAGGCCAGCGCCCATGTTTGCTGCCGCAGTCATCGTATTCCGGGAAGTCCTAGAGGCCGCCCTGATTGTCTCCATCGTTCTGGGAGCGAGCCGCGGTGTTGCCACCCGCGGCCGCTGGGTTGCTGCGGGTATCGTTGCAGGGATCGTCGGCGCCTGTGCCATCGCATTGTCTGCAGGCGCAATTGCAAGATCGTTCTCGTATGCCGGCCAACCGCTGATCAATGCCGGCATTTTGCTTGCGGCTGTACTTACGCTGTCCTGGCATAACGTATGGATGGCTGGGCACGGCCGGACGCTCGCGGCGCAGGTAAGAGCGCTTGGTCACGATGTGCAGACTGGCACTAGGCCGCTGACGGCGCTGATGGTGATCACGCTGACGGCCGTGATGCGCGAGGGGTCAGAGCTCGTTCTGTTTCTCTGGGCAATCGCCGCGGATGGCGTCACGCGGCTCGGTGTGTTGAGCGGCAGCGTCATGGGGCTTTTGGGCGGCAGCCTGGTGGGTGTGCTGCTCTACCGCGGACTGCTGTTCATTCCGCTGCGGCATTTCTTCGCCGTTACCAGCGGGCTGATTTTGTTGCTTACCGCGGGGCTTGCCTCAGAAGCAGCGGGTTTTCTCAATCAGGCAGGCCTGGTGCCTGCGCTGGGTCAAGGGCTCTGGAACAGCTCCACAATCCTTAGTCAGGAAAGCGTGCCGGGACGGCTGCTCCATATCCTCGTCGGCTATACGGCAAGACCTTCTGGAATTGAGCTGGTGTTCTACTTCACCACCCTAATTGCGGTCTACACGCTCATGCGCATCGTCGGTCGAACCACGCGAAAGGCAAGTTCGCAGCCTGTCTGAAGCGACGAAGCCGTCAGCCAGATCCCCCAATAGGCAAATCCGGATAACCAAATGCATAGGGAGCTGCCGCTTCCATAAGGAATACCCATGTCGCCGAAATGCGAAGCCGGAGTCGCCGCGCCCTGCAATGCCCCGTGTTGCGACACCCGAGAATGTTACCGCCGGCTGTCGGTCGCAGCACTGTGTCTGGGGGCGGCTCTGGCCGGAAGCGCAACCCATGCTGACGACCTCATCGTGTATTCGCCCCATGTCGTTCAAGGCCAGTCGGAAATCGAGCTCCGTGGAGACTTGCTTCAGGACCGTTCAGCCGCCGTCAGCGGCACGAGCAATTATCAGCTGTCTGTGGCCCACGCCTTCACAGGCTGGTGGCGTCCGGAGATCTATCTGGCGGAGTACCGGGACAGCCCTGGTACGGGGCGGCAGTCGCAGGGCTACGAATTCGAGAATGTCTTTCAGTTGGCGCCAACCGGTAAGTTCTGGGCTGACGCCGGCTTTCTCGCGTCCTACCACCATCATGTCGGCGGACAGCCGGATGACATCGAATTCGGTCCGCTGCTCGAGCACCGAGACCGGCGTCTGGTTAACGTGCTGAACCTCATTTGGGAAAAGCAAGTCGGCCCAGCTGCCAGCGGCGAATACGCATTTCGGGCCGCGTACAGCGCGCGCTATCAGTGGAAGGCCGCGCTGCAGCCCGGACTGGAGACATATTTTCGTCCTGACGATCACGCATACCAGGCTGGTCCGGTCGTATACGGAGAGATTGCCAGCGCCGAAGGCAGTGAGCTGGAATACAGCGGCGGAGTGGTCCTGGGCATCAATCGCGATGCTCCGGATGCGACCTGGCTGCTGCGCATGGAGTACGAGTTCTTCTGAGCGGGTCTGCGATTTAGATCACCGAGTTGGCGCCGGCTCGCCGGCATGGCTGCAGGGTAGCCCGGAACAACTGAGTTGGCGCCGCCATCCGGGCATCGGTGGTCACCAGCGGCCTCCAATCCAGTGACCCGGCACGCCCGCGCTTTTTTGTGCCGGCGCATGGTAGGCGGTATGCGCATCAACAAAGTCGAATCCTGTGAAGACCCGGGCCTATCATGGTGCAGGAGTCGAGTAACGAGCATGGATTGCATCAATGGCGGCGAGTGTGTCGCCGTCTAGCTCGATGTTCAGGCTGTCGATATTGCGTTGAAGCTGTTCCATGCTGGTTGCGCCGATGATCGTGGCGCGCACAAACCAGCGCTGGCGCACAAAGCTGAGCGCCATCTGATCAAGCGCGAGTCCCCGGCTTTCTGCAAGCGCAAGGTAATCAGCGGTCGCAAGCGCTACAGCCGGGCGCCGGTTCCTCGGTTGAAAGTCCGGAAACAGCGTAAAGCGGGCTCCTGCGGGGAGCGCGCCGCGCAAATATTTTCCCGAGAGTACGCCGCCTGCCAGCGGGCTGTAAGCGAGCAGCGGCACGTTTTCCCGGAAACTCACTTCAGCGAGATCGACATCGAATTGTCGGCTCACCAGACTGTAGACGTTCTGTATCGATACCGGCGGTGGTAGTCCGTGCTGGCGGGCAAGCAGCGAAAACTGGCATACGCCCCAGGACGTCTCGTTGGAGAGCCCGTAATGGCGTATCTTGCCGGCACGCATGAGCTCGGCCATGGTTTCGATCTGTTCGAGAATGGGCACGGTCGGCCTTTCCGCGCCGGGGTCGTACGCGCTGGCGCCGAACATTGGCACGTTGCGGTCTGGCCAATGAATCTGATACAGGTCGATGTAGTCAGTCTGCAGGCGCTTCAGGCTGTCGTGTACGGCTTCGAAGATGTTGGCGCGCGCCACCGCCGTGCGTCCGCCCCTCAGCCAGTCGCGACGCCCTGGTCCAGCAATCTTGCTCGCAATGACAAGTGTGTCACGCGCTTGCTGCCGCAGCCAGGCTCCCAGATAGAGCTCGGTGCGGCACGCGGTCTGCGCCCGTGGCGGGACGGGATACATCTCGGCAGTATCGATGTAATTGATCCCGCGGCTGAGCGCATAATCAAGCTGCTTGTGGGCATCGGCCTCGGTATTCTGTTCGCCCCAGGTCATTGTGCCGAGACAGAGCTCGGAAACCTGAAGTTCGGTGTCGCCAATTCTGTTGTAACGCATGCTTGGGCCCTCTGGAGTTCAATAGTACACCGGATTGCTGACGGATTATGGGGTGAGGGGGGCGGAAAGTCGGCGACAAGCTTAACCAAATAGCCGGGGAGTGAAAAGGGCAGCCGTAACAGAATTCTTTGCAGCTGGCGGAACCCCGGTCATATCGATCCGTGCGGTTCGACTGCAGCGGCGGCCAGCCTCTGTAGGTTCGATGCCGCATACGTGCCGGGGTCGCAGGCCGGACCGTCTAATGTCGCATCGGTTGCTTCCCGGCGCGCTGGCCCCGATGGTGTTGCCGAGAATGCCAAGACTTGGCGATGTGCCCCGCGGCGGCACAACCGGCATTACGGGCCATGACCGGGCGGCGCCCCGACGGTCATCGCACTGGTTCCGGTATGGGTGAATTGAACATTGGCCGGGGCGGCCATTGTGATGGAGCTGTCCAGGTGTGGCGATCCGTAATAATATGCAGTTAAATTAAAAGCATCCCGCTCACCGCCTGCAGGGGCCTACCAAACTCCCATGTCAAATAACATGAAATACACGATACCTATTGCAATCGTGCTGGTCCTCGGCGGACTGGCCGGTGGCGTCTACTATTGGCGCACGCATCAACCGGCGCCAGTGAACGAGGCGCCTGTGATGCCTGTGGCACCGCCTCCTCCAGTGCCGGCGCCGATCAAGCCACCCGCTCCACCCGTCCACTTTCCGGTTCCCAAGCCGACCGTGCCCGCGAAGGCGCCCTTGCCTTCGCTCGACAAAAGCGATGCGGCGATGACGCAATTGCTCACGGACTTTTTTGGCCGGGGATCGGTCGAAGAGCTGTTTGTGCCGCGCGACATCATTCACCGGTTCGTAGTCCTGGTGGACAGCCTGCCACACCGGAAATTGCCCATGCGATTCCGCCTTTTCAGGCCGGTCGCGGGAAAATTCCTGGTGTCCGGTCCGAAGGACAGCAGGGCGCTCAGCCCGGAAAACTACCGCCGCTATACGCCATACGTGCTGATGGCGCAGGCAGTCAGCAGCAAGACGCTAGTTGCGACCTATGTCCGTTTCTATCCGCTGCTGCAGCAGGAGTACAAGAGGCTTGGATATCCGCACGGGTACTTCAATGACCGCGTAGTGGCGGCGATCGACAATATGCTCGCGACTCCGGATGTCAAGGCGCCGCTCGACCTGGTCCGGCCCAATGTCCTGTACCAGTTTGCGGATCCCAAGCTGGAGGCGCTGTCAGCGGGGCAAAAAATCCTGCTGCGAATGGGGCCGGAGAATGCGGCCCGGATCAAGGCAAAGCTGCGGGAGATTCGCAACGACCTGACCGGTCAGGTTTCGAAACCCTAGACCTGCTGTGTAGCGAAGCGGCCGCGATGATTTGCGCGGCGCTGCAGTATCAGCTGGATGGATGACCGGACCGGAATGGACGGCATTGCGGATAGGACCCGTGCGCTGGGTCGTGCCGCGGCCGGATGCCGGTCCGGGAAAGGGGGCTGCGATGGGCAAAGTCCGACTGGAAGCTTTCAGCGACGGCGTCCTTGCCATCATCATCACGATCATGGTGCTCGAGTTGAAGGTACCGCGGGGCGTGGAGTGGATTGCGCTCAAGCCGCTGTTGCCGGTCTTTCTGAGCTATGCCTTGAGCTTCGTATATATCGGCATTTACTGGAACAATCACCACCACCTGCTGCATACGGTGAGCAAGGTCGGCGGTGGAATTCTGTGGGCCAATCTGCATCTGCTCTTCTGGCTGTCGCTCTTCCCGTTTGCCACCGGGTGGATGGGGGAAAACCGATTTTCGTCTTCACCCACCGCTCTCTACGGCATTGTGCTGCTGATGGCGGCTCTCGCATGGCAGATTCTGCAGCGCTCGATCATTGCCGGTCATGGCAGGGGTTCGCTGCTCGCGCTTGCCATAGGCCGGGATCTCAAAGGCAGATCGTCGGTGCTGTTCTACGCCGCCGCGATTCCCGCGGCGTTCCTCAGCCCCTGGGTTTCCCAGGCATTGTACGTGTTTGTAGCGCTGCTGTGGCTCGTTCCGGACCGACGCATTGAGAAGGTGGTGACGGCGGAACGTCGGGACTGAATGGATCCGGGCAGTGCCGCCGGAAAGCGGCGAAGGAAAAAGCACGCATTATTGCGGGGATGCGTACAGCCGCAGCATGTCTCCTTTCCCGGCGCCATATTTGCGGATCCGGACAGAATCAGGGCGCGGAAAGCAGAATCTCGAGATCCTCTGCGGTCAGGGCTGGGGCCTGACCGGCGCCATCGCCATAGACCGCGTTGGCCAGCGCCTGCTTGCGCGCCTGAAGCGTAGCGATCCTTTCCTCAACCGTGCCCTGAGCGACAAGCTTGTAGACGAACACCTTCTTGTCCTGACCGATTCGGTGCGCGCGATCTGTGGCCTGCCGCTCGACCGCCGGATTCCACCAGGGATCGTAGTGGATCACCGTATCGGCGGCGGTCAGATTGAGTCCGGTGCCGCCGGCCTTCAGGCTGATGAGCAGCAGCGGCACCTCGCCCGCCTGGAAGCGGTCGACCGGTGCCGACCGGTCACGCGTCTCGCCGGTGAGCAGCGCAAACGGGATCTTGTGCGCATCAAGCTCCGTCTCGATTAACGCCAGCATGCTCGTGAACTGCGAGAACAGCAGAATGCGGCGACCCTCCTCAAGCAGTTCCGGCAGCATGTCCATCAGCAGGCCGAGTTTTGCCGATCCACCGACCTTTTTGGCCGATCCGAGCTTTACCAGGCGCGGGTCACAACATACTTGCCTGAGTTTGAGCAGGGCATCAAGGATAATGATCTGGCTGCCGGCAAGACCCTTGCGGGCGATTTCTTGGCGGACCTTTTCGTTCATCGATAAACGAATGCCTTCGTACAGGTCGCGCTGCGCGCCTTCCAGCTCGACAGTGCGCACGATCTCGATTTTGGCAGGCAGTTCGGTGGCGACCTGTTCCTTGGTGCGCCTGAGCATGAAGGGGGCGACCCGCCGCGCCAGCGCTTCTCGCCGGGCGGCGTCGCCGTGTTTTTCGATCGGCGTGCGATAGAGCCGGCGAAAGCTGCGCTCGTCGCCGAGCAGGCCCGGCATCAAAAAGTGAAACAGGGACCACAGTTCTCCCAGGTGATTCTCAAGGGGGGTGCCCGTAAGGCACAACCTATGTCTGGAATTGAGACCCCGTGCGATCCGGGCCACCTTGACGTTCGGGTTCTTTATTGCCTGGGCCTCGTCCAGGACCACCAAGTGGTATTGCTGAGCCGCGAGGACCTCGGCGTCACGTGGCAAGAGCGCATAGGTGGTCAGCACGATATCGTGATCCGCAATGCGGCTGAAACTATCGTGGCGCGCATTGCCGTGCAGAGTGAGCACCCTGAGTTCGGGTGTGAACCTGCCGGCCTCGCGTCGCCAGTTTGCCATCAGGCTGGTGGGCGCTACGACCAGGGCCGGGCGATCCATCCGGCCGGACTCCTTTTCGGATTGGAGGTAGGCGAGTGTCTGCACGGTCTTGCCGAGCCCCATATCATCGGCCAGGATCCCACCGAATCCGAATTCGCGCAGAAATGCAAGCCAGTTCAGCCCGGCGCGCTGGTAGGAACGGAGCTCCGCGCGAAGACCAGCGGGAAGCCCGATTTGCGGAATTCCGTTGAAGTCACGCAGTTTTTGCGCAAGGCCGCGCAATTGCTCGGGTGCCGCCCATCGAAGCGTCGTGCCGAGGTGGGCTTCCAGGGTGCCCAGGACCCCGGCCTGCGCACGTGGCAGGCGGAGGTGGCCGCTGGCGTCGAGCGGCGCCTCGTCATAGAGCTCGATGAGCACTGACAGCAGCGTTTGCGCGCGCTCGTAGGGTATCGGCATGAGGCGTCCGTCAGGCAGACGCATGATTAGCCGATCCTTGCCGGGCGCCGGGGCCGGCGTCTGCCGGTCCCGGCGCGCAGACCGCAGCCAATCTACGAGCAAGGGGAGCAGATTCACGCGCCTTCCGTCAACGAGGACGCCGAGCTCGAGCCCGAACCAGTCTGTGCCTTGCCCTTCGGCCGCGACGTCGGCGAACCATTCGGCTGAGGGCTCGGCGACACGGTAGGGATAGTCGGCGTCGATTTCGATCTGCCATCCGGCTGCCTGCAGCGCAGCAACTCCGTCGATGCTGAAATCCTGCAGCGCTGCATCATTGCCAGCATCCGCTCCCTCCAGATATAGCGCATGTTGCAGCCGCTTCGGAACGCTGCTTAGAAAGGACAGGCAGCTAAGCGGAAGAAAGCCATATCGGCCGAGTTCTGCCAGGTTCCGTGCCTCGGCGTCAAAGTCGCGGAAGACCCGCAGCAGGTTGCCTTCGTCGAGGTGCGTGCGGTATTCGCCGGAGTCGCCAGCGTCGATGCGTACCCCAGCATAGTCGAAGGACAACGCAGCCAGGGGGCAATCGCGGTGCGCGGCTCCAATCTGCCACTGATGCGCATAGTGCACCGGAAGCCGGTCAAGAAAGAGGCGCAGAACCGGGACCGGTTCGGGCCTTACAGTCCTGGCGGTTTCGAATATCCGCGGCAGTGACGGCGAATTTTCATTGAAGTACCGGCGCAGGGCGGCATGTGCTGCGGCGGCCTCCTCCGGCGCCAGTTCCGGTGCTGTGAAAAGCTCCTCGGCAAAGGCATCGCCAAGACCGGTCTTGAGCGGGCCGCACAGCGCCAGCGCCGCGTCAACGTACCAGGGTGGGTTGACCGGCAACACCTCGTCTATGCTGGGATCGGCCACGCAGACAAGCCGCTGGCGTCCTTCGGCGTCGGTCTGCCAGGCCGGCGTGCCGGAGCGGGGCTCGCCCGGAGAGAGCGGCGCAGCATCCTTGCTGCGCCAATGGCAGCGTCCGGTGGCAATCATGCGTGCGAGCACATGCGCGCCGGCGCTTCCGCGCAGCGGGTAAGTACCGAATCGCATGCCGGCATGATCTGCCCGCAATGTCTCTAGCCAGCGCAGCAGATCGCGGTCGGTTTCCGTTACGAAGCGGGCATGGCTCTGGAGGCCTCCGCTCCAGCGTTCGGCCCTTCCGTAGCCGCCGGTCTTGAGCGGGCGTACGAGCAAGATATCCACCACGGCACGCGTGCCGTGGTGGAGACGTTCGGGCCTGAGCAGGTACAAAAGCCTCTCGGACGTGTCTGTCGTAGATGACGCTACGGTCCCATGCACACTGCGAGCCAGGGCATCGAACCAGGGCTGCAGAGCGCTTTCCGGCGCCCCAGGTGCAGCCGCCGAAGCGGATGCATTCGAATCTCTGGCCGGATCCACCTGATCGCGCGCCAGCGCCTCAAGCAACGCTGCTGCCGCGTGTTTGCAGTTGAGGGTTACGGGACAGGAGCAGCGGCCGAGGATGGCGGGCCTTCCTCCGCGACCGGGCGTTATTCTCACCTCGACAGTGTAGGGTGAGGCTGCCGTTCCCCGCACCTGTCCGCGCACGACGTGTCCATCGTCCGACACTTGGATTGAGCAGACGCGGGCCTGTTCCCGGTATTCTGCCCCGCGATGAAATGTGCCGGCTGTGAATTGCTGGCGCAGGTCGGTTCTGGTGAAAGGAAGCATGGGACAAATCCGGGCTGGCCGATGCATTGCAGGGAAACCACAAATCTTACCAGATGTTGCGCGGTGGCGGCGGGCAGTACTTGGGTGGGGTCGTCCAGCCGTCATTACCAGGGTGTGCCGCGACTGCCGCCTTCCCTAGGTTAAAAAGGGGCGTCTGAAGTCCGAAGGAGCGGTGCGCTCGCCGGAGGCCATCAGCGACCGGACCGGGTGGCGCCGGTGTTATCCTGTCCGTCTTGTGTATCAAACAATTGTTTGATACAGTAGTTTAAAACGACGAATCGGCCCATTTCCCCATGAACGTACTGTTGCACGAACGCGAGTCGGACACCCGACAGCGGTTGCTGGAAGCTGCTGCGAGCATGTTCGTTGAGCAAGGTTTCGGATCTGCCAAGGTACGCGACATCGTTGCGCGCGCGGGCGCCAACATTGCGGCCGTGAATTATCATTTTGGGAGTAAGGAGGGGCTTTACGCTGCGGTGATCCAGTACCATGCCGCACAATCCATCGAGGGGTTGTCCCAGCAGGCGCCGGACAGTCGCAAGCGCGCGCCGGCCGTGCGTCTGCGCGACTTTGTCCGGAGTTTCCTGCAGCGGCTGCTCACGGACACACCGCAATTCACGATGAGCAAGCTCGTCGCCCGCGAGATGGTTGAGCCCACGTCTGCGTTCGATCTCATCATCGAAAAGTTCGTTTGGCCCCAATACCGAGCGCTCCATGCCATCGTTAGGTCGCTTGTCGGTGACGGACCGTCCGAGGAGCTGGTGCGCCGCTGCTGCCTGAGTGTTGTCGGACAGTGCCTTTATTACCAGTTTGCGCGCCAGGTCGTGGCGCGCCTCGATCCCGGATTCGGATACGGTCCCGACGATATTGATTGCCTGGCAGAGTACATTGTTGCATTTTCCCTTGGCGGCATAAGGCAGTCGGCGCGGTTGCGCGCAGGCGCAGCGCGGAAATCGCGTATTGCACGTGTTGACAACAAATGAAGCCCGCCATGTCGGTTCACTGCCGGTTCACGGCCATTGCGCTTGTCGTAATCGCGTCGGCCGTGACGGGTTGCGCATTCATGCCTTCGCGAAAGCTGCAGCCGCTGCCATCCGCTGCTTCCTATCCGTTGGACCGCAGTCTGGCGCATGCGCTGGCCTCGCCCGAATTTCGCCGGGGCGATTGGCCGGCGGACAGCTGGTGGAAGGATTTCGGAGACCCGCAGCTCAATTCACTTATCGTTGCCGCGCTTGCCCGTAATCCGGATCTGGATATTGCGCAGTCGCGGCTAATCCTGGCCCGGCAGGAGGCAGCGGTTGCGCGCTCCGGACTGTTTCCCGAACTTGGAGTCAGCGGGTCAGCGACACGAGAGAAGTTCAGCGCCAATGGGCTGTATCCGCCGCCGTTCGCGGGCGCCATCTATAACGAGGGCCAGCTTACCCTCGATTTTGGATACAACCTCGACTTGTGGGGCAAGGCGCGTGATGAGTTCCTGGCGCGGCTGGGTGAAGCCAGGGCCGCGGCAGCGCAGGCTGCCGAGGTGCGACTCATCATTACGACCGCGGTCGCGAGCGCCTACTTTCAGCTGCAGGGCGACCTCGCCCGCCTTGAGGTAACGGACGAGGGATTGGCGCAGCGCAAGGCTTTTGAGCGGCTCGTCAGTCTGCGCGCCGCGAACGGTCTGGAATCGCAGCTCGCTGTCAAGCAGGCACAGGCAGGCGTGGCGTCCACGCAAGCGCGCATCCTCAGCCTGAAGAACGCCGTAGCTGCCGACAAGCGTGCGTTGGCGGCGCTGATCGGCGAGGGTCCCGATGCGGCCAGCCGGATCCGACCACCTGTGAGCCATTTCGACCGCCCCTTCCCGGTGCCCGCCGGACTTCCGGTCGATCTGCTCGCGCGCCGGCCAGACATCATGGTCCGGCGATGGCAGGCCGAAGCAGCGGCGCGGGAGGTCGGTGCTGCCCGCGCAGGTTTCTATCCGAACATCAGTCTTACCGCCCAGATCGGAAAACAAAGTGTCGAAATGAGCCAGCTGTTTGTTCCCGGCAGCGATTTCGGCTACGTGGGTCCGGCGATCCATCTTCCCATTTTCGAAGGTGGACGCCTGCGCGCGGCGCTTAACGCGCGGTACGCTCAATACGACATCGCGGTGGATCAGTATCGTCATGCGTTGATCGACGCCGCGCGTAACGTTGCGGACCGTCTGGCGACAGTGAAGTCGGTTACGCGCGAGCTTAAGCGTCAGACCGAGGCGCGCCGGGCGAGCGAGGATGCTTACCGGCTCGCCATGCTTCGCTACAAGTCCGGCCTGACCGATTATCTTGCGGTTCTGCTGGTTCAGCAGGACCTGCTCCGGCAGCGCGACCTGGAGGCGGTGCTGCGTGCGCAGCGCCTGCAGGCGGTGCTTGCCCTGATCAAGGCATTGGGCGGGGGTTATGCAGCGGGCCACCCTGGTCCGGCTTCGTCTGCAAGAATCAGGAGACAGCCATGAGTGATCGCATTGAGGACGCGCCTCCGCAGGGTGCCACGGCAGAGGGAAATGGCCGGCGTAGGCAGCTGCTCGTGCGCCTGGCCACGGTATTCGTGCTGCTGGCAGCTGGTTATGGGGTGTACTGGTGGTTCATCGGCCGGTTTGCCGAGACCACTGACGATGCATACGTGGCCGGCAACGTGGTCGGAGTAAGTCCCCAGGTTGCTGGCACGGTCGTCGCCATTGACGCGGATGCCACCGATCTGGTTCGGCAGGGCCAGCCGCTGGTGCAGCTCGACGCAACTGATAGCCGCATCGCATTGCAACAGGCGGAAGCCGCTCTCGCGCAAACCGTGCGCCAGGTACGGCAGATGTTCGACAACGTCCGGAGGCTGCGGGCGATGGACAGCCTGCGTGAAACCGAACTTGCTCGGGCCAGGGACGATCTGGCCCGGCGCGCGACACTCATTGCCTCCGATGCCGTGTCCCGGGAAGACTTCGAGCACGCCAAAACCGCCTATGAAGGCGCGCAGGCGGCGCTGCGCGTTTCCCGGCACGAGTTGCAGTCAGCGCTGGCCCTGGTTGCCGGCTCCACGGTTGAACACCATCCGCTTGTCGAGGAAGCCAAGGCCCGCTTGCGCGCGGCCTATGTCGCATGGGCCCGTCGCGTGATTGTCGCGCCGGTCACGGGCTATGTTGCGAAGCGCAGCGTGCAGGTGGGACAGAGAGTCGCGCCCGGCATGCTCCTGATGGCAGTTGTGCCCCTGAACCAGCTCTGGGTAGACGCCAACTTCAAGGAAAGCCAGCTCTCCGATATTCGCATTGGGCAGCCGGTCACGATGACCTCGGATCTGTATGCAGGCTCGGTGGCCTATCACGGCAAGGTTCTGGGAATCGGTGCCGGAACCGGAAGCGCGTTTGAGCTTCTGCCACCACAGAACGCGAGCGGCAACTGGATCAAGATCGTCCAGCGCGTGCCGGTGCGCGTCAGCCTCGATCCGCATGAGTTGGCGAAAGATCCGTTGCGTATCGGCCTATCCATGCAGGTGTCGGTGGACACCCACGTCCGTTCCGGTGAAATACTGGCGCGCACACCGACCGCGCAGGTCGTCTACAGGACGCCCGTTTTCGCCAGCGCCACCGTCGGTGCCGAGGCGTTGATCCGTCGCATCATCCGGGAGAATGACCCCCGGGCCGGACGAGCGATGGTTCGCTTGAGGCCGCGGAGCTAAGTCATGCCGGAACAAATGCGGCAACCGCCACCACAGGGCAGCGCCCTGGCGCTAATGACGCTCGCCCTGTCCCTGGGCACCTTCATGCAGGTGCTGGATACCTCAATCGCCAACGTCTCGATTCCAGCCATTGCCGGCGATCTTGGATCGAGCCCGACCCAGGGCGCCTGGGTCATCACCTCATTTGCCGTGAGCAATGCGATCATGCTGCCGCTTACCGGATGGCTCGCCCGCCGGATCGGAGAGGTGCGACTGTTTGTGTCGGCCACGACGCTGTTTACGATCGCCTCTTGGGCTTGCGGCTTGGCCCCCAATCTGCCCATGCTCATTGCGTTCCGGGTGTGTCAGGGCGCAGTTGCAGGGCCCATGATCCCGCTCTCGCAGAGTCTGTTGCTCGCCAATTACCCGGATCACAAGAAGGGGATGGCCCTGGCGCTCTGGTCCATGACTGTGGTGGTGGCGCCGATTTTCGGTCCGATAATGGGCGGATGGATCACGGACAACATCAGTTGGCCCTGGATTTTCTACATCAATATTCCGGTAGGCATATTCTCGACCTTTGTCACCTGGCAGATCCTGCGCCGACGGGAAACGCCTACCGTTCGCCGACCGATCGATGCCGTCGGCATGGTGTTGCTCGCGGTCGGCGTCGGATCGCTGCAGATCCTGCTAGACAAGGGCAATGACCTCGGCTGGTTCGGGTCAACTTTTATTGTCACCCTGGCGACGATTTCCACCGTTGCGTTGAGCTTTTTTGTTGTCTGGGAGCTGACCGAACAGCATCCTGTGGTGGATTTACACCTATTCCTTAATCGCAATTTTACAGTAGGAACGATCGCGACCAGCCTGGGCTATCTAACCTTTTTTGGCAACGTAGTCATATTCCCGCTGTGGCTGCAAACCCAGATGAACTACACCGCGACATGGGCGGGACTGGCAGCGGCTCCGATCGGGGTGCTGTCGGTGGTTTTTTCCCCGATCGTGGGTCGCATTCTCCATCGCGTGGATTTGCGGGTGATTACCACCTTCAGTTTCCTGGTCTTTGCCGGAGTTTCTTTCTGGACCAGCCAGTACAATATCAACGTAAGCTATTTCCAGCTGTTTATGCCCCGTTTCATCCAGGGGATCGGTATGGCGTGCTTTTTCATTCCCCTCGCCAGCATGAGCCTATCCGGGCTGCGTGCCGACCAGTTTGCCAGCGCCGCAGGGCTGTCCAATTTTTTGCGCATTCTCGCCGGCAGTTTCGGTACCTCCCTCAGTATTACCCTGTGGCAGCGGCGTAGCATCCTGCACTACAGCCAGCTCGTCGAGCACATTTCGGCGTTCAACACGATCAGTGAGCGGGCCCTGCGGCACCTGAAGCAGTTGGGGATGACCGCCGGCGGCGCGCTCACGTTGTTGAGCGGGGTGGTCACCCAACAGGCGGTAATGATCGCGACCGACGAGCTGTTCTGGCTCTCGGGAGTCATTTTTCTCGGCCTGATCGTGGTGGTATGGTTTGCGCGTCCGCCGTTTGCGGCTGCGGCCGGGGTGGGTGGGGAGCATTGACCAGCCCCGCCCTGTGCGAAACGGAAATGCCGGGAGGCGGTCTATACGGAGAACAGGTTGCTGATGGGGTGAATGCCCGTGATTGAAGCGATAAAGCAGTTTCTCGAGGGGAACGCGGCGGCCGGCAGCCAGAAGCCGGATCACGACGAGTTGGAGCTCGCGGCCGCGGCGCTGCTCATTGAAGTCATGGCGGCCGATTACCGGGAAGAAGAGTCTGAGCGCGAGGCGGTCGTGCGTGCCGTCAGTGTGCTGTTTGGGCTTGAACCGCAGGACGGGGCGCGGCTGGTGTGTCAGGCGCAGGAAGAGGTACATCGTGCGACCGATGACTATGAATTTACTTCACGCATCAACCGGGGCTTTTCGGCACAACAGAAGGAAGCGCTTATGGAGGCGTTGTGGCGGGTTGCCTATGCCGACGGCGATATAGATATGTATGAACGCCACTACCTGAGCAAGCTTGCCGAGTTGCTTTATATCCCGCAATCGAGCTTCATTGCCACCAAACTGCGTGTCTGCGGCAGCACGGGCCAGCGCTAGCTCCACGCAGTCCGAACATCGGAGGGCGTGGTTCCGTGCCAGCGTTGGGGGAACGGCCCCTTCTGCGTGCATGGGCTGCCGTGCCGGGAGAATCTCCGGTCTCAAGGCGTTTTTCCGTGCTAAGCTTGCGCCCGCAACTGCCGATTGCGTGTGTGCTTCGAGCCGCAGGATGGACATGCTGGCAGTGTGACCGACAAATGACCGCGCCGGTCCAGGAACCAGAATCCGGGTCGGCAGGGCGGTGTGTCAGAGGATTTTCGGCGCTGGAATTGAATGTTGCTGCGTAACGCTTCCATGTCCGGACGGGAGACCGGCCCAAGCCAGATCTGCGTGCGCGTATTGTTGCGTGTGCGTGCGGCGACGCTGGGCGCATGCCTATTGATGCTGCTCACGGCTGCGCCTTCGGCGGCCCGAGCGGGGAGCCTGTCCCGCCGGAGCCTTCCCCGAGCCGTAGCTGCGGCCCTGCATCGCTACGGCATGCCGGCACGCAGTCTCAGCATCGTGGTCCGCCCGGTGGATGGCTCCGGGGCAATACTGGATTTCAACGCAGACGTGCCGCGCAGCCCGGCCTCCACACTTAAACTCCTTACCACCTTGGTGTCGCTCGAGAAGCTGGGGCCCGCGTATACCTGGAAGACCGAAGCTTTCGGGGGCGGGTTGGTGCGAAATGGCCGGCTGCAGGGCAATCTCTACTTACAGGGCTATGGTGACCCCGACCTGGTCATCGAAGACTTCTGGCGTTTTCTGCACGGGTTGCGCGAGCTCGGGATACGGAGTATTGCCGGCGATCTGGTCCTGGATCAGAGCTATTTCGCGCCGCCGACGACCACCCCGGGGGAGTTCGACGGCCACCCCATGCGACCGTACAATGTGCTGCCCAGCGCCCTGTTAGTGAATTTTCAGGCGGTCCGGATCAGATTTTTCCCCGAACTCCGCCGCCATCGGGTGCGCGTTGTGGCCGATCCTCTACCCGACGGGCTGAAAATCATCAACCGTGTCCGCCTCGTCGCGGGTCCCTGCCTGGGCGGCGCGCGGGCAGTGTCCATGAGCGTGGTGCACACCCGCTTCGGGGAACAGGCGATCTTCAGTGGCAACTACGCTGCGGCGTGCGGGCAGGGTGACCGCTACCGCGTGCTGTCCGGTCCGCGCGCCTACATCGGCGGCATTTTCCGGGAGCTTTGGACCGAAATGGGCGGTCGGTTCTCCGGGCACGTGCGCTACGGACGCGTACCGCCCTCGGCCCAGCTGCTGTACACTGAACACTCGCCGCCCTTGGCCGAAGTGATCCGGTCTATCAACAAGTACAGCAACAACGTCATGGCGCGGCAGCTCCTGCTCACCCTGGGTGCGAAGTTTATCAAACCGCCCGGTACCATCGAGGAGGGCGATCAGGTGGTGCGTGGGTGGCTGGCTGCAAATGGCATGCTTTTCCCGGAGCTGGTTGTCGGCAACGGTTCGGGGCTGTCGCGTCGTGCACGCATCTCGGCGCGCCATCTGGCAGAGGTGCTGGTTGCTGCGTATAACAGTCCCGAGATGCCGGAGTTCTTTGCATCGCTACCGATACTGTCTGAGGATGGGACCATGAAGGATCGGCTGGATGGTACCGTGCTGGCGGGGCGCGCGCACCTGAAGACCGGCAGTCTCGATGGTGTGCTTGGCACCGCTGGGATCATGCTGGACGACAAGGGTCGCCGCGTGGTTGTGGTATGCCTGCAAAATGACCCGCGTGCCGATACGGCAGCCGGGGAGGCGGTTCAGAACGCGCTGCTCGAATGGGTCTATCGTCACCCATGATTCGGCTATGGACAAGCCGGCGGCTGGCGCCGTGAGCGTGGCCGGTGCGCTACATTCTTGAAGAAGCCCGCGTGCATCACGCGATCCGGGAGAAGGTCTCTTCGAATCACCGGGATCTCATTGAAGAAGTGGCTGCCGCCGTCAGTGACCATCCGGTAGTCGTTGTCGGGATGGCGGGCAACCCGTTCTGCCGACGTGCCCGCCGAATGCTGGACGATTGCTCCGTCGCATATGTGTATCTCGAATACGGCGGCTACCTGAGCCGGTGGCGCCGGCGCAATACACTCAAGATGTGGACCGGCTGGCCAACCTTTCCTATGGTGTTCGTGCGCGGTCAGCTTATCGGCGGAGCCGAAGACCTCTGTGTGCTGCTCGCGAGCGGCGAATTCGAGCAGCTGCTGGCGCGCAGCACGGACTGAGACCGCAGTGCGTGCGGTTCCGGGGGGTGCGAAGGATCGTCAACGCACGAGGTTGCGCAGCCGGCCAATCCCCTGTACTTCGCACTCGACCAGATCCCCGGGTTTGAGAAATTCGGGAGGATTGCGGGCAAATCCGACTCCGCCGGGCGTACCGGTCGAAATGATGTCCCCCGGTTCCAGCGGCATGCCGCGCGACAGGATCGACATCACCGCGGCAATGCTGAATACCTGGTAGCGGGTGCTGGATGACTGCTTGATCTCCCCGTTGACCCAGGTCCGCAGCTCCAGATCCTGGGGATCGGGAATCTCGTCGGCGGTGACGATCACGGGCCCCATGGGACAGGTCCCATCCAGGCTCTTGCCGAGGAAATACTGCTTGTGACGGAACTGCAGATCACGAGCGGAGATATCGTTTATGACGGTGTAGCCGAAAACGTGGTACAGGGCCTCGGCGGCTGGAATTCTGTGGCCACCGATGCCGACGATGACGGCGAGCTCAACTTCCCAGTCAAGCTGGGTGGTCACGTCCGGATTCCAGGGAATATCGCCGTAGGGGCTGTTGACGCTGGTTGTATTCTTGGTGAACACCACAGGATGTTCCGGAATTTCCGCATTGCGGCTTCCCGCGCTTTCGCGAACATGTTCGGCGTAATTCCAGCCGAGACACATAATGTTTTTCCGTGGCCGCGGAATCGGGGCGCGAAGTTCGACCGCGGATAGCGGTACCCGCTGGTCGATGGCGCGGTCCTGATCCGCTGCCAGGGCCGACCACCGGGCCGGGCCGGCATCAATCAGGGCGAGCATAGATTGCGGCCAGCCGTTGCCGGTGGCAATCAGGCCGACGCTGTCTCCGGTAACGATCCCGATCCGGTCTGCAGCCTGGTAACGGCAGCTAATAAGGTGCATATTGCCATTCCGGTGTGGACTCCGGGATCTTATCAGGCTCGAGGACCGCGGTCAGCGTCCGGGGTCTGGAGCTGCCCGGCTGGTGCGGGGTGCCGAGGGATGCCCGGACTCCGAGTCCGGCGGCCCGTCGCCTTGCCAGCGGGGCGTTTTGCCAGCATGCAGGCGGCCTTGCTCCCGGGTCCGGTGCAATCCGGTGCCTGCCCAGGAGCGCCTGACGAGAACATGCCAACGAGTGGCCACGGTTTCCGAAGCGGAAGAAACGGGCGCGGATAGTCGATGCTGCAGGATGGGCGGGAAGAACGGGTTCCGGTAATCTCGAGCCATGAGCACGAAACACCGCACCGGTCAGCAAGCCACGTCGAACTACATTACGCCCGAGGGATGGAAACGCCTGAACGATGAGCTGACCGAACTCTGGCGGGTCAAACGTCCGGGGGTTACGCAAGCGGTTGCCGACGCGGCAGCCCTCGGAGACCGTTCGGAAAACGCCGAGTATATCTACGGCAAGAAGCAGCTGCGTGAAATAGACCGCCGTATCCGCTTTCTTGCCAAGCGCCTTGATCAGCTGGTAGTTGTCGAGCGCAGGCCGGACGACCGCGCCCGCGTCTACTTCGGGGCGTGGGTGGAACTCGAGGACGAAACCGGAAACGCCGTCACGTATCGCATCGTGGGCCCGGATGAGTTCGACCTGCAGCGGGGGTGGATCAGCATGAATTCACCGCTTGCCCGCGCCCTGATGAACAGGATCGAAGGCGATGAAATCTCCGTTTCACTGCCGGGCGGGAAGGCGCTTTTTGTGATCACGAAAATCCGCTATGAGCCCACGGGTGGAGACAGGGCATAAGGATCCGCGCCGGGCTGTCCGGCCACGATAGCGTATGTGTCACCATGGCTGCGCCCTGTGGCAGGTGTTCCGGGTGCCGTATCGTCTCCATCCAATTCCTGTACCGTGCCGATGATCCGCCAAGCTTCCGATATGGGGCATCCACCCCGTTCCTGACTCGACGCTGGCACGCCGTCTGAGCGTCGGCAGTACCGATTGTGCAGTCCGGGCGCAGTTGCGGGGCGGGATGTTGTCCTTGCTGCAATGTCGATCGTCGGGCGGTCATCCGGCGTTCGAGTCCGGACCGCTCTTTCATGGCCCGGGTCGATGCCCGAACAGCCGCTCGAACCAGTTTTTCAGCACCCTGACCGGCGAGCGGGAAGCGCACGGAGCGGTTTGGACCGGTACCGAACCGCGGATGAAGGGGATGCGAATGGCTCCAGAGCAGTCCGAATCAGCCAGCAGCCCTGTTGCGGGCTCAATCCACGCCATTTCGACGTCGGCCGGTCGCGGCGGATCGAATGGCTGTGGGTCCAGGCGGGCCATGGCTTTGCCCCAGACGGTCATGGCGCCCGTCGCTCCGGTCAGGCCGGTAGGCTGGTCGTCATCGCGGCCGACCCATACTACGGCCACATGATTGCCGGTAAATCCGGCAAACCAACTGTCGCGCAGGTCCTGGGTAGTGCCGGTCTTGCCTGCGACATGCAAATCCGGAGGAAGGTAATTCTTGAGCCCGGCAGCTGTTCCTTCGGTCACGACATCTTGCATGGCGTACGTGAGCAGGTATACCGGACCGGGTGGGGCCACCTCGGTCACCTTCAGCGAAAAGCGCTGCAGAGGGCGTCCGTCGGCGTCGAGCACGTCGCGCACTGCGCGCAGCGGTACCCGTAATCCGCGGTTAGCGAGGGTCTGGTACATCTGGGCGACCTCGAGCGGTGTCAGGCTGTCGGCGCCCAGAAGGCTTGCCTGGTATTCAGGCAGTGCGTGCTTGATGCCGAGTTTACGCACCGTATCCATTATTGCCGGAAGACCCAGGCCGAGCCCGAGCCGCACGGTGGCCACATTGTAGGAATTGGCGAGAGCCACCGGCAGCGGCACGAGGCCGTGAAAGCGGCGATCATAGTTTCTCGGTGCCCAGACAACGCCCCGGCTCTCCCGGATCGCAAGCGGCGTGTCCTGCAGCAGCGTGGCGAGGGTATAGTTTTTCGGTTGCTCGAGTGCGGTGAGATAGATCGCCGGTTTTATGAGCGACCCGACCGGACGAAAGGCGTCCAGCGCACGGTTGAACCCCTCGAATTGTGGATCGCGTCCTCCGACAATCGCCTGGACCTCGCCGTTATGCGAGTTGGTGATCACCACCGCGCCTTCAAGAGATTGCGCAGGCAGGTGTTGCTCGATTTCGAGTCGCGCGAGGCGGGTGGTAAGTGCATGTTCGGCTGCAGCCTGCACCGCGGGATCCAGGGTCGTGATAATCCGCAGACCTGCCGAGCGCAGCTCCCTCCCCGAATATTCGTGCAGGAGCTCACGGCGCACCAAATCGAGAAACGCCGGATAGGGCGAAGCCGATAGAGGGGGGGCCACTGCGACGCCAAGTGGTTCACGCACGGCCAGAGCATACTGGTTCATGCTGATGTGGTGTTGCTGCAGAAGCTCCTTCAACACAAGGTTTCGGCGTGTGCGAGCCCGTCCGGGATGGAGGCGCGGATCGTAATATGAAGGGCCGCGAACCAGCGCCACGAGCAGGGCTGACTGTGCCAGGTCAAGCTGTGCCAGGGGCTTGTCGAAATAGAACTTGCTGGCCTCTCCAAAGCCTCGGATCGCGTGGCTTCCTTCCTGACCGAGATAGACCTCATTAAGGTAGGATTCGAGTATCTGCTGTTTGCTGTAATGCAGGGTCAGCAGCAGCGCCATGATGATTTCGGTGAATTTCCGGCTGAGCGTCCGTTGCGGACCGAGAAACAGGTTTTTGACCAGCTGTTGGGTGAGGGTGCTGCCGCCTTGGATCCCCCCGCCGCGAAGCATGGTCCATAGTGCCCGTGCCATGCCGCGTGGGTCTACGCCATAATTGGTGTAGAAGCTGCGGTCCTCGACCGAAATCAGTCCGTTGACGACATCGGGCGGCGCCTCATTGAGTGTGATCAGGTCACGGTCCGAGCGGTCAGCCGGATAGATCCTGCCGATCATGAGCGGGTTCAGGCGGGCCAACGCGAGGGATGCGCCCGTCCTGAGGTTGTGCAACGCTGTCAGCCTTCCGTCCGAGAATTGCAGCGCCAGCGCCAGCGCCGGCTGCGGGCCGTCCCAGAATCGGAACGGGCGCGTGATAAGGTCGATCTCATCGCCGTGATGGGAATAGGTACCTGGTTCGGAGAGTGCGGCTGCGGCGCGGTAGCGGAGCAGCTTGAGTTCCTCGAGGAGTTTGGTCGTAGTCAGCCTTTTTCCGGGGAAAAGCTCCAGGGGCTGCGCATAAACACGTGCCGGGATGGCCCAGGTCTTGCGTTCGAAATCGGCGCGCACTACGTAATTGAGATACAGGATATAAGCCGATAGCGCCAGAAGAGCGAGCCAGATCGCCCGACGGAATATTTCCGAAGCCGGGTGTTTGCGCAGGTATCGGCGCAGGGAAGCGAATGTCATGCAGCCTTCACCTGGTGCTTATGCGAATACGCGAGACATCAGCCGGATAGATACGCCCCTTAGGGCGTGCAAGGCGGCTATTATAAGCGCACCCAAGGATTCCGCGCGCGGAGCACCCGATGACCGGCTGCAACGGCGTCCGCGAAAGGCCGCAATTCGCTTTCGGAACGGCGGGAAGGCCTGTCCCGTTCCAGCCGTAACGCACGTCGGGTTCGCAATGGATCCGGCCGGTTGATAGAATGGCGGTCTCGGGATGTCCGAGTGCCGGCGGGTGGGATGCTGGGCCGGACCCTGATAAGGACGGAGGCATGAAGGCTTTGCGTGTATTTTCGGGACTGGCGGCTGCTTTGCTGCTGACGGTATTCTCCTATTTTTATCTCGATGTGCCCGTCGCGGTATTTTTCCACCACCTGGCCATGTCGGACGCGATGCTGCGCAGATACACATCGCATATACCCGATCTGCTGTTTCCGATCGCTCTGATGATTACCGTCTTTTGCTGGACCGTATTGCTGGTCTGGGCACCGAAAGGCATCCATGGCGCTCACGCGCGATTTTTGCAGTTGTGTGGCGTCAGCGTACCGCTGGCGTACGCGGCAAAATGCGTGCTTCAGCATGTATTCGGACGTGTTGATCCGCGGGTATGGATTTACCACCACTGGCTTGCCGGGTTTCACTGGTTTCACGACGGAGCGGGCTTCGCAAGCTTTCCGTCCGGTCATATGACCGTATTCGCGGCGCTGGCTGCCGTTCTATGGCGACACTATCCGCGGTATCGGATTGTTTACGGCATCGGTGCGGTTGCGCTGGGCGTGGCTTTGGTGGCGACTGATTATCACTTCGTGAGCGACGTAGTGAGTGGTGCATACCTGGGAATCATGGTCTGCTACGTCTGTGACGCCGTGCTGGTTGCCGTAGCCGGGCCCTATCGTGACCCAGGGCCAGCGGTTGCTCCAGGGCCGGCGGTGCGGATTGGACGCTGACTGGGACAGGCGCCGCGGTTGGCTGCAGCACGCTAACCCGGTTTTGTTGCGCCCGCGCCTGGCTGCCGGTCGGCGCCCCGCTCGAGATGTTCCTCCGTGACGTCCAAGCCTTGCGGCAAGACTCATTCCACCCCGATCCCTGATCGTCCACCGCCATGAATCGCGGCAGGCTGAGCCGCCCAAAGCGGTTCCGTCGGTGGTCTCCTGCGCTATGATAGCGGCAGGGTCTTGACCGTCCGGTCCGGGCTGGCTGGAAGAGGAAGGTCTCGGATGCTGCTACTGCGCTGTCGCGGAAGCGAGAACGCCTTCCGAAAGAGTGATACGGAGCGGTCCGATGCGATGCATCGAAGCTCTGTGCAGGACGGATGCTGTTCCTGCGCGGCCTCATTTGGCGTCGGGCCGTCGAAGCGCCGCGATTCCGCGCAGGCGAGGTCCGGTCGGAAACGGGACGGCTGCAAGGCAATTCCGGCAGCTGTTCTGCGCCGATGGTCCGCAGCGTATAGTGTATTCAGTTGGAGTTCAGTTTCGGCATCCCGGCGGCGTTCGTGGTCTCGAAGACCCAAGCCCATTCCCCGGACCGTGCGACCGGCTGCGGAGCAGATTTCGCAGGAATCTGTGGTCCTTGACTTCTTTCTTGTAGTATCAATGCGTGGAACTGCAGTGCAGGCAGTCAGCACGCAGGGCCCCTGGCGATTTCTCCGGACCGGATTTGCCCGATGCCCGGTGCCCGCGCGACTCTGCGATTGCCGCACCGTGGCAGGGAACCGGTAGCTACTGCACGACAGCGGACAACGGAGAATGCCGGCTCCAAATTGTAGGCTTTGCGGGCTGTGATTTTGTCAGTTTCCATCAAACGGAGGATGCATGGTTCCTCCCTTATTTCTATTTTAAAGACCGGAGCATCAGAGCGTGAACACGATGGAAAAATATCTGGTCATATCTGCGGTCGGCGAGGATCGTCCCGGTATCGTCAACGAACTGTCGCGCGCTATCCTGGATGGCGGTTGCAATATCGAAGACAGTCGCATGACCGTGCTGGGCGGCGAATTCGCCTTGATCCTAATGATTTCCGGAAGCTGGAATGCCATAGGAAAGATCGAGGTGATGGCACCGGCTCTGGGCAAGAAGCTCGACCTCACCGTTATCGCGAGACCGACGGATGAGCGCGCACCGCGTCCGGGCATGGTTCCTTACGCGGTGGACGTGGTATCGGTAGACCACCACGGGATCGTGCACAAGATTGCAGAGTTTTTTTCAGTGCGTGGCATTAATATCGAGGATCTTAGCACCTGGACTTACCCGGCTGCCCACACGGGCACGCCGATGTTCTCGCTCAACATGACGGTGAGCGTACCTGCTGCCCTGCACATAGGCCGCTTGCGCGACGAATTCATCGATTTTTGCGACGAACTCAATGTCGACGCAACCCTGGAGCCTGCGCGGGCGTGAATGGGTGGTGCTGCTGCAAGACGATCGCATTGCGATCCGTGTTCAGTCCTTTGTTCATCGCGGATTTCGGGGAAGGGGTCCGGATCATCCCCCCAGACCTTATGGGCGCAGGCCTTGAGCGTGGGCAACCGGCGCCCAGTGCTGTCAGGGTGGCTGTTGCGTCAGATGCCCAGGACGCGGCGGGTGGCGGCGCCATCGCAGGTTGTTCGTCCGGGTTGTCCGCGACGGCAAAGCTGCGGCCCGGATGAACGCTCACGGGAGTGCGCGGCTTCGCGGGGGCGGGACTGTGTTCGGGCAGGAGTCGGGTTGCGGAAACGATCCGGGTCATGCCCGCGCCGGAGCGCCGGAGCAGGGTCCGTGCCTGGCCCCGCCGCCTGACTCCCCGCGGGCGTCTTTCAGGAGGCAAGGATAGCGTGAACGCTATCGGTGTCCTATCATCAGTGTGAGCAAGCCAAAAGGCCGCAATCGGCACATCGGGGAGCACCGCGCCAGTCCTGGCCCCGCTGCGGGTCAATGGGTAACGCATTGCATCGTGATCTGGAGTGCTGGCGTGCGAAGCTCTGGCTTCCGGCATAGCGGCGCCGGAGAACGGCAGATGCCGTCGACTTATCTGGCACGAGAGGCTAGGCAAGGCGATCCCGGGCGTATGCGAGTAGCGAGCGGATGGTGATGGACGACCCCCAGGACAACGCAAGTTTCGGCGCATGGTTAAAGACCTCAGCGCTGGCGAGTGCCAACGCTCCGTACCTGGAACAGTTGTACGAAGCCTACCTCAATAGTTCCGAATCCGTTGACCCCGCCTGGCGACGGTTTTTCGAGAGCCTTCCGCACTTCGACGGCGTCGCTGTGGAGGTTCCGCACAGCGCCATTCGTGCGCACTTCCGCCGCCTTGCCCACGAGGCGCACGTGCCCGAGTCCGCGCCAGCGGCGGAAGCCGCCTCTTTCAGCCATCGGGAAAAGCAGGTCCGGGTATTACAGCTGATCAACGCATATCGATTCCGTGGGCATCAGTGTGCCAGGTTGGACCCGCTGGAAATGATGCAGATGCCAGATGTTCCGGAACTTTATCCGGCCCATCACGGATTGACCGAAGCGGATCTTGCGACCGAGTTCGATACCGGTTCCTTGGTTGGTCCGGGAAAGGCGCGCCTGAAAGAAATGCTGGACGTGCTGCAGCGGACCTATTGCGGCTCGATCGGTGCCGAATACATGTATCTTACGGACACGGCAGAAAAGCGCTGGATCCAGCACCACTTGGAAAGCGCGCGCGGAATCCCAGCTTTCTCCAAAGACATCAAGCAGCGCCTGCTTGACCGGATAACCGCGGCAGAGGGCCTTGAGCATTTTCTGCACACCAAGTATGTGGGCCAGAAGCGTTTTTCGCTGGAGGGCGCCGAAAGCCTCATTCCGCTGCTCGACGGGCTGGTTCAGCGCGGTGGAGGCCATGGCATCAGGGAAATCGTCATCGGAATGGCTCATCGCGGCCGGCTCAATGTGCTCGTGAACATCATGGGCAAGACCCCGGTCGAGCTGTTCCAGGAGTTCGAGGGCAAGGCGTTCAAGAATGTCGACCGCTCCGGCGACGTCAAATACCATCAGGGGTTTTCCTCAAACATTCGTACCCCGGGCGGTCCTGTGCATCTGGCGCTTGCATTCAATCCATCGCATCTCGAGATCGTTGACCCCGTGGTTGAGGGGTCCGTTCGGGCGCGTCAGGATCGTCGCGGGGATTCGGATGGCAGCCAGGTGGTGCCGATCCTGATTCATGGCGACGCAGCGTTTGCTGGACAAGGCGTCGTGATGGAAACATTCAACATGTCCCAGTCCCAGAATTTTTCGACCCGGGGCACGGTGCATATAGTCGTCAACAATCAAATCGGCTTCACCACGAGCGCGCGGCAGGAGGCGCGTTCTACGTTTTACTGCACTGATGCTGCAAAAATGGTGGGCGCACCGATCTTCCACGTCAATGGAGACGATCTGGAGGCAGTGCTGTTTGTCGGCCACGTAGCGTTGGATTACCGCGCCACGTTCCGCAAGGATGTGGTAATCGACATTGTCTGCTATAGGCGTCACGGACACAGCGAGGCCGATGAACCGTCGGTGACGCAGCCGCTGATGTACAGAAAAATCCGGGAAAAGCCATCGACGCGGACCCTGTATGCCCAAAAGCTTGTGGATGAGGGCGTGGTAGGTCCGGACGTGCCACAGGTAAGCGCCGATTCCTACCGGATGGCCCTGGATTCAGGAGCACGCGTTACCCTTGACTTCATTCCCGATGAAGAGGCCCGCTACCCCTATGCCTCGAACTGGAAGCCCTTTGTAAACAAGGGCTGCCAGTCCGCAGTCGATACGCGCGTAGCGATGAAGACCCTGCGGGATCTTTCGGCCCGGCTCGGCCAGATTCCGGAAGGATTTGAACTGCACCCCAATGTCGCCAGGATTTACGATAACCGGCGCAAGATGGTGGCCGGAGCACTGCCGGTCGACTGGGGTTGTGCCGAAACTCTGGCCTATGCGAGCCTCCTCAATCAGGGGTACCGGATCCGCCTGTCGGGGCAGGACAGCGCTCGAGGCACTTTTTTTCATCGCCATGCCGTTGTCTACAACGTAAGAGACGGCAGCCCCTACGTACCGCTAGGCCATATCGGTGACGGGGTATCGCCATTCGTTGTGATCAACTCGCCACTGTCCGAAGAGGCAGTGCTGGCCTTCGAGTACGGCTACGCGACTACTGATCCGGATACGTTGGTTATCTGGGAGGCGCAGTTCGGCGATTTCGCCAACAACGCCCAGGTGGTCATCGACCAGTTCATCAGCGCCGGCGAGCAGAAATGGGGCCGGTTGTGTGGCCTCGCTCTGTTCCTGCCGCACGGCTACGAAGGCCAGGGTCCGGAACACTCCTCAGCGCGCCCCGAGCGCTACCTGCAGCTTGCCGCGGAGCAAAACCTGCAGGTATGTGTTCCGACGACCCCTGCGCAGATGTTTCATCTGCTGCGCCGGCAGATGATGCAGAGTTGCCGCAAGCCGCTGGTCGTGATGACGCCCAAGAGTCTGCTGCGTCACCGGCTCGCGACCAGTTCGATCGATGAGCTGTGCGATGGAGGTTTTCGCACGATCCTGCCGGAAGCCGACCCCATCGAACCGGGGGATGTGCGGCGTGTCGTGCTATGTAGCGGCAAGGTGTACTACGATCTCCTGGAGAGCAGACGCGAACAGAAGCGCGTTGATACCGTCATTCTGCGGATGGAACAGCTCTATCCGTTTCCGGAGACGGAGCTTAAGGCCCAGTTCGACCGCTACGCAGGCGCACAGACTGTCGTCTGGTGTCAGGAAGAGCCTCGGAACCAAGGCGCCTGGTACCCGAGCCAGCACCATGTGCGCAACGTGTTGCCATCGCAGATGCAGCTAAAATACGCCGGCAGGCCCCCGTCCGCCGCGCCGGCTGTTGGCTATCCTGCGCTTCACATGCAGCAGCAGCGCACGCTGGTGTCCGAGGCACTGGGAGACGCGACAGTGACGGGTCGCTGAATTGTTCTGTGACGCCAGAAAGTGATTGCCGGCCCAGAGCCGATGGAGGGGGCAGATAATGTCGATAGATGTACAGGTACCCGATTTTCCAGAGTCCGTCAGTGACGGCACGCTTGTGAGCTGGCGCAAGCATCCTGGTGATACCGTAAAGCGCTCCGAAATCCTGGCCGATATCGAGACAGACAAGGTCGTGTTCGAGATCCCTGCGCCAGCCGACGGCGTGCTCTTGGAAGTTCTCCAGGGCGAGGGCGCCACTGTCGTAGCGCGACAGATCATTGCCCGTCTCGGTGCCCCGCAGGTCGAGTCCGGAGTCCCGGCGCCGGCCGTAGCCGGACCCCCTGCCGGAGCAGGGTCCGGGAATCCGCCGTCTGGCGGCGGCCTGCCTGTCCTGACCCCATCCGCACAGAAGCTGATCGCTGATCGTGGTTTGGAGCAACAGCAGATTGCCGGGACGGGCAAGGGCGGGCGTGTGCTGAAGGAAGATGTGCTGCGTTTTATCGGCGATCAGGAGGCCCGGTCCGCCCCGGCGCCGTCTTCGAAGGCGGCTGCCCGCCCAGCACCCGAAACCGGGCTGGAGACCGAAAGCGGTCGCTTGGAGAGGCGTGTACCCATGACGCGGCTGCGTGCCCGCATTGCGGAGAGGCTGGTTTCTGCGCAGCACACAGCCGCTATTCTCACGACCTTCAACGAAGTCAACATGCGTCCCGTGATGGATCTGCGCCAGCGCTATCGCGAGCGGTTCGAGAAGGAGTACGGGGTGCGGCTGGGATACATGTCCTTTTTCGTCAAGGCATCAGTCGAGTCGCTGAAGCAGTTTCCTGAGATAAACGCCTCTCTGGACGGGGGCGACATCGTCTATCACGGATATTACGATATCGGGATTGCGGTAAGCTCACCGCGAGGTCTGGTGGTTCCGATATTGCGCGACGCGGACCGTCTCAGCATGGCTGCCATCGAGTCGCAGATTGGCGCGCTGGGCCAGAAGTCGCAGGATGGCACACTCAGCATGGAGGAGATTACTGGCGGAACCTTTACTATCACAAACGGTGGCGTTTTCGGGTCGCTGCTTTCCACTCCGATTCTCAATCCGCCGCAGAGCGCCATACTCGGAATGCACAAGATTGAGGACCGTCCGGTGGCTGAAGACGGACAGGTTGTGATCCGCCCAATGATGTATCTCGCGCTTTCATACGATCATCGCATCATAGATGGCCGGGAAGCCGTGCGCTTCCTGGTCACGGTCAAGGAAATGCTCGAGGATCCAGCCAGGATTCTGCTCGAGGTTTAGCCGGGTTCCGAAGCGATCCGGCTCAGGACCGCAACCCGGACTAGAAGGGGGGCGACGGCAAACCGCTACAGATTAAAGGTGCTCGGTCGATGACAAGGCATTTTGACGTGGTCGTGATAGGTGGCGGGCCAGCGGGTTACGTCGCGGCCATACGCTGTGCCCAGCTCGGTATGAATACCGCCTGCGTCGACCAGTGGCGTGACCGCCAGGGGCGTTCAGTACTCGGAGGAACCTGTCTCAACAGCGGCTGCATTCCATCCAAAGCGCTGCTCGAATCCTCAGAGATCTACGAGCAGGCACAGGGCTCGTTTGCGCTGCACGGGGTCCGTTGTGCCGGCGTGGGGCTCGACATCGAGGCCATGATGGCGCGCAAGGATGGAATAGTTGCCACCCTGACTCAGGGAATAGCGGGGTTGTTCAAGGCGCACAAGATTACCTGGATCGCGGGCCGCGGACGGCTGCTGCCACGAAAGCAAGTAGAAGTGCGCGGGCACGGTGGGGCGGGAGAAACGCAGCTGATCGAAGCCGAGAGCGTCATACTGGCGCCGGGCTCTGTGCCTGCAGAGATCGGGGCCGCGCCGCTGGACAGCGATCTCATCGTCGATTCCGCCGGGGCATTGGAGTTTCCCGAAGTGCCGTCGCGCCTAGGGATCATCGGTGCCGGTGTAATCGGCCTGGAGTTGGGCAGTGTCTGGCGGCGCCTGGGCTCGCGAGTGGTGCTGCTGGAGGCGCAGCCGGAGTTTCTTACCATGACTGATGGGCAAATTGCCGCCGAGGCATTGCGCCTATTCACGGCCCAGGGCCTGGATATCCGCCTGGGTGCGCGCCTGCTCAGCTGTCAGGCTGCAGAAAACAAGGTTGAAATGATTTACCAGGACCACGGCGGGGATCACCGCGAGACGGTCGACAAGCTGATAGTGGCCGTCGGTCGGCGCCCGAATACGCGAGACCTGTTTGCTCCGGAGACCGAGTTGCTGCTGGACGAATGGGGCGTCATACACGTAGACGAGCACTGCCGCACGAACATTCCCGGGGTCTATGCCATAGGCGATGCGGTCAGGGGGCCGATGCTGGCGCACAAGGGCTCGGAAGAGGGGGTCATGGTTGCCGAACGAATCGCTGGCCAGAGCTCCTCGGTAAATTACGAAGCCGTGCCTGCCGTCATTTATACGCTGCCGGAGATTGCCTGGGTCGGCAAGAGCGAGCGGGAGCTGCGTGCGGCCGGAGTCGATATCCGGGTGGGAGTTTTTCCGTTTTCGGCCAGCGGCCGCGCCCAAGCACTAGGCAATACCGCCGGCATGATAAAAGTGATTGCCGATTCCGCGACCGACCGCGTGCTCGGGGTGCACATGATCGGTCCTCACTGTTCCGAGCTGGTTGCCGAGGCAGTCATCGCCATGCAGTTCTCCGCAAGCAGCGAGGATCTGGCCATGACCATGTTTGCCCATCCAACGCTGTCGGAAGCATTCCATGAGGCAGCGCTTGCCGTCGACGGCAGGTCAATTCATATTGCACGCGCACGCCGGCGCTGACCTTGTGTCTTTCGGCTTGCGCCGGGGACATGCGCCGCGGCCGTAGAGTAGAATAGCGCCTTGACCGCAAGACATTCGCGATGGACATTTCATGAATCTACACGAATACCAGACGAAGCGTTTGCTTTCCGAATACGGTGTCGCTGTACCCGAACATCGGGTTGCGGACAGCGCGGATGCGGTGCGAACGGCCGTTTCCGAACTGGGAGGTGGGCGTTGGATCATCAAAGCCCAGGTGCATGCCGGCGGTCGCGGCAAGGCCGGTGGCGTGAAACTAGTTTCGAGCCCGGAGGAGGCGGTGGAGGTGGCCATCTCGATGCTGGGATCGAGCCTGGTCACCGGCCAAACCGGTGGACGCGGACAGCCAATCAGCCATGTACTGGTAGAGGCACCGTCGGAAATCGCCCGGGAGTTGTATGCAGGAATCATTGTTGACCGCTCGCGTCAGCGGCATGTGGTCATGGCTTCGACCGAAGGCGGGGTGGAGATCGAGAAAGTGGCACACGATGCGCCAGACAAGATTCTGCAGGCGGTTGTGCACCCGCTGGTTGGTCTTCAGCCCTACCAGTGCCGTGAACTCGGATTCGCCCTGGGGCTGCGGCCTGAGCAGCTGCCGCAGTTCACCCGGATTCTGTCAGGCATGGCGCGTCTTTTCGCTGACAAGGATCTCAGCCTTCTTGAGGTCAATCCGCTGGCGGTGACTAAGGACGGCGGACTGGTCTGCCTGGATGCCAAGGCGAACGCGGATGATAACGCACTTTTTCGACATCCGGCACTGGCAGCGTTGCGGGATACCAGCCAGGAGGATGAGCGCGAGACGCGGGCCCGGGAATGGGACCTCAATTACATTGCGCTTGACGGGAACATCGGTTGCATGGTGAATGGCGCCGGGCTGGCTATGGCAACTATGGATCTGATCAAGCTGCATGGCGGGAATCCCGCCAATTTCCTGGATGTCGGGGGTTCCACGACAAGAGAGCGTGTGGCCGAAGCATTCAAGATCATTCTGGCGGATGCCGGCGTCCGGGGCGTGCTGGTCAATATTTTCGGAGGCATCGTGCGTTGCGACATGATTGCTGAGGGGATTGTGGGCGCTGTGGCGGAAGTGGGCATACGCGTGCCGGTAGTTGTGCGGTTGGCTGGCAACCACGCCGATCGCGGCCGCGAAATCCTGGATCGCAGCGGGATGCGCATCACCGCAGCCAGCGGTCTGGCGGAAGCTGCGCGCAAAATTGTTGCCGCTGTGGCGGGGGCGGCATGAGCGTTCTGGTAAACAGGAACACCAAGGTGATCTGCCAGGGCTTCACCGGAAAGCAGGGCACCTTTCATTCGGAACAGGCGATGGCCTATGGCACGCGCATGGTGGGAGGCGTCACGCCCGGCAAGGGGGGTACCAGTCATCTCGGCTTGCCGGTGTTCAATACGGTCAAGGACGCCGAGGCTCAGACCGGTGCCGATGCCAGCGTAATCTATGTGCCGGCGGCGTTCTGCAAGGATGCCATCATCGAGGCGGCTGACGCCGGCGTTGCCCTGATAGTATGCATAACGGAAGGAGTTCCGACGCGGGACATGCTCGAAGCCACGCTGGTGGTAAAAGAGCGCGGTGCCCGTCTTATCGGACCAAATTGTCCGGGCATCATCACGCCGGGCGAGTGCAAGATCGGAATCATGCCGGGCGCGATCCATTTGCCCGGCAAGGCGGGTATTGTGTCACGGTCAGGGACGCTTACCTATGAAGCTGTCCAGCAGACCACTGATCTGGGAATCGGCCAGAGCACTTGCATCGGGATCGGCGGGGACCCGATTCCAGGCACGAGCTTTGTCGACTGCCTGGCGCTTTTTCAAGACGACCCGTACACCGAGGCCATATTGATGGTGGGAGAGATCGGCGGCAGCGCTGAGGAAGAGGCGGCGGCCTATATTTCTGCCCATGTCACCAAGCCCGTGGTCGCCTACATCGCGGGCGTGACCGCGCCACCGGGACGCAGGATGGGTCATGCTGGTGCGATCATAAGCGGTGGCCGGGGTACCGCTGCAGAGAAGTTCGCTGCCCTGGAAGCAGCGGGGGTAACCACCGTGCGATCTCCTGCCGAGATGGGGGCTGCGCTGCTTGCAGTGCATTCCGCGAATCGCCCGGGCTGAGGTGGAATGGCACGGAAAACGTCTTTGGCGCGGCGCGCGTTTGCGCGCATCCGGTGGTGGCGGACAGCATGCCTATCATTGAGCAGGATCTCTGGCGCAAACAATATTTCGAAGGGATAGACTGTCCCGATGACGTTTTCATTCCGACAGACGATGAATATGCTTATCGCCTTTTTCCCGAACACCGCTGGGTGTACAACAAGCTTCTGATCTGCGAAACGCAGGGGCTGGAGCACGCGCCCCATGGGATCGCACCGCGGAGCTTTCCGGTATTCAGCAAACCGGTATATAACCTGCGTGGCATGGGAGTGGGAAGCCACATCATCGCCTCGCGGGACGAATACGAACGTCTGCAGCAGCCCGGGCACCTGTGGATGCCGCTGCTGCACGGAGAGCACGTCAGCAGCGATGTCGCGCTTTTGGATGGTGAGCCGGTCTGGTGGCGCCACGTCGTGGGCAGGGCGCTCGAGCACGGCATGTTCGACTACTGGACCGTGCTCGCGGAGCCGCGCTCCGACATAGAAGCTGTTTGTGGCGATTGGTTGCGGCACCATCTACGCGGATATACGGGCTGTGTGAATTTGGAAATGATCGGCGGCACGATCATTGAGGTGCATCTGCGCTTCGCCGACCAGTGGCCTGACCTTTACGGGAGCGGATGGTTGCAGTCCGTGGTCGGACTGTACGCGCACCGTGTCTGGAAATTTCCGGACAGCTGCCGCCGCACCGGCTACAGCGTCGTGCTTTTCGGAAAGCCCGGATCATTGCTTCCGCAGTTCGACCGATACCGGATCTCTGCCCTGCTTGCGCAGGCGGGGATCTCGAGCGTCCAGATCACGTTTGATGCAGAGCGGCCCGCGCGCAGTCACGCCATGCCGCCGGGCGGGCCCCGTCTCGCGGTTGTGAATTGCTGGGATCTCGTGGCAGGGCTCACGGGGCGGGAGTATCTCGCTGAGCTCATGGAGCTATCAGCCGAGGCCTGTCCCTGACGAGCTGATTGCCCGGATCTGTCCTAGAATCAGGATTGGGGCCGGAAGTGCCGCCGGACCCCTGATCCGATGTCGATGGCTCGAACCGCCACGAGCCATTTGGTGCTGGTGGCGCAGTCGTATTATTGAAGAACAAGCAAAACAAACAAGCAGAGACCACATGCGAAGCTACATCCGTTATCCTTCCGGCCTGCCCGTATCCGTATCGCTCGAGGAGGTGGTGGCCAGCGAAACCCTGTATCTCAACAATATCAGTCGCGGGGGGCTATCGTTCAACTCGATGGTTGAACTGCGGCCAGGTACGGTAATCCGGCTGCGCATACCGCCGAGCCGTCCCGTATTCGAAGTTCTGGGCAGAGTGGCGTGGTGCAAGAAAATGACCCTGCAGTTTGTCGTCGGCGCCGAATTCATCAATGCAGATGAAAAGGCGCGCGCGCAGATCATCGAGATGGTATTTCACATCGATGAATACAGGCGCAGAGTCCTGGAGCAGGAAGGCCGTGGCCTCACCCAACAGCAGGCCGCCCTGGAGTGGATCGAGAAGCACTGGACCGATTTCGCTGCCGGCGCGGGATCCGGCTGACCCTGCGTCGCCTGACAGGAGCCTAGGTGTGTACGTCACGGCGGCATCGTAAGGAGATGATCGTGGATAGATTGAAGCTCCCGGCCACCATGCGTGCTGTCGCGATTACTGCGTCCGGCGGACCAGAAGTCCTTGCCATGGTCAGCCGTCCGACGCCGACCCCGGGCGCCGGAGAGGTTCTGGTCAAAGTCGCGGCTGCTGGCATCAACCGTCCCGATATCCTGCAGCGCAAGGGACTATATCCGCCTCCGGACGGGGTGACCGAGATACCCGGACTCGAAATTGCGGGCACCATCGTCGATGCTGGTCCGGGCACCCCTATGTGGCGGGTGGGTGACCGCGTGTGTGCGCTCGTGTCCGGAGGGGGTTATGCCGAATATTGCGTTGTCCCGAACGGGCAATGTTTGCCCGTTCCGCGCGGAATGGACTGGGCCCAGGCTGCGTCTTTGCCGGAGACCTTCTTTACGGTCTGGAGCAATGTGTTTGACCGGGCGGCCATCCGTCCGGGAGAGAGCCTGCTGGTCCAGGGCGGTGCCAGCGGAATCGGGGTGTGTGCGATCCAGTTGGCACGCGCCCTCGGTCACCGGGTGTTTGCAACCGCCGGGAGCGTGGAGAAATGCCTCGCTTGCGAGCGCCTGGGCGCGGAGCGCGCAATCAATTACAAATCGGAAGATTTTGTTGCGGTCACGAAGGCCCTCACGGAAGATCGCGGCGTCGATGTAATTCTGGACATGGTGGGTGGTGATTATGTTGCCAGAGAACTGCGGGCGCTGGCGGATGATGGTCGTCTTGTATTCATAGCCTATCTTGGCGGACGCGAGGCGATGGTGGACATAGATCAGGTGTTGCGCCGCCGTTTGGTGCTTACCGGATCTGCGCTGCGGCCGCGTCCCGTTGAGTTCAAGGCGGCGATCGCACGCTCGCTGCGTGCGAGAGTCTGGCCGCTGCTGGAAGCCGGCCAGATCCGCGCCGTCGTGCATGCCACATTCCCCTTGGAGCAGGCGGCGCAATCTCACGCTATGATGGAGGGCGGTATGCACATCGGCAAGATCGTGCTGCAGGTCGCCCGGGATTGAGGTGGGTTCACCCTGTCAAAGGGGGACGCGGTGTGCCAGGAGGGTAACCATGACAACTTCGACCGAGTCAGGGAATGTGGGACAAGGCGACACGAAACAGCCAGGCGCGCGGCCAGCGTGGATTGCCCTGGCGCTCGCGCTCCTGGCTGCAGTGCTCGCAGCCATGTCGGGCTTTGGACATAGGCTGGGGTGGTGGCCTTTTACCGCGGGGTTCGCGATCCTGGCTGTGGCGGCCGGCCTTGCCGTCGTCGCCAGCGTGTTGGCGCTCGCAACCCTGATTTGGTCCGGCAGGAGTGCGGGACAGCGCGTGGTGGTAACAGCGGTTCTAGCTCTAGCGGTAAGCCTGCCAGTCTTCGCGGTCCCGCTTCACTGGCTCTACCTGGCGGACACGCTTCCACCAATCCACGATATAACGACTGATACGCGCGATCCGCCGGTCTTTGTCGCGATCTTGCCGTTGCGGCGTTCTGCACCGGATTCCAGCACTTACGGAGGTCCGCGGGTCGCACTGCTCCAGAAACGCGCTTATCCATATATCAGGCCGGCGATACTTCCGGTTTCCCCGGCCCAGGCTTTCCGGGATGCCCTTCGTGCTGCGCGTTCCCTGGGCTGGCACATTGTTGCGGCCGTTCCGGATGCAGGCCGCATCGAGGCGACCGACACGACTTTCTGGTTCGGATTTACCGACGATATTGTTGTGCGCATCCGGCCCGTAGCATCCGGCGCGCGCGTAGACCTGCGCTCGACATCGCGTGTCGGCGTAAGCGATCTCGGAACCAACGCGCACCGCATCCGGACTTTTCTGAGGGTGCTTCGCAAACAGCTCCGCCGTACGGAACCGGGATAGGCAAGCGGGCATGCGGCCGATCATGGCTGCAAGCCGGGCTTGACGCCGCTGGCCGCACCGTGGCGCATTGCCGGGCGCGTTCTGCGCCCGGTCCGCAACCGCTGGCCGAGAATCTGCGAGCGTAATGCACGGAAAAAGCAGCAATTCCGGTATTTCGGCGGCAGCAGTCCGGATTCGGAGGTCTGGCATATTTTCTGCATGACCCTACGGTGGGCTGCAAGTGCGCCCAAAAGAGGGTTCATGCCGAATACAAACTCGGATCTAAACGACGTCGGAGGCCCTTTATGCCTCGACTCAGTCACGATTCCCTGCGGTGACTATCTGCGAGAAATCGGACCTGCCGGGCTGGTGTTTGTTTCGCGCCTGGCCTTGAATCCGGGCGCGGTCATTCAGCTGCGCATTCCGCTGGTACAGCCGCTTCTGGAATGCGAGGGCCGGATCATGTGGTGTGAGTCCGACAATGACCATTTCGTTGCGGGCGTGAAATTCTCGATCCGGATTGATCGCTTCCGCGCGCGTATGATCTGGCAGGTTTACTGCATCGAGCAGTACCGGCAGAGGGTAAGCGAACGAGAAGGACGCGAATTGACCCGGCAAGAAGCGGCAATTGAGTGGATCGATCGGTTTGCCACTGATTTTCCGAAGCTGGACGAATTTCCCGAGCCTTAGCCAGGGGCTTCCGGTGCCAGCTTCTCCGCTCGGACCCCGGTCATTTGTGCCTTAAGCCTTTATGATTGCCCTGCCCCCCGATTGCTCTGAAGTCCTTTCCGTCGGGAAGCGGTACTTGCAGACGGTGGTGGGGACTTTTCGGCCAGCTGCGGATTGCCAGAATTCCCGCCAAGGAAACGGGGTATGCGGACCCATCGCGTGTGCAGTATGGATTCTGATTGCCTGTTTTGCCCTGGATCAATACTAAATTTATACTGCTGGACATGTCGCCCGCTATCGGGCGCAGCAATTCGGAGAAGTTATGCGTCCCTTGCATCTGCTTTCGATTCTTGACCGGGAATTCACCAGCACCCGGGATGGCCACCATACGCCGGTCATGTTGTGGGGGCCCCCAGGGGTGGGGAAATCCCAGATGGTCGTGCAGGTCGGTCTGCGGCACGCCGTTCCCGTCATCGACATCCGTCTGTCACAGATGGAGCCGACCGATTTGCGCGGCATACCGTTCCGGGTCAATGACCTGGTGGAATGGGCAATTCCCGCGATGCTGCCCGACGCCGCACGCCATGGAGAAGCCGGTATCCTGTTTCTGGACGAGATCACCTCGGCTGCGCCGACGGTTTCGGCCGCTGCCTACCAGCTTATTCTAGACCGGCGCCTCGGTGCTTACCGGATTCCAGATGGATGGGCGATATTTGCGGCTGGCAATCGCCAGGGAGACCGCGGCGTCACCTACAGCATGCCGGCGCCGCTTGCCAATCGGTTCTCCCATTTCGAGGTGGAAACCCACCTCGACGATTGGGTCAGCTGGGCCTATGCGAACGGCATTGACGAGCGCATCATCGCGTTTTTGAGATTCAGGCCGGAACTGTTGTTCGACTTCGATACGGCACACAATCCGGTTGCATTTCCGAGTCCCCGCTCCTGGGAATTTGCGCACCGTGCGTTGCGCAAATTCGGTGATCAGCCGGAACTGCTGCGTGGCGCGTTGCAGGCCTGCGTCGGGCCGGCGGCGGCGATAGAGCTGGGGGCTTTCATTGACAATCTCGACCATCTCCCGGACATTGATGCAATAATAGACGGAGATGCCGTAGCGGTGCCGCGCGAGACCGACCTCCAGTATGCGGTGGCAAGCGCGCTTGTCGGACGCGCAGTGCGTGCACGAGACAGCGCTGATGAAAGCCGTGTCTATGGGCATATTCTCGATTACGCGCTTAAATTCCCGCAGCGGGAAATGGGTGTGATGCTGGTTTCGGACATGCAGCGCGCTGTGGGTCGCAAGCTGTTTGCGCTTCCGCAGTTCGGAAACTGGGCGAAGCACATTGCGGATGTGATGCTTTTTGAAATGTAGGGGCCATGGCCGCAAAGGATGATGTCGAAACCAAGCTCGCGGCGGCACGAACGCGGCTGATTCTCGACAAGCCGTTTCTCGGGTCGCTGGTGCTGCGGCTACCGCTGGTTGCCGCTGATCCGGCATGGTGTGATACCACGGCAACCGATGCCCGCGCGTTTTACTACAACCGTGACTATATCGGCGTCCTCAGTCTGGAGCAGACCCAGTTCGTGCTCGCCCATGAAGCGCTGCACTGCGCGCTGTCCCATTTTGTGCGGCGCCAGCACCGCGTAAGGCGACGATGGGACCTTGCCTGCGATTACGCCGTGAATCCGATGCTCGTGGCCGATGGCCTGACTCCGCCGCCAGGAGTATTGCTGCTCGACAGTTTTGAAGGGATGACCGCCGAAGAGATCTATCCCTGCATACAGGAAAACGACAACCAGGAGCCGCTCGACCAGCACCTCTACGATGAATCCGATAGCCGCGACGACGGGTCTGGAGGGAGTCAGCACGATCAGGATCGCGGCGAGCGGCAGCCGGAGGGGTCGCAGCCCGGGAATCGGGACAGCGGTGCGGCATCCGAAGGGCGCCATGCAGGCGCGGCGATGCCAGCCCCGCTGACCGAAGGCGAGCGCGAAGCGATGAGCGTCCAGTGGCGCCAGCGTTTGGCCGGTGCGGCCCAGCAGGCGATGCAGGCCGGGAAACTCACCGCTTCGATGGCCCGCATGGTTGACCAACTGCTTCAGCCCCGGCTTCCCTGGCGAATGATGTTGGCGCGGTACATGAGTGCGAGTGCCCGAGATGATTACAGTTTCATGCGACCGTCGCGCCGCGAGGGCGCGGCAATATTGCCGAGCCTGCGCAGCACCCAGGTGGAGCTCGCAATAGTGCTCGACACGAGCGGTTCCATCGGTGACAAGGAAATGCACGAGTTCCTGGCGGAGGTTAACGCGCTTAAGGGGCAGTTGCGGGCCCGCGTCACGCTGCTTGGTTGCGACGACAAGCTCAGTGAAGACGGCCCGTGGCGGTACGAGCCATGGGAGGAGCTGACATTGCCGGAATCGCTTTCGGGTGGGGGTGGTACCAGTTTTATACCGCCGTTTGCATGGCTGAAGGCGCAGGATCGACAGCCGGATCTCGTGCTGTATTTCACCGACGCCGAGGGCGAATTTCCGCGGGATGTACCGGTGTTTCCAGTGATCTGGCTGGTAAAGGGAAAGGCCCCGGTACCCTGGGGCCAGCGGGTCCAGCTCAATTAGGAGGCAGGCGGCGGCATGCATGCCGCCCGGTGAATCATGCAACTGAGCGATGAAGACCTGCTGCGTCTGAATGTCCTGCTTGCCAACCCGATCGAAGCGATCCGCGTGGACGACCAGAACATGACGGTATACGGCTTGTTGTGCGGGGAACAGGAAGCCGTTGTCCGCCTGAAGCCCACGGGTCATCCGGACCAGTACCTGCGCCGTGTGCGTGAACTGCTCTCCGGGCACGTGCTCGGCTCGCCTGGCGGGTATCCGGCGTTTCTGCAGCGCTGGACCCGCATGGGCCAAGCCCGCGACGCCCGTTTGGCCGAGCTGCTGCTGCTGGGGGAGCCGGAAGCGGTGGTGGCTGTTGCTGGGGCTGCCGGCCTGACCGACGAGCTTGCACGCCGCGCCTGGTGGGCGCTTCCGACCCCCGAGATTGCGCGCTGCATGCTGGCCCGCGAGCAAGTCGTCAATGGACGCATTGGCAAAGTGCTGGCTGCATACCTGGTCGATTATCTGCCGTTCGAGACGGAGCCGCTCTCGATCATTGCAACGGTCCGGTTGGTGCTGCAGCCCGGACTTGTCGATGAAAACACGCGCAGGCGGATCTGGGAAAGAGGCCGCAGCAAGAACATCTATCATCTGGGGTTTCTCGAGTCTACTCCGGACGCACTGCCCGAGGAGGTTGCCGCGCGCGGCGACCTTGAGCAGCAACGCGTAGTTCTTGACCCGCTGGTGCGTGCCGGCAACGAGTATGCGGCGCTGCTGCTGCGCATGCTCGGCTGCCAGGGCCAGAGTTTCCTGGCTGTATCTGAGCGCATACTGCGTAAGCCGGCCAGCCAGGAGGCGGCAGTCGGTATCATGAACGTCATCGGCAGTTACTTTCGTGGTTCCGCTCCGCTTGCAGATGCGCCACGGGACATGAATGCGGTCATAGAGCGGGCCCGGGCCCGATATGAGGATGCGGCCCAAGGGCCGGCTGATGCCGGACCGCTCGCGCAGCTGGTGGGAGTGGTCCCTGATCTCGAGCGCGAGATTGTTGCGGTGCTGGCACTGTCATATGTGAGCGAAACCCTACTTAATCCAATTTTTTCACACACCACTGCAGTCGGGACGGTCATGGCAAGGAAGATGCAGCCGCTGGTCGGTCCGATCCTGGAACTCTATGCTGTGCTGCGCATGGCTGCTGCCGGTTAGAGGTGATGGCTGGAGCATTAGCAGCTGGGTGATCCGAAAGCAAACATGAATTCGAGGATCAGCGCCTGTTCATGATGCCGAATAAGCTCGGCATTTCCGGTGTTCTGAGCATTGGCCATGCCGAAGCAGATTCTGCTGGCGCGTTCTCCGGCGCAACTGAGCGTCAAGGGGTTTGAATCGGATGCGCAAGCATGCAAGCCAAGCGCGGATAAATGCCATGTGCAGGTGTGCGCAGGCATTTAGGAACAGAATCGCAGCCGAGTATCATGGATGCACCCTTTAAGACGCCCTATTGCATAGGGTGCTGGTTGTAGTGTTGTCGCAGCCGGGTCCAGAGGGCTGCTGCCAAAGTTTCAGGCTGGCTCAATGCTCAAGCTGGCCGCTGCCAATGTCTTGGCAACGCCGATCCGGACATGGCGCGGGGACGACCCGGAGCTGGAATGTAACCAGGGTGTGGCTCCCCGTGCCCGCGCTATCTTCCACGGGGAATCATTGTCTTGCACCATGTCTCAAGGTCGGGATAAAGAAGCGCGACGCCGAGATCCTCGCGCATTCGCCGGTTGTCGATGCGCCGCGACTCGTCGATGTATGAGAGCAACTCCGGGCTCAGGACTTGCCCTGCCTCGGCACGGCTCACCACTGGTGGCCGCGGCAGATCGAGAAGGTCTGCAACTCGGTTAAAGTACTCCGTCATGGTTCCGGGTCGTCCATCGCTCACATTGTATATAGTATCCGCACGGCCCCGCTCTGCGGCTGCCACGCAGACGCGGGCCAGATCGTCAGCATGAATGCGATTGGAAAAGCCGCATTCGCCTTCATTTACTACCGGCCGTCGCGAACGGATTGCCTCCACCGGCAGGCGGCCTGGTCCGTATATTCCAGGTACGCGCAGAATGACTACCGTAACATTCCGCCTGCGCCCCCAATCACGCACGGCGCTTTCCGCATCAAGACGCCGTTGGGCGCGCGGAGTTTGAGGGTTTACAGGCGCATCTTCAGTAACCCATGTGCCACGGCTGTTACCGTACACGCCAGTGGTGCTGATGTACACCACCTTTCCCGGGTTCGTTTGGCTCGACAGAGAGTCCAGCATTGCCCGCATGCGCGGGTCGGTCTGACCTGTCCGTGGAGGTGGGGCGAAGTAGTAAAGCAGGTGGCCCGATACTTCCAGGCTCGAGAGCGAATCGGGTTCGTCCAGATCCCCGGGCAGTGGCCTGATCCCGAGGGCGCTCAGACGCTGCGTGCTCGCGGCGCTGCGGGATAGGGCGGCCACCGTTGCGCCACGCGTCTGCCACAGAGCCGCCACCCGCGTGCCGATATCTCCGCATCCGACGATCGTCACTCCAGTCACATCCATGAAAATTTGCGTCCGCATCCGCCCAATTACCGGAAAGCATACCACCGGAGGGCAGACAAGCCGAACGACGCACGGCAGGCACAGTCAGCAGTGGGCCTGCCTGTGATGATCGCGGGTTATCGGCGGCATTTGCGTCGGAAAACGCATTTCCGGGATCTTGCGATTGAAAGCTGACCCCGTGTCGCCGCGTTGACGCCAGCCAGTCCGGTGTCCGTTTGCGCCGATCGTGTCGCTCCGACCGTTGCGCGGGTGACCTGTCTTCCGTTTCCGTGCGGCGCGCAGTTGCCCGGACCAGTTAAATAGAATTCGGACCCGAAGATGCCGATGGCGACCCGCCCTGGTGGAGACACCTTCGTCCAGCAGCCGTCAGTTCCCGGTTCGCAGACCGACGATGAACGTGGTCACGGGATGCGGGGCCATGCCGCAGAGCCATGAACGCAACTGCTCCGTAAACGCAGTCGGATGCCGAGGTGACGTTCCATCAATTTTCTGCGAGACGGCGGCTCAGATTCCGGTGTTGTTCCAGGTGGACCGCGCTTTAGCCATACACTAGTATAATGGCGCACTGTGTGCGATGTCCTGCGCCTTAGGTTTCCTTGTCCCGCGGCAGCACGCCATGGCTTACATAGAAAGCTGGAACGAAGAAAAGCAGTCGTCGTATCTGTACCGGATCATGGCCCTTGCCGAATCCGATCCGGTCAAGTCGACTCTTTTTGAGAATCTTGCACGCGCGGCAGAGGCACAGGCCGGAATCTGGGAGGACCGGATACGCCGCAGCGGCGCGGTTCTGCCCTTGGCTTATTCGCCCTCGCTGCGAGTTCGGCTGGTTGCGGTGTTGATCCGGTATCTCGGTCCCCGGCGGCTTCGCCCGATTCTGGCGGCGCTCAAGGTCCGCGGCATGGCGGTCTATAGCGCAGCAACGCTGGCTCATGGCCATCCCATGCCCGTATCGGTCGAGGATATCGGTCACCGGCACGTCGGCATCGGTGGTGGCGGCAAGCTGCGGGCAGCGGTATTCGGAGTCAATGATGGCCTGGTGTCGAACACGAGTCTGATTATGGGTGTCGCAGGCGCGGGTACCGGTGTGAAGTTTATCCTGCTTTCTGGTGTGGCCGGACTCCTTGCTGGCGCATTCTCGATGGCGGCAGGAGAGTACATTTCGATGCGCTCCCAGCGCGAAATGTATGAATATCAGATCGGTCTGGAACGCGAGGAGCTGGACGAATACCCCCAGGAAGAGGCGGAAGAACTTGCCTTGATCTACAACGCACGCGGGTTGGCGCTGGAGGAAGCGCGGCACGTGGCACAGGAAATGATCCGGGATCACGACCACGCAATTGATGCCCTTGCGCGGGAAGAGCTCGGCCTTAACCCGGATGATCTGGGTTCGGCCTGTGGTGCGGCAGCATCGTCCTTTGCGGCCTTCGCCCTGGGCAGCGTGATTCCATTGGTACCGTTCATGCTGAAGCTCGGGAGTCGTGCCCTGCCAGTGGCCGCGGTGTTGGTGGCTGTAGCGCTGTTTTCCGTGGGCGCGCTGCTCAGCCTGTTCACCGGAAGGCGCGCCTGGCGCAGCGGGCTGCGCATGGTGCTCATTGGTGGCACAGCCGCTGCTGCCACCTTCCTGATCGGAAAATTGCTGGGGGTGTCCCTGTCCTGATGACTGTCAGTGTGGTGCGTAGGCGTGGAATAGTCGCTGCGGACTGAGGTTCCACTGGTGTCATGCGTGCATAGGGGGGCGCCGGGATGCAAATGGAGGGCAGGGGATGCGGATCTGCCGACTGCGCAGGCCAACCAAATCCGGGGGTTGCTTCCCGAATTCGGCATCGTGATTCCGCAAGGCATCTGCCACATCGCCAAACGGATTCCCCGGATCCTGCAAGACATTGAGAACGGTCTGCCGGACACCGTGCGCTCGCTGATGGCACGGCTGGCAGCGCGCCTGACGGTGCTGGACCGTGAGGCTGATGAACTCGAAGCGCAAATTCAAGCCTGGCATCGGCAGAGCGAAAAGAGCCGCAGACTTGCCCGGATACGGGGCATCGGTCCGATCACGGCCAGCGCCTTGGTGGCCTCAATCGGGAATGGGAAGACCTTCGCCAACGGCCGGCAACTGGCGGCCCTTCTCGGACTTGTGCCCCGGCAACACTCAAGCGGCGGCAAACCCACCCTGCTTGGCGTCGGCAATCGCGGGGACAGCTGCCTCCGCACGCTCCTAATCCACGGTGCCCGGGCGCTGGTCCAAGTGTCCGGGCGCAAGACCGACACAGACACTTGGTTCCGGCGCTTGCTCGCGCGCCACCACAAGAACGTGGCGGCGGTGGCGCTGGCCAGCAAGAATGCGCGCACCGTCTGGGCGCTCCCGGCCCACGGAAGAGGCTACCAGCCGCACTACACGCCGGTTGCAGCATCGCCGAACCTGCCGGATTGAGGCCAAGACAGATTTAACGAAGGAGGTATTCCACCGATTGCTCAGGCAATCTTGACATGACGGCAAGGCAGGTAGGACCGTGAATGGCTTGATCTGATTGACCCATTGCGCCGCGAGTGCTTTCGTGTGATGGGAGACCGTTCAGCAAATTCCATCAGGGACCGAGGCGCAAACCCCACCGAAAGTCCGGATGTATGGCCGCAATCGTTACCTTCTTGACGTCGTGAAGTGAGTGCTTGGCAAACTGGGGGCGATATATGGGCCGAAGCCCGACGAGACTGGACGCCGGCAAGACCCAGCTTCCGGGCCAGATTTTGACGAAGCCGGACATTGCAGGATAATGGCTAGGGATGCAGCTGCGAAGGAATGGCGCACATGATCAGAAGATTAAGCGTTGCAACCGGCGGGCAGGGGCTGCACGAAATAACGGCCGCGGTGCAAAGCGTGGTGCGTGACGAAGGCGTGAATGAGGGCCTGTGCACGATTTTTGTCCAGCACACCTCAGCGAGCCTCATGGTGCAGGAGAATGCGGATCCGGCCGTCCGCCAGGATCTCGAACAATGGCTGAAGCGCTTGGTGCCCGAGCGCGATGCAATCTATACCCACAACTCTGAAGGCGATGACGACATGCCGGCGCATATCAAGTCCGCGCTTACCGCAAGCAGCATTTCCATACCGATTATGGATGGCAGCCTGGGTCTTGGAGCCTGGCAGGGCATTTATCTCTGGGAGCACCGCCGTGGCCGGCGTTCACGGCAGGTATTAGTGCATGTCCAAGACTAGGACTGGTTGTTACCAACCGCAACGAAAATTTGTCAGTCGCAGGATGGGTGATTAGGATATCAGGATACCCGATATGAGCTCTGATGGAAGCGCAGCGGTCCGGCGTACCGATCGAAGGTGGGAATATGAACAAGAAGAAAGCGGAATTTTGCAATATACCATCGTATCCAGACGGCGTTCAAGCAACTGACACAGGGGTTCGGCCTGGCCCGGCCGGCCAGTTTGATCTTTCGATGCGTTCGGTTTTTGAGGCGGACCGGCGCTTACTGAAGTGGTTGTTAAAGGCCATGGGAAATCCACCGGTGCGCTTCCTGCTCTGGAATGGTGAAGAAGTCGCCGGCAGCACGAATCCGCATATAGCCCGGGTTTTCATCGCCGATCGCGGAGCGCTGTTGCGTCTGATTGTCAATCCGGACCTTCATTTCGGGGACTGTTACAGCTCCGGCCGCATCAATGTCGATGGCGACCTGGTTGAGTTTCTTGAGACTGTTTACCGTGCACTGGCCGCCGTGCCGGCCGGCAGCCTGACTCAGCGCGTCCTTTCGCACACGCGCCGTGCGCGGCCCAATTCGCTTGCGGGATCTCGTGACAATATCCACAGGCACTATGACATCGGCAACGATTTCTACCGGCTCTGGCTGGATGAGAGGATGGTTTACACCTGCGCGTATTTTGCCAAACCCAGCGCGACGCTCGAGCAGGCGCAGGTCGCGAAAATGGATCACGTTTGCCGGAAGCTTCAGCTACGTGCAGGGGAGTCGGTGGTGGAGGCCGGCTGCGGGTGGGGGTCGCTCGCGCGCCACATGGCTCGGCATTACGGGGTGAAGGTCAGGGCTTACAACATCTCGCACGAGCAGGTCGTATATGCTCGAGAGCGGGCCAAGGCTGAGGGTCTTGAGGGACTCGTGGAATATGTTGAGGACGACTACCGCAACATTTCGGGGGATTTCGATGCCTTTGTATCGGTCGGGATGCTGGAACATGTCGGAGTCGGACATTACCGCGAATTAGGCGACGTCATTCACCGCTGTCTCAAGGACAGCGGTCGCGGCCTCATTCATTCGATCGGGCGCAATCGGGCGAAGCCGATGAACGCCTGGATTGAAAAGCGTATTTTCCCGGGCGCCTACCCTGCGACCCTGGCCGAAATTATGCAGATATTCGAGCCTTGGGAGTTTTCCGTGCTGGACGTTGAAAATCTCCGCCTTCATTACGCCCGCACCCTGGAGCACTGGCTGTGGAGATTCGAGAAGGCCTCTGACCGCGTGGCGGCAATGTTCGACGAACCATTCGTGCGGGCATGGCGGCTCTATCTTGCTGGGTCCATAGCGGCTTTCCGAGTCAGCGACATGCAGCTGTTCCAGGTGGTCTTTGCTCCACGCAACAACAACAACGTGCCTTGGACGCGCAACCATATCTATGCGCCGACAGATCAACCAGAGAGCTGAGTCTTGGAATCGAGCGAGGTTCTGATCGTCGGTGGCGGCCCCGCGGGGTCGAGCTGCGCTTGGAAGCTGGCGCGTCACGGGGTGGACTGCCGGATCTTGGATGCCCAGAGCTTCCCGCGCACGAAGCTATGTGCCGGATGGATTACGCCGGAAGTTGTGGGTGATCTGGAGATCGATGTGCGCAGCTACCCGCACCGCTTTCTCTCCTTCGATCGTCTTTATTTCCACCTTTTTGGCATCGGCCTGCGGGTGAACAGCTTACAACATTCGATTCGGCGCTTTGAGTTCGATGATTGGCTGCTTAAACGCTCCGGGGTGCCAGTGGAAACCCATAATGTGCGCGATATCCGCCGGGAAGGGGAGTACTACGTGATCGACGACCGGTATCGGGCGCGGTATCTGATCGGGGCTGGCGGCACAAAATGTCCCGTATACCGCAGCTTGTTTCGTGCCGCCAATCCACGAGCCAAGGAGCTGCAGACCGTGACGCTCGAGCAGGAGTTCCCGTACGAATATCAGGACGGCGGGTGCCACCTCTGGTTTTTCGAGCGGGGATTCCCGGGATATTCCTGGTATGTGCCGAAAGCAGACGGGTATCTCAATGTCGGCATCGGCGGAATGGCAAGCCAGCTCAAACATCGCGGCGAGGATATTTGGAGTCACTGGGAAGTGCTCACGCGTCGCCTCATGCGCTCAGGCATGGTTCGCGCTGGCGACTTCGATCCCAAGGGCTACAGCTATTACCTCCGGTCGGAAGTGCGCGTTGGCCGCATTGACAATGCATTCATAGTGGGCGATTCGGCCGGACTCGCAACCCGCGATCTTTGTGAGGGTATCGGGCCGGCAGTACGCAGCGGCCTGATGGCGGCGGATGCGATTCTGACCGGTGCCGACTATTCTCTGGCCGCCATCCGGCGATACACCAGCGACAGGGGCATCGTGCACCGCTCGCTGGAGTTCATGTTTATCGAACGCGAACGCAGGCGGCTTGCCCGCTTCGGGGCTGCCGCAGCGCTCTGATACCAGGCTGTTTTTCCCGTCTTGCCGCATCCGCCATCCGGCCGCTTGCGGCCAAGTCGCAGACGCGGACAACGCAATGGGGCTATAATTCCCCAATCTAACCGCTATTGCTGGATTCCATGGTCTCCGCTCCTGATTTGTTCTCATACCGCAAGTATTGGGCGGCACGCTTTGGCGTAGCTCCGCTGCTTCCAATGTCGCGTGCCGAGATGGAGGCGCTCGGCTGGGACAGTTGTGACATCATCATTGTGACCGGGGACGCCTATGTGGATCATCCAAGCTTCGGCATGGCAATCATCGGCCGTCTGCTGGAAACTCAGGGGTTTCGCGTCGGCATCATAGCGCAGCCGGATTGGCGGAGCGGAGAAGCTTTTGCTGCGTTGGGCCGGCCGAATCTGTTTTTCGGCATTACCGCGGGCAATATGGATTCCATGGTGAACCGCTACACGGCCGATCGACGGATCCGGTCGGATGACGCCTACTCGCCAGGCGGCAACGGCGGCAAGCGTCCGGATCGCGCGGTCATCGTGTACACCCAGCGCGTACGCGAGGTTTACGCCGATGTGCCGGTCATTATTGGCGGCATCGAGGCCAGCCTGCGACGGATTGCGCATTACGACTACTGGTCCGACAAGGTGCGCCGCTCAATATTGGTGGACTCAAAGGCGGATATGCTGGTGTACGGTAATGGGGAGCGGCAAATTGTGGAGATCGCGCATCGGCTTGCGGGCAAGGAGCGCATTACCTCGATTACCGATGTTCGCGGCACCGCTTTCCTTCGCAAGCACGTTCCGGAAGGCTGGCTTGAGATCGATTCGGCCCGAATCGATGTTCCCGGACAGCCCGCTACCCCCGAGGATCCGTATGCATCGCCGATTGTCCCCGATCGGGCGCGGCTTGGGCCGGCAGCGCCCGCTGCTCTGCGTTTCGAGCGCCGGGCAGGGGCAGGAGCAGGCGACAGAAGTCGCAGCGTGGTCCGGTTGCCGCCGTTCGATCAGGTTGCCGGTGATTCGATCCTTTATGCCCATGCATCGCGGATTCTGCATGCCGAGTCGAACCCCGGCAATGCGCGTGCCCTGGTTCAGCGCCATGGCGACCGTGATTTGTGGCTTAACCCGCCGGCTCTGCCGTTGGCGTCGCGCGAAATGGACCGCGTCTATGAACTGCCCTATGCGCGGCGACCGCACTTGTTCTATGCCGATCAACCCATTCCCGCTTACGAGATGATCCGGTTTTCCATCACCATCCAGCGGGGCTGTTTCGGGGGCTGTACATTCTGTTCCATCACGGAGCACGAAGGGAGGGTGATTCAGAGCCGCTCAGAAGAGTCGGTAATCCGGGAGATAGAAGCGGTGCGCGATACGGTGCCCGGCTTCACCGGCGTTATTTCGGACTTGGGCGGACCGACCGCCAACATGTACCGGCTGCATTGCCGTAGTCAAGAGATCGAGGCGGCCTGCCGTCGGCCGTCATGTGTTTATCCGGCCATCTGCAAGAACCTAGATACAGATCATGCGCCCCTCGTCAGGCTGTACCGCCGTGCCCGCGCCGTGCCAGGGATCAAAAAGGTGCTTATTGCGTCAGGCGTACGCTACGATCTGGCGATCGAATCCCCCGAGTATGTTAAGGAGCTGGTCAGCCATCACGTCGGCGGTTACCTCAAAATCGCGCCGGAGCACCTGTGCGAGGGGCCCTTGAGCAAGATGATGAAGCCGGGAATGGGTACCTATGACCGATTCAAGGAGATGTTCGACCGGTTCTCGCGAGAAGCGGGAAAAGAACAGTATCTCATCCCATATTTCATCGCTGCCCACCCCGGCACAACCGACCAGGACATGCTGGAGCTGGCATTATGGCTCAAACGCAACGGCTTTCGTGCGGACCAGGTTCAGGCCTTTCTTCCGGCGCCCATGGCTACGGCTACAGCTATGTACCATTCTGGGAAGAATCCCCTCCGTAAGGTCACGCGCACCAGCGAGACCGTCACGGTTCCCAAAGGACTCAAGGCACGCCGCCTGCACAAGGCGTTTCTTCGATACCATGATCCGGACAACTGGCCGCTGCTGCGCGAGGCGTTGCGACGCATGGGTAGGGCAGAACTCATCGGTAGCGGCAAACAGCAGCTGGTGCCGGCTTATCAACCGAGGGCATCCCGTACCGGCCAAGTACAGGCGCGCCGCGAGAGTGGGGCGCGGCACAAATCCGGACCTAGAGTGGGGAGTCCAGCCTATAGAGGTGCGTCCGGGACCGGTCCGGCGAGAGCCAGCAGCGCCGACGTACGCTTCCACACCCAGCACACGAGATCGATACGTCGAGCCGCGCCAGGCACAGCGGCAACAACTCCGGCCGGCCTCAATCCTGGTAGTCCTGTCGGTCGCGGCAAGCGCCGACGCTGATTCGGATTATCTGGCCGCAATGATGTTCCGGAACGCGGCCCCGGCATGATATTGCCTCTGCCAGGGTGCAATCCGTTCCATATGATGTGTCGACGGACTCGCTTGTTCCCCATACATTTGTCTACATGGAAGGAAGGACCAGGAAGATGCTGGCGAAGCGAGTCCGCCTGTTGCGTGTTGGGCGCGGATGGTCCCAGGAGGCTTTGGCCGCAGCGAGCGGTCTCCACCGCAATTATATTGGCCATGTCGAACGTGCCGAACTGAACGTCGGTCTGGACAATCTGGAGAAAATTGCCTCAGCGCTCGGCGTTTCCCTGTGTACGCTTCTGGAACCCGATGCCACGAGTCTCGGAGATTTCATGGCCGGCACCAGCGGCGAAGGCACGAGCTGATGGGGAAAGTGGAATGCTGATTCTGTCGCGTCGACCCGGCCAGTCGTTTCATATTTTCCCCAGTCCACAGCTGACGCCGGATACGCCTGTCGAGATGGTGTTCGGGTCGGCGCCCATAGAGATCACGGTGACCCGGGTGCTGGGGATGCAAGTGCGGCTCGGGATCAGCACCCACCCGCAGCTGATCGTTTTGCGCCGTGAGCTGGTGCGGTGAGGCGCATGAGTCCGGGCGTCATACCGACGCGGCAAACGGTGTTTCGCCACTCGCGCCTGGCCAAAGCCCCATGATCCCACGAGTCGGCATTGAATCCGCATGATTCTGCGGCAGCCTGGGGGGGCCGCCGTAAAGACAATCCGGGTAATCCGGGTTTCGGGAACGC
>JAJYEK010000101.1 GCA_021785795.1 Pseudomonadota bacterium
AGGAGTTACGACGATGGCAAGTGAGAAGATGGGTATTGCCCTGGGCATGATCGAGACCCGCGGTCTGGTGCCGGCGATTGAAGCCGCCGACGCGATGACCAAGGCCTCGGAAGTGCGCCTGATCGGCCGGCAATTCGTGGGCGGCGGCTACGTCACCGTGCTGGTGCGCGGCGAGACCGGCGCGGTCAATGCCGCAGTGCGCGCCGGCGCCGACGCCTGCGAACGCGTGGGCGATGGGCTGGCGGCGGCGCACATCATCGCGCGTCCGCATGCGGAAGTGGAAGGCGTCCTGCCGACCAGCCCGGATGGCGGTGGCGGCGGTCGCGACAGTGATGTCAGCAAATCGTAGGCCATGAACGGTGCCGTTTCACGGACGTGAAGACCATGTCCGGGCATCCGCGCATCATCGTCTATCTGCAGCGGGCCGTGGGCCACGAGTTCAGCGCCGCCCAGCAGTTTACGTTGCAGGCGGTGCAGGCGGAACACCTGGGGCTCGGATCGTTCGTCGATGAACTGCGCGCCGGCGCCGTCGATGAACTGCGCCATGCCGAGGCGTTTAGTCGCCGCCTGCACGAGATCGGTGCCGGATCACCGTCCGTGCAAGCGGCCGCGCGTCCGGTCGGGCGCACGCTGGCGGAGTTGCTGCGCTTCGGTCTGGCGACGGAAGCCGACGCCATGCGGCTCTACGCCGAGGCGCTGCGGTTCTGTGAGCGTGTGGCGGACGCCGGGAATGCCGAGTTGTTCGCGCGCATTCATCGTGATGAGGTGCAGCACTACCAGGAATTGGAGCGCCGGCTGCGGGAGCACGGCGTGGAGATGAAGCATTAGGTTGGAGCCGTTGCCGCCAGCCTGCTGACGGAGGTGCGCATGTCGGAAAGCTCGAAGACCGTGGACGGCTGGACTCGCAACGAGCGCCTGGCCAACCTGTACCGGCGGTTCGTCTTCAATGACTACGCCGGCACGCGGGATTTTCTTGACCGGCTGGCGGCGCTGTCCAAGGAGACCGATCGCTATCCGGACATCAGTTTCGGAAAAACCTACGCCAACGTCACCATCCATGCGGATGACGGCAAGACGCTGACGTCGGACGTTTTCGATTTTGCGCGTCGCGTGAACGCGCTGGTGCCGGTGGACGGAGGATGAGTTCCCGCGTCTTCGCGGTCGCCAACCAGAAAGGCGGCGTCGGCAAGACCACGCTGGCCGTGAATCTCGCCGCCGGGCTCGCGCGCCGCGGGTCGTGTGCGGTACTCGATGCGGACCCGCAGGGATCGGCCTCGGGCTGGGTGCGTCTCGCGACGACGCCATCGAACCCGGTGGTGCCAGTGATCGAGGTGATGGCCGGCGTGCACGAGACCGTGGAGGCCGTGCGCGACGAGTACCGGTATCTGGTGATCGACTGCCCGCCCTCGACGGATTCGCCGCGCGTGGCGCAGGCGCTGGGTTGCGTCGACTGTCTGCTGATTCCGGTTTTGCCTTCACCAATGGATCTGTGGGCCAGCACACGTATCGAGGACATGGTGAAGGCGGCGCGCTCGGGCAATCCCGGACTGCGCGCCTTTCTGGTGCTGAACCAGATGGAGGCGCGCAACGCCATGGCCCGTGGCATGGAAGAGGTGTTTCGCGAGTTTACGGTGCCGGCGCTGCGCAGCGGTCTTGCGCGACGGGCGATATACCGCACGGCGGCACTCGAGGGGCGCAGTGTGTATGACCTCGGCTCGCGCGGTGAATCCGCCGCGAAAGAAATCGAATCGGTGATTGCGGAGGTACTGGCGGCATGAGCAAGAAGATCGGATCGAAGCTGGCGGAAAGTCTGAGGCAGAGGCGTTCCCATCCTCCGGGCGAAGCGCTGCGTCCGGAATTGACACAGCCCCTGTCGCCGCCGCCCGCGCGCAAGGCACCGGTTTCCGGCGAACAGCCCGTGCAACAGGTTGCGCAGGAGCCGCCCGCGAGTAACGGGGTTCTCCATCCGTCGCGGATCTGGCCCGACTGATACCGGATCCGCCAACGTTCTTCGCCGTCGCCGACCGTCACATGAAAAACACCACTCTTCGCCAGCTCACCGTGTTTCTGACTGCCGCACGCCATCTGCACTTCACGCGCGCGGCTCAAGAGCTGGGCATGACGCAGCCGTCGGTTTCCATGCAGATCCGGCAGCTCGAAGAGAATCTCGGTGTTGCGCTGTTCGAGCAGATCGGCAAGCGCACCTTTCTCACCGAAGCGGGCCAGGAGCTCTATCGCTACGGTCAAAGGATCCATCAGCAGCTGGCCGAAGCCGAGACCGTCCTGGAACGCCTCAAAGGCGCGCAAGGCGGGCAGCTGCGCCTCGCCATCGGTCGAACCGCCAAATACTTCATCCCGCGACTGATCGCCGCATTTACGCTGACGCATCCGGACATCGCGATCGATCTGCACATCACCGGCCGCGATGGGTTGCTGGCCCAGCTGGAAAACAACGAGCGCGACATGGTAGTGATGGGTTCGGCGCCCGAGGACGATACCTTGGAGGCACAGCCGTTCCTGGAGGACCCGCTTGTTGTGATTGCCCCACCGGATCATCCACTGGCCGGCAAATCCAAGATACCGCCGGCCGTGCTTGGCACGGAGCGGTTCCTGATGCGTGAATCGGGATCGGATACGCGTGAGGTGACTGATGATTTCTTCCGGCGGCAGGGAATCGAACCTCGGACCACCATGATCATCAACAGCAACGAGGCGATCAAGCAGAGTGTGCAGGCCGGTATCGGTATCGCGCTGGTGCCGACCCAAAGCGTGGTGCTGGAGCTCGAAGTCGGGCGTCTGGTGACGCTCGATCTGGATGCACCGGCTCCGCAGCGCGTGTGGTATCTGGTTAACCGTCGCGAAAAACGCTTCTCCGCGGTCGCCGAGGCGTTCCGGAATTTCGTGTTGAATAAGGAACGGCAATGCATCGAAGCCTGCGTGCAGCGCAGTTCGCCTCGCGATATCCACGGTCTCACCCAGCAGATACAACAAGGCTAACCGATGCCGGCGAGCCCCGAATCCAGTCAGGCCCCGGCATGTGTCCGGGAGGGTCGTACATGACGAGTCCGTCGCTTCCTGTCATCAACGTGGCGGTCGCCGTGGCGCAGCGTGCCGACGGCCGTGTCCTGCTTGCCGAGCGCCCGAAGGGAAAGGTCTCCAGCGGCTTCTGGGAATTTCCCGGCGGCAAATTCGAGATCGCCGAAGATGCCAGGCGTACGCTCGCGCGGGAACTGCATGAGGAAGTCGGGATCGAGGTTGATACCGCCTACCCGTGGATGACCTATGACCATGCCTACGACGACAAGGTCGTGCGACTGCATGTGTTTCGCGTGCTGTCGTGGCGCGGCACGCCGCACGGCCGCGAGGGCCAACGCATCGCCTGGGAGGACCCGGCGGCGGTTACGGTGGCGCCGTTACTCCCGGCCAACAAGCGAGTGATGGATGCGCTCAACCTGCCACCGGTGTATGCCATCACCCAAGCCCGCAAGTACGGGGTGTCCGCCTTCATGCCGCGACTGGCGGCCGCGCTTGAATCCGGCGTGCGACTGATACAGGTGCGCGAACCCTGGATGACGTCCGAGCAGCTCGCGCAGTTTGCGCGTCGTGTCATCGCGCTTGCCCGTCGCTACCAGGCACGTGTGCTGGTGAACGGTGACGTTGCCGCTGCCCTGCGCGCGGGTGCCGACGGGGTGCATCTGCCGGCAGAGCAACTCATGCGCCTGTGCGCGCCACCGGCGATCGGCTTCTGGGCGGCCTCGTGTCACCGTCCCGAAGAGCTGGCGCAGGCGACACGCCTGCACGCCAATTTCGTTGTGGTGTCCCAGATATTGCCAACCGCCAGTCATCCGGGCCGCCGCGGTCTGGGCTGGGACCAATTCGCCGCATTGACGCGCAATTGTCCATTACCCGTTTATGCCCTGGGCGGAATGCACTTGGATCTGCTGGAGACGGCTATGCACCACGGCGCACATGGCATCGCCCTGCAGAGCGAGGTCTGGTAACCAGGGCCGGTACTCTGCATGAGAAACGAGACGGCAAGCGGTGTACACATATCCCGGCAGCCACGCGCTAAATGCGCCTGCAGCGATGGCACGGTGTATTGCGCACCGATTGGGTCGCCGGTATCGCTCAGGTGCTGCCAAGACATCGGTTAAGAGGATTGGCTATTAGCGGGGAACCCATCAATGTCTGATAAAAGCGATTCTTTCCACAAACCGCAGTTTCCCTCGGCCCCCGGTCAGGCCAATAAAGCCCCCACCGTGGAGGATGCTCTTGCCGCGGCGCAGGAACTGAAACCCATGATCGGCGTCGTTCGCCGCGTCGCGCGTGAACGCCGCGCTGCCATTGCCCAGCGGGGCAAATTGGCATTGCCGGCCGAGGAACAATAGATCGATTGCGCATCCTGCTCACCATCGGTGGAAGTATCGATCACTGGTCGGAGATGGAGTGGCATTTGTGAGCCACGGAGGGGGTCGGCGAGTTTTGATTTCAATGTAACAGAACGGGAGTCGGGTATGGCAAGTGAGAAAATGGGCATTGCATTGGGTATGATCCAGACCCGCGGTCTGGTGCCGGCGATTGAAGCCTCCGAGGCCATGACCAGGGCCTCGGAGGTGCGGTTGAACGGCCGGCAGCTCGTCGGCGGCTATGTTACGGTGCTGGTGCGTGGCAAAACCGGCACGGCAATCCGCGCCGGGCGCGCCAGCGGCCGACCTGCCCCCTCGCGTCGTGTCCCGTGCGCGTTATGCGCACCAGAACGGTTGGTCGCCACCCGCGAGCCTCTATCGTACCTGGAACGGCCCTCACCGCGAGCACATGTGGCCGGATTGATTCGTGAAGTACACCACCCGGTGACAGCTCACTTTCTTCATGACCGTCACGCAACATTTTCACTTTACACACGCGGGCGAGGTGCCCGGTACCACTCAGCCTTCGATCTCATTGCAGATCAAGCAGCTCGTGGACAATCTCGGTGTAGCGTTGTTCGAGCAGATTGGCCAGCGCATCTGCCTCCTCGACATGGCGATCGTCTCGCTGCAAAGCGTCACGCTCGAGCGCGAGGCCGGATGGCTCACGGTTCTCGATGTTGCCTCGATGTCTTTGCGATGCACCCGGCACCTCGTTCATCGACTGGAGAAGCGCTTCTCCTGCGTGACCGAGGTGTTCTGGAGCTTCGTACTGCAGGAGCCCCGCTGCCACATGGCCGGCGTAGCGGGCGATCCCTCGCCACCGGCGCAGCGGCGTCACACCGTCAGCTAGACAGGAAGCGCACCGCCCATGCCGCTCGTTGATGCGAGAGACCTGTTCGAGCACGCCGGCAGTCACGGCTACGCCGTGTGTGCTTTCGACCTGGCGGGCCTCGATTTCCTGGCCGCGGCGGTGACCGCTGCCGAGAATTGCCGGGCGCCGGCGATCCTCTGCGTGGCGGAACCGCACCTCGACCACCTTGCTGCCGAATATTTTTTGCCGGCGGTCGAAGCGGCGGCGCGCCGCGCCTCGGTTCCGGTGGCGATTCAATTCACCCGCGCGGCTTCGGTCGCCGCTGCGGCCCGTGCGATCGGTCTCGGGTGCAACGGCGTCGCGCTGAACGGATCGGGGCGCACGCCAGAGGAACATATTGCCCAGACCCGCACGGTGGTCGAAATGGCGCGCGGCTACGGCGTGCCGGTGGAGGGAGGGTTGAACGCCATCGTGCACCTTCCGGGCGAGCCGCCCGCCTCGCTCGACGCCGTCCGCCGGTACGTAGAGCATACCGGTGTTGATATCCTGGCGGTCGCAGGCGCCTCGCCGGTTCCGCGGGCGAGACTGGATTTTGCACGGCTCGAAGAGATCCGCAGCGCGACGGTGCTACCGCTGACTGTGGACGCCGTCCGGGACTTTACCGACGCCGAGTATCGGGGACTGATCGAGCGCGGTGTCGCCAAGATCCACCACTATGCCGGTCTGTCGCGCGCGGCCGGGGAGCGCCTGCGGCGCAACGTGCGCTCCACTCCGCGCAACGGCTACCTGCGCCTGATGAAGGGCGTGCAACAGGCACTGGGTGCGGAAGTCGAGCGCTGTCTGCGGCTGTCGGGTTCGGCCGGGCGCGCGCCGGGAGTGCAGGCGCACTGCCGGCCATGGGGACCCGTGGAGCATTGTATCCTGTATAACGTCGCGCCCGGAGGGGACGGAGGCGAGCGCGCGGCGCGGGCCATGATGGCCGAGGGCCGCCGGATCCTCAGCGCGATCCCGAGCGTGCGCACCGTGTTCACCGGGCGTGCCGTGCGCCCGGACGCCCGATACCGCTACTGCTGGCTGGTGCGCTTCGCCCATCCGGCCGCCATCGAAAGCTGCCGTGATCATCCCGACTACGTCGCGTTCGCAGAAGGTCGTTTCCTCCCGCTCGCGCCCGACGGGCTGAACCTCGACTTCGAGGAGGTGCCGTGACAGGTGCCAAGCCGCTCGCGAACGTCGCAGTGGCCGTGGTGCAGTGCGGCGACGGTCGCGTGCTGCTCGCTGAGCGTCCGCGCGGCAAGATTTCGAGCGGCTACTCGGAGCTGCCGGGCGGAAAGTTCAATGCCGTCGAGAAATCCGGGCAGGCGCTCGCGCGAAAGCTGCAGGAGGAGACCGGTATTAAGCTCGATTGCGCGTATCCGTGGATCACCTACCAGCACGAGTATTCCGACAAACGCGCGCGGCTGCAATTTTTCCGTGTCACCGCCTGGAACGGGGCCCCGCACGGGTGCGACCGCCAGCGCCTGTCCTGGGAGGACCCCGAGGCTGGGACAGTAGCGCCGTTCCTGCCGGAGAACGCCTTGGTACTCAAGGCGTCGCGTCTGCCGGCGTTATGCACGATCACGAATGTCGCGAATTGGGGTGTGGCGGAATTTCACGGCCGGCTCGAGCGGGGTGTGCACCTGATCCAAGTACGTAAGCGGGAGCACGCTCCCGGGCGGCGCGCGCAGTTCGCGCGCCGTGTGATCGCGCGTGCCGCCACGACGCCGCCGGCCGGGTGTGTCTGGCAGGTCGTTCCTGTCGACCCGGAGGCGTATGCGGGCGAGGCGGGCGGCGGCGCTAACGGAAACATTGGCGTCGCAATCCTATGAGCGTATTGCTGCTGGTCCGCGCCATGAGCGATCTGATGCGCGCCTGCCGTGAGGCGAGCGAGATTCTCGCGATTCAATATCGCTTCCGCAAGCGTGACGAAAGCGACGCTGCGGTGCTCGGGACATGGATTGATCCGCGTATGGCGCAAGAGTTTCCCGTTGCGCTGACCTGCCGTGACCGGGCCGGCGCACTCTGGACGTTTCCGGTGCGTGAGTCCGCCGGCGTCCCATACGTCTGGACGATGCTCTGGCTCGACGTTCCGGATGGCACCGGCTGTGACGCTGTGCGGCATTTCATCGTGCAGGCGCTGATCGAAAATTCCACGCCAAACGGTGTGGTCAGCGTGTCTGGCCGGTTTGCGCCGGTGTTTGCTGTGAATACAGCGGCGGAGGCACTACAGGCAAAAATGCGGTGCCTGCGCGAACGATTCCCCGATGGCCTAGCGCCGCCTCTGTTCCAGGACCCGGTCACGGGGCGATTGTTGCCGTTCCAGGGAGGCGAGGCCGACGGATGATGCGTACCGCCGCGCGCGAATCAGCAAAGTGCGTGGCCGTGCTCATCGCGGTGACGCCGCCAGTTCCGGGCGCATTCCGAGGCAACATTGTGTTTTTCTTTTCACCAGTCGAAGCGCGCGCGGACCATGCGCCACCAGGCTGGCAGGTTTGCATCGTAGGTTTGGCGGCGGAATTCGTCGCCATCAACAACCATTGGCGCATCCCAGTGCGCTACACCGAATTCTCGACATTTCCGGAGTGATGCGATGACAGTTCCCCTTGTCGGCGTGGTGATGGGTAGCCGCAGCGACTGGAAAGTCATGCAACATACAGTCGCCGTGCTCAAGGACTTCGGTGTGCCGCACGAGGCGCGTGTCGTGTCCGCCCACCGCACCCCCGACCTTCTCTATAAGTACGCAGAGGCCGCGCCCGGCCGCGGGCTGCACTGCATCATTGCCGGCGCCGGTGGTGCTGCGCACCTGCCGGGCATGCTCGCGGCCAAGACCGCGTTGCCAGTGCTTGGCGTTCCCGTGACCTCGCGCGCCTTGAAGGGGCTGGATTCGCTGCTGTCCATCGTGCAGATGCCGAGGGGGATCCCGGTCGCGACCTTCGCCGTAGGCGAAGCCGGTGCGGCCAACGCTGCGCTGTTCGCCGTGGCCATGCTCGCTCGCCACGACGCGCGGCTCTCCGGTAAGCTCGCCGATTTCCGCCGCCGCCAGACCGCCAAGGTGCGCGCCATGGGGCTGCCGAAATGATCCTGCCCGGTGCCACCCTCGGCGTGGTCGGCGGCGGCCAGCTCGGACGTATGTTCGTGATCGCCGCCCAGCGCTTGGGCTATCGTGTCGTCGTACTTGATCCGGACCCGGACAGCCCGGCCGGACGCCTGGCCGAGGTCCACCTCGAGGCTGATTACGTCGATCGGCAAGCGCTCGACGAGCTCGCGCGCCTGTGCGCCGTTGTGACCATCGAATTCGAGAACGTGCCGGCAGAGAGCCTCGAACATCTCGCGCGCACCTGTCCGGTGCGCCCGGGCGCCGCTGCGGTTGCCATCGCTCAGGACCGCATCCGCGAGAAGCGCTTTCTCGTGGAGTGCGGTCTTGCCTGTGTGCCGTTCTCGGTTGTGCACGACCGTGGCGATCTCTCCTGTGCGCTCGCACGCCTCGGTGGCTCCGCCGTGCTCAAACGCGCCCGCCTGGGTTACGACGGCAAGGGCCAGGCGCGGGTGCGTAGCATTGCCGAGGCGCTCGCCGCCTTCGAGAGTTTCGGCAGCGAGCCTTGCGTGCTGGAAAAGCTGTGCGTTCTTCAGACGGAGATCTCGGTTGTTCTGGCGCGCGGCGTGGACGGTGCCACCGTCGTCTACCCCGCGATCGAAAACCGCCACCGGCGTGGGATTCTCGACACCAGCTTAATTCCGGCACGTGCGCCGCAGGCCGTAACGTGCGTTGCCGTGGACGCGGCCGTGCGCATCGCTGGTGCGCTCGACTACGTCGGTGTGCTGGCAGTCGAGTTTTTCGTGTCGAACGGCAAATTGCTCGTCAACGAGATCGCGCCGCGCCCGCACAATAGCGGTCACGTCACCCTCGATGCCTGCGTTACCTCCCAGTTCGAGCAGCAGGTGCGCGCGCTCTGCGGACTGCCGCTCGGCGACCCCGCGCTTTTGTGCCCGGCGGCAATGACCAATCTGCTCGGCGACCTCTGGACCCGGGGTGTGCCGCGCTGGGAGGCGATCCTGCGCGAACCACGCGCCAAGCTACATCTGTACGGCAAGCGCGCGGCGCGCCCCGGGCGCAAGATGGGGCACTTCACCTGCCTCGGCGACACGCTCGATGAGGCCCGCGCCCGGGCCCTGAGGGTCAGGCAGATGTGGTGGTCAAACGGTGAAGGTCGGTAGCGGCCGTTCTTCACCTGACTCCAGGACAAAATGACGATCGAGAAGGATTTACCCCATGCTGAACCGAGCTTAGTTCGCGCACTCAGGCCGCCCACGGCAGACTCAGCCGACTTGCATAGCCTTCAAGACCCAGGCAGGGACGCCATACTTATAAACTGCGGCGGCCCCAGTGGGCTTATGTGGGTCTTCCCCTCGAACTGCAATGCTTTCTGCCCCTGGTGCAGGATGGATGTAAACTCGATGCGCTCCACCAGCCGTGCCTGAAGGCTCGCTATCAGCCGAGGCTGCGCGTCGTGCACGAAGGTATCGACACGCGGTGGGCCACGCCCAGCGCTGAGGCCCGCCTGAAGCTGCCGAACGGGCGGGAGCTGACCTCTGCCGACCCGGTGGTCACGTAGGCACGCACGTCATCCAGGGCGTCATTCATCTTGGCGACGATATGAAAGCGATCTGGGATGTGGACGGCTTGGGAACAGCGTTCCCGGATCACGCGGATGTACGGTTGCCACATATCCGAACAGACGAACTCGATGCCCGCGCAGGTCTCCTGCCCCAGCATGGTGAAGAAACCCTCGAAGGTCTTGACGGTGCGTTCATTGCCCACCCGCAAAATCCGCACTGTTGCGGCGTAGCGAGCCCGATCAAAAGCGCTGCGCGATGGAGGTAACGCTGGCGAATTGGCAATCGCCAGAGAGACGGTTTGCAGGGGGATGTTGGCTCATCCCCACCGCGGCTTGCCGGTGGAGACGTTGGCACATCCCTGGGCAAACTCGTCCGGCGTAACCTGAACCGTGTAGTCACCGGGCGGCTTTTCTAGGGAACATCTTGTAGCGTTCTAATAGGTCCCCTACCACATTACGCACGCGCGGTACGCGGGCTCGCTATACCGCGCATGTCCGTTCTTCCAGGAGAACACCATGCTCGATCTACCCATCCCCCCGGGGCACCTCGTATGTGCGCCTCCTGAGGTTCAAGGCGGCCACGATGCGAATCTTATTGGAAACCGTGCAGCACGGCAGCCGGCACTGGACCGGCGGCGTTATCCCGATCGAGAAGGCGCTGCGCTTGGCGGAGAAGTTCGCGTGCAAATATGGCACCGACGCGCGCGCCGGCAAGCGCACCTGGGACAAGGCGCACGGGCGTGCTGGGGCGCGGCTGATCACGTATCCAGAAGATGACCAGGCCTTGATGCCCATACGGCGGTGGCTATTGGTGACGCCCGGGCGAGGAGTGGTGCATCAGGAAGAGCGGCTACGCGACACCTGGGGCAGCATCAGCGGCTGACTTGGGGGAGCAGCATGAACTCGTGCAGCACAGGCCGGACGGATTCTTGCGTTACATCTTCGGGCATTCGTGACGGTGCAAACCTGTCGGATTCAGGATTTCCGAGTCTGCGGTTGACGCCAAAGCCGGCTTTCCTTCACTGCAACCCCGCATCATCGTTCGATCCAGCCTGCAGAAGTCTTAACGGTAGCTCCGTTTCACGGCAGCCCGGGCGAAACGGTGGGCGATCTTCTTATGCCCCATCAGCCCCGGCTGGTGTAGCTGATCCGGGCGCTGCTGAAGGCGCTAAGGTAGATATGCAGCGGGAGATATTTTCGTACCGACTCGGGAAGTTCTTCGGCCGGGTTGCAGGGCATGGCGATGCCCCTGTGTTCGGCCGGCCTGCAATGGGGCGTCTCGGCCCGGTGGTCTTCGCTACAGCAATGTACGCCCGCACAGTGCTGCGGCATAGCGAAAACATGAAGGAGGATACCTCAGGGGGCGGACGATGATGGAGCGGGTCCGGCTAATGCTGTTGTGTACCGTGAATGATCTGGCCCGCAACCCTTCCCTGCGGTATTGTTCCCGCGCGTCCGCTGACGAGTGAAATCGATGAAAAGACCTTGGTGGGTATTGGCGAGCGCCGCCGCGCTGCCGGTGCTGCTCGTGGCAAGCCAGTCGGCATGGCCGCAGGGCGATGCCATCGCGGGTGCATGGAATCATCACCAGGAGCGCGTGACCTGGTCTAAAGGCCGTCATGCGGTGTTTCCCTATTCGCGTGCGCTGCCTGATTCACGACTTACTCCCGGAGCACTCAATCCCGCGGTGACACAGACGACGCTGCGCGAAACTATCTGCCGTCGGGGCGGCTATACCCGGTCGGTCCGCCCGGCGGAGCGCTACACTGAAGCGCTCAAGCGCGCCCAGATCCGCGAATACGGTTACAGCGACCGCCGGCTGGGCGACTATGAAGAAGATCACCTGATCAGTCTCGAGCTGGGCGGCAGCCCGGATTCCCCCAGGAATCTTTGGCCCGAGCCGCATCAGGTCGTCGGCGGATGGGGCAGTTACGCCAAGGACCGGCTCGAAAACCGGTTGCACTGGATGGTGTGTCACAGGCGGATTACTCTGTCCCGTGCCCAGTATCTGATCGCGCATGACTGGATTGCGGCTTACCGCAGATACCTCGGTCCGGTGCCGTACGCGCGCCGCAGACACCATCATCGAGTCTATCGGTAGGCCCCGGCAAGCCGAGACGGAGGACGGATCCGATCCCGACTTCCCCGTACGGGTTGCGCGACGTGTGTATTGCCCCGTTCGCCTTGCGGCCATACCGCCTTCAGCGCGCCTGTGTGTCTGGGGTGGAACGAGGTGGCGGCGCCAGCACAGTGTGTATCAAGCAGATGATTTTTCATGCAAATAAAAGGCGGTATTCCGGCGCAGCGTGTCAGCGCCCGCGCTCGACCCACGGTTTAAAATGAGGCCAGCGTCAGGAACGGTCCCGGTCATCTTGAAACCGGCGTCAGTGCTGTGTACGCTAATAAGTGCGTCAGCCAGAATCATTGCTCATCAGGCAGTACCTACAATAAGTAAGAGCTAAGAGGGATTACGGCATGACAAACGAATCGACCAGGCATGGCAGTAAACTCTGGTACCTGTTGCTCATCTTCCCCTATATCGGTGTGCTCTGGGTCCCGTTTTACAATTC
>JAJYEK010000102.1 GCA_021785795.1 Pseudomonadota bacterium
CCAGCAGCGCCGGGGACTCGCCTGCGGAACGGTTAGCGCCCCCTATTCCGTCGGACGTACGCGGGCACGCAGGCCCTTGTCACGGGCTTTAATGCGCTTCTGTTCAAGGCGCCGGCGCACCGACGCGCCGGTACGACGTGTCGCGATCCGCGGCTTCGGGACCGAAACAAGCCGTCGCAACCGCGAGATCAGGCGTTCGAGCGCCAGGGCGCGGTTGCGTGCCTGCGAGCGCGTATCCGACACCGTCACTGCGATTCCCGTCGGCTCATGGATCATGCGCACCGCCGACTCCGTCTTGTGCAGGTGCTGTCCGCCGGGTCCGCTCGCCCTGAACGTCTCAATCCGGACCTGACGCCGCACGACCTTCGGATCGAGCGAAAAGGATGGCCGCTCCGCCTCCCTAGGCGGGCGCCCACCGGCAGATTTCCGCTTAGATGGTGATCCGGTGTCTTGCATGGCGGATGTTGGCTTGTGTCTTGCTACAATAGCGGCTTCCGGTGGCCTGGCTCCGCATTTCGAGGCCCGAAATGCCGTCAGCAAGGCCGTGGGTCGTTGCGGACTCGGCCAGCCAACCCATGGTTCGGCGTTGCACGCAGTTCGATGCGGCACCCGATGGTACTGTTAAGGAAAAGCCAATGATTATCATCCTCAAACCTCATGCCGGCCGAAACAGTCCGGAATTCCAGCAGATACTGGATGTGCTGCGCAACAAACGCAATATCACTACCCGGATTCATGAAGAAGTGGGGTCGCAGCAAACCCTCACCGAAATCTACCTCATCGGCGATACCGCGGTCCTCGACCGGGGAGAGATCGAGTCCCTGCCCGGGGTCGAGCGCGTCGTCCGGGTATCCGAGGAATATCGCATTCTCGGCCGCCATCACGATGATCAGCGCCCTACCGGATTCGACTACAACGGCGTTCACTTCAGCCAGGACAGTCTGAATGTGTTCGCAGGGCTGTGCGCCGTGGATACGCCCGAACACGTGGAACAGATGATGCGGGCGTTGCGCGACAACGGCCAGGTGTGCACACGCATGGGCGCCTACAAGCCGCGCACCAATCCGTATGCCTTTCAGGGCCTTGGCCGCGACTGCCTGCCGTGGGTGTTCGAACTCGCCGGCAAGTACGGCATAAAAGTGATCGCCATGGAGATCACCCACGACTCGCATCTCGACGAGATCCGCGAAGCGTTGGAGCACACCGGCAAGCCCACAGGGGTCATGCTGCAAATCGGCACACGCAACACGCAGAACTTCGAGCTGCTGAAGATCGTGGGAAGACAGCGCGAGCTGCCGGTGTTGCTCAAGCGCGGCTTTGGCATCACGCTGGAGGAATCGCTCAATGCCGCCGAGTACCTGGCAACCGCAACGTGGTATTCGGCCTGCGCGGCATGAAGACGAACATGGGCGACCCCCACCGCAACTTCGTCGACTTTGCCCACGTGCCGGTGGTGAAACGCCTGACGCGCATGCCCGTGTGCGTGGACCCATCCCACTCGGTGGGCACGCGTGACCGCTCTCCGGATGGGCTGCTCGACATCCAGAATGTCACCGCCCAGGGGGTCATCGCTGGCGCCAACATGGTTCTCGTAGACTTCCACCCGGCACCGAAAAAGGCGCTCGTCGACGGCCCGCAGGCGCTGCTGCTGGAAGAGCTGCCATTGTTCCTGGAAGACGTCGCAGTGGCACGCGAGGCCTACGAGAAACGCCGGGCGCTGGCCAGAAACTTCCTGGCCAAAAAATAGCAGGCGGTGCAGGCTCGCGGAGGTCAGTACCGGCGCGGTTCGCAAGCGCCGCGGGCGAGATCGACAATCATCCGCGTGTGACGATTGATCACCAGCACGTCGGTTCCCACTACCACGCGCGCATACGGCTGCGGCAGCGGCTCCAGCCGACTCTCGAGCCGAGCCGGCAAATAGTGATAGACCAGCCGGGGCGGGAGCGGGTGGTTGGCGCGCAATCCTGACACAATGCGAGTGTCCTGTGCGGCGCGAACACGATTCGCGCAGTAATCGTGGATTAGCATGCGTTCATGGGCGCTGATCCGTGGAACCGCGCCGGCGCCGGCACCATCATCACTGAACGCGATGTGCCCGGAGGTGAGTGCCTGGGCGATACAGCCGCAGAGCATACTGGCGGATACCAGGACCAGAAACTGTTTGCGCACGACCATGCCTCCTGGATCTGCGATAATACGGATTGCCGCCGATGCGTCATTGCAGCATCCTGCGGACCGTGGCTTGCCCACCGGTCATCCGGTGGGCTGATGATATGATACACAGTGCGCCGGAAAACCGCAGGAGGGGCGATGGGCGGGATAAGTGAGCGGCGATCATTCCTGCTTCTGGCGGCAACCGGCGCATTCGCCATCCTGAGTTCCACTCTGTCAAAAACCCCGGCACTTCCGCTGTTCGCAGTCCATCTGGGGGCGACATCTCCCGAAATCGGCTCGGTGGTGATGGCATCGACGGTGACCGGCATCCTTGTCAGCCTGCCTGCCGGAATGCTTTCCGACCTCGCTGGAAAGCGCCGCCTGCTGATGGCAGCACTTGTCGTATTTGCCACCGCGCCCTTCCTGTATCTGCCGGTAACCGACGTATGGCAACTCGTGCTGGTGCGCTTCTACCATGGATTCGCAACCGCGATTTTCGGCACGGTGGCGAGCGCCTGGATCGCCAGCCACTACGTCAAGGATCGCGCCCAGATGCTCTCTACCTATTCGTCGGTAACGATGGCCGGCCGTTCCGTCGCGCCGTTCCTGGGCGGCACACTGATCTCGCTTGTCGGCTTCCATGCGGTCTATCTCGTCTGCGCTGCAGGTGGAGTCATGGCCTTGGCGCTCGGCATGCTTCTGCCGCGAGACAGCGAGAGACCGCCGTCACCGGCAGCCCGCTCCCGGGCCTTGCCGGCGTTGCGCGACGGCTTGGCGGCAACGCTGCACAACGGCGCCCTGCTCGCCACCAGCGCCACCGAAGCCGCGCAATATTTCGTATTTGGCGCGGTCGAGGCGTTCCTCGCTGTCTACGCGAAGACTTGCGGCATCGCCGCCTGGAAGATTGGTGTCATCCTCGGTCTTCAGCTGGCTTGCGTTGCCCTGGTCAAGCCACTGGCCGGGCGCGTTTCGGACCGCATCGGACGCAGACCCGCAATCCTCGCGGGTCTGGTTGTCGCAATGATCGGCGTCGCAATGCTGCCGCTGTTCACATCGCCGCTGCCGCTGATGGCACTGAGCATTGTCTTCGGCGCGGGCTTCGCGAGCGTCACATCGTCCACGACCGCACTCGTTGGCGACTTAAGCCGCCAGGACCGGCTGGGTACGTGGATGGGTGTGCTGAGAACCATCATGGATACCGGCCAGGCCGCAGGACCGGTAATCACGGGTGCAGTCATCGGCGCATTCGGCTTCGCCGCAGGATTCGAAATGCTGGCTGCGCTGCTCCTCGCTACGGCCGTGTGGTTCGGACTACGCGTGCCTGCCGCTGCGATGCGCCCCTGACACATGTCCGACCGCTACCTGTCTCTCTCCGAACGCTGCAGGCCCCGCCGGGGCCGGATGTCGGGCGAGTCCACGCAAGGCCCCGGGAATGTCCCAGGGCAACCCGCCCCGGGCACGTGCACGTTCCTTAGGCAGCCGCCTGAAAAGTCGCTGGTGGCATTTCGCGCATGGGCGTTACACCGCAATCGGTGCCGGAAGCGAACTGCACCTCCTGCCGCGGCCGTGACTTCCCGATTCCCGGGATTCGCACATCAGCGCGACGCATCATCGGCCCGCGCGGATCAGGCCGGGACTTTGCTTGGATAGCTCCGGCGCGGCTGCCCGACATAAAGCTGCCGCGGCCGGTCGATGCCATGCGTTTCCTGATGGAGCTCCAGCCAGTGGCTGACCCACCCGGCGGTACGCGCCACCGCGAAAATCGCGGTGAACATGTTCATCGGCAACCCCATGGCACGCAGCAGTATTCCCGAATAGAAGTCCACGTTGGGATACAGCTTGCGCTCGATGAAATACTCGTCCTGCAGAGCTATCTCCTCGAGCTTCACCGCAATCTCGAGCAACGGATCGTCGATCCCGAGGTGGTGAAGCACTTCGCGCGCGCTTTCCTGGATCACGCGCGAGCGCGGATCGAAGTTTTTGTAGATTCGATGACCGAACCCCATCAGGCGGAACGGATCATTCTTGTCCTTGGCGCGGGCGATCGCCTTCGGAATATTCTCCGGGCTTCCGATCTCCATGAGCATTTTGAGCACCGCCTCGTTCGCGCCGCCATGGGCCGGACCCCAGAGACTGGCAATGCCCGCCGCCACGCAGGCAAACGGGTTTGCGCCAGAAGAGGCTGCAAGCCGCACGGTCGATGTCGATGCGTTCTGCTCATGGTCGGCATGCAGGATGAGGATGCGGTCGAGGGCGCGCGCCACCACCGAGTTAACCACCATTTCGGAGTTGGGCACACCGAACAGCATCTGTATGAAATTCGCAGCATAATCGAGGCCGTTGTTGGGGTAGCGCTGCGGACGTCCGATGCTGTAGGTGTAGCAGGCCGCCGCGATCGTCGGCATCTTGGCGATAAGCCGGATCGCCGCAAGCTCGCGCTGCTGCTGGTTACTGATGTTGATGACGTCGTGATAGAAGGCGGAAAGCGCTCCGACAACACCGATCATGACCGCCATCGGATGAGCATCGCGGCGAAAACCGCGGTAGAAATACAGCACCTGCTCATGCAGCAGGTTGTGTTGATGGATCGCCGACTGAAAGGCGGCCATCTCCTTCGGGTCGGGAAGCTCCCCGTATACCAGCAAATAAGCTACCTCCAGGAAGCTGCTGTGCTGGGCAAGCTCCTCGATGGGATATCCGCGGTACAACAGCACCCCGGCGTCGCCATCGACGAAGGTGATCGCACTCTTGCATGATGCAGTTGACCGGAACCCCGGATCATAGGCAAGCAGACCGTGGCGCGCATAGAGCGTCTGGATATCCACCGCGGGCGCTCCCATCGTTCCTTCCAGTATGGGCAGACTCTCGTCGCCTTGCGTCTCGGAAATAATCGCATTTACATATTTGGTGCTCATGATCGTTGCTCAGTCGGATACTGGATCAAGCCGCGGCATCGATCCAAAAAGACCGCGGACCCTGGCTACAACAAACTACAGACCACAGGCTGCGTGCCGCCGCTGCCAGCGGCGTCGGCCTAACCTTAATACAGGGAGTGCCGGCGGCGCAAACAGGTTTTCACAGAGGTACGGGCGACGTCGCCAAACCGCATTCCCGTGGCCCACGTTACCACCGGTCGCCCTTGCATGGCCGTGGGCGCGGCAGTCTGCCCCAAGGCCGCGGTATGCCCAGCAGCGGCCACCCCGGCTTTCAGCGGTCCGGCTTCGGCGATTCGGCGATGAAAACCGGCCGCGCCAGCCTGCCCGAACCGGAAGCTGCGAACTGGCATCGCGTACGACCAACGGACTGTCTGTAGCGCGGGATTCAGGTTAGAATCCACCCGCCACACCCCCTCAACCAGAAAAAGCAAAGTACAACTTTCTTGTCTGAACTCAATCCCCGCCAGAAAGAGGCCGTATGCTACACGACAGGCCCACTGCTGGTGCTCGCCGGCGCGGGCAGCGGAAAAACTTCGGTCATAACGCGCAAGATAGCCCTTCTCGTGCGCGAGCGGGGGATTGCACCGTCGAACATTGCTGCGGTCACGTTTACCAACAAAGCTGCCCGCGAAATGAAGACCCGTGTCGCCGCGCTGCTCACCGGCGGCGATGCCAAGGGCCTGACCATATCCACGTTCCACACGCTCGGCCTGCGCATCCTGCGCGCCGAGAACAGTCGTGCCGGCTACCGACCCGGCTTCTCGATCTACGACTCCACGGATAGCCTCGGACTTGTCCGCGATCTGGCGCACAACAGCATGGCCGAAGAGGTACAGCGCCAGATCTCGCGCTGGAAAAATGCCATGATCGAACCGGACCAGGCCCTAGTCGCGGCCGGCGCAGATCCGCTGGCCGTGCAGGCCGCCAAACTCTATCCCGCGTATCAGCGCCACCTCAAAGCGTGCAATGCCGTCGACTTCGACGACCTCATTCTTCAACCGGCGCTGATTTTTGCAAAGCACCCAGACGTGCTATCGGCCTGGCAGCAGCGCATCAGCTATCTGCTGGTTGACGAGTACCAGGATACGAATGCCTGCCAGTACCATCTGGTCCGGCAGCTCGTCGGAACGCGCGGCGCCCTGACGGTTGTCGGCGACGATGACCAGTCCGTGTATGCGTGGCGGGGCGCACGGCCGGAGAACCTGTTTCAGCTGGAAAGCGATTTCCCCGATCTCAGAGTGATCAAACTGGAACAGAACTACCGTTCGGCCGGCCGTATTCTCAAGGCGGCCAACTGCCTGATAAAGAACAACCCGCACGTACACGAAAAGCGGCTGTGGAGCGACCTCGGCTACGGTGATCCCATCCGGGTGATCGTGGCACGCGACGAGGAGCATGAAGCTGACCGCGTCATCGCGCAACTGCTGCACCACAAGTTTACACATCGCACGGCATTCCGGGACTACGCACTGCTGTACCGCGGCAACCACCAGGCACGCGTGTTCGAACGCGCCCTGCGTGAACAGCGGATCCCCTATTATCTCAGCGGCAGCACTTCATTCTTCGATCGCAGCGAGATCCGCGACATCATGGCCTATTTCCGCCTGGTGGCAAATCCTGCGGACAACAATGCCTTTCTGCGAATCGCCAACACGCCGCGGCGCGAAATCGGTGCGGCGACCCTGGAGGGGCTGAGTCAACATGCCGCCCGGCAGGGACTCGGCCTCACGGACGCTGCGCTCGATGACGGCCTTGCCGGACAGCTCAATGCACGACAGCTCGCGGCGCTGCGCCGCTTTGCCACATGGATTGCTGACCTGTCCGCGCGTTCGCCAGAGGCCGACCCGGCAGCCCTGGCAAAGGAGGTCATCGACGAGGTTCAATACGCCGCATGGCTGGAAGAGACTTCTGACAGTCCCGCGGCAGCGCAGAAGCGCATGGAAAACGTCACCGACCTGCTCGACTGGCTGCGCCGGCTCGCGGCTCGCGACGGCGAGCTGTCTTTCGCGGAAGCCGTCGCACGCATCTGTCTCATCGGGATGCTCGACAACGATGAGCCGGATGCCAGTGCCGACCAGGTTTCGCTCATGACCCTGCATGCGGCCAAGGGACTGGAGTTTCCCCATGTCTACCTGGTCGGAATGGAGGAAGGCCTGCTTCCTCACCGAACCAGCGTAGAGCAGGACACCATTGAAGAGGAACGTCGCCTTGCCTATGTGGGCATCACGCGGGCGCGCAGAACACTCAGCTTTTCGTTCGCGCGCCGTCGCAAACGCTACGGGGAGATCTGCGATTGCGAACCGAGCCGCTTTCTGTCCGAACTTCCAGCGGACGATCTCGAGTGGCAGGACGAGACTGCCAGCGCAGACCCGCAGGAGCGTCAGGAGCGCGCCGATGCGCACCTCGCCAGTCTGCGCGGCATGCTTGGTTCATCATGAGTCTCATCATTGGCGACAGGCCGCTCGGACGCCCGCAGATCCGCCTGCTTGCAGGCAGCAACTGACCGCAGCGTACGCATCCTTTTGAATGGAGACTCCCGACAGCGTTCTGCGCCCGAAAGCCGCGACCGAAATCCGCATTGGCCGGATGCAATGCAGCCACCACCGGGACATGCTTCGCCGGATTGCGCCGAAGACCCCGCGAATCAGCCCGGGCCGGGGACCGCACGATCCAATCCGCACTGATCGGGATCGTAATAACGCTGCTTCGTACACCTTGATGATGGCCGTGGTTTCGTAATAAAGTGTCAAAAGTCAACGTAGTTCCTTGAGCAGTCTGGGACCCAGCACCGTCGGCATGGATGAGCGGCATGGATGACCGGCAGGAATCAAAGGTTGTCGCCAATCTTGCGATCGCGTTCGTAATCCTGCTGTTACTGCTGTCACTGACAGCATTCATCTACAGCCTGGTCTCGTTCCATTCCGTTGAACACCAGCAGATCCGCCGCCTGAGCTTGGTGTCTGGCCTGGTTGCCCGCTCCACCGAGAACATTTTGCGCCACTACGAGCACGGCCTGCACGCGCTTGGCCAGCAACTGCTCGCATTGGTTCCGACCCGACATCCGCGACGCACCAAAGCATGGCTGCGACACTTCCGGAAGGCGAATCCCGAGCTGCGCGTGGTCATCATGCTGGCGCCCAGCGGGCAGGTCCTGGCATCGTCAAGAAAGGCTTCCGGCACACCGCTTCCCGATCTTTCGGGGCCAGCCTTTGCCAAGGGCATACAGCTCACAATGGCAGCGCACGGTCTGGTCGTGGGCCCAGCCGAACGCGGACCCATCGCCCGTCAGTGGATCATCCCGCTGCGTTACGCGGTGCGTGACAGAGCCGGCCGCGTGCAGTTTCTGCTATCAGCCGTGCTGCCCGTGTCTAGCGAGCAGGCACTTTGGAAAAACCTGCCAATGCCGGCTGACCTCCTCGGCGGCCTGCTGTCCGACGACGGCTATCTCATCTTCATTTGGCCACCTCCCGCCCATCCGCAGCGCGTGTACGGCAGACCCCAGAACGGCATTCTGATCAGAACCCTGCGTGCCCGGAAATTCGCCATAAGCGGCTATACGCGGGGCCTGACAACCGTGGACAACATACCGCGCCTGGTCGTATTCCATAGGGTGAAGCATTATCCGCTCACCTTTGGATTAACCATTCCGATGAGCATCGTATGGCTTCAGTGGTGGCACACCGTCGAGGTGCCCTATGTGCTGCTTCTGCTGCTTGCTATTGGCAGCGCATGGACCTTCCGCTGGACGGTACGCCAACAAAGGGAATGGGAACACAGACAGCTTGGCGCACGCGAGCAGCTCCACCGTGCCAACCGCGCACTTCGGGTATTGACCGAGGTCAATCACAGCCTCGTCCACACCCACGATGAACTGACTCTTCTGCACCAGGCGTGCCACAGCCTCGTGGAAACCGGGGGCTATCGCATGGCCTGGGCCGGTTACGCCGAGCACGACGCGTCGAAGACGATACGACCGGTGGCCGTATCGGGCCATGACGACGGTTACGCGGAAAACATGAAGCTGAGCTGGGCCGATACGGAGCGGGGCCGCGGTGCGGCGGGCACCTCCATACGCGAGCGCCGCCCCGAAGTGGCCCGCGACATCGCCACTGATCCGCGTTACGCACCCTGGCGGGATGCCGCCCTGGCACGGGGCTATGCATCGAGCATATCGCTGCCTTTGATTTACGACGATCAGGTATACGGAAACTTCAGCCTCTACGCCGAACAACGACTGGCATTCGACCAGGAGGAAGTGGACATATTGCAGCAGCTCGCAAGCGACCTGGCCTTCGGCATCCATGCGCTACGGGTACGGCTTGCGCACACCTACGCGGAAAATCAGCTGCGTCTGGTCGCCAGCGCCCTGGAGAACACCGCCGAAGCCGTTTTCATTACCGATGCGAACGCGCGCATCATATTCGTCAACAAGTCCTTTACCGGCATCACCGGATTTGAGGCGGGAGATGTCATTGCACGGCCGTGGGAGACCATCACCTCCGACCGTGACAACGACAGCATGTCCGAGGCCCTGTGGCAGTCACTTGATGACTCCGGATACTGGCAGGGGGAGCTGTGGGCCAGGCGCAGGAGCGGCGAATCCTACCCTGCCCTGCTAAGCATCACCAAAGTCCCCGAACAGGATAGCAGCGTGTCGCACTTCGTCGGCGTCTTCAACGACATATCGCAGTACAAGGACTACCAGACCCGCCTTGAATTCCTGGCTACCCACGACGCCCTGACCGAATTGCCAAACCGCATGCTGCTGCGCGATCGGCTGGACGAGGCCATCTCCAGAGCACAGCGCGACAGGAGCTCTGCAGCAGTGCTGTTTATCGATCTCGACCGCTTCAAATCCATCAACGACACGCTCGGGCACTCCGTGGGCGATGAGTTGCTGTGCCAGGTGGCCGCACGGCTGCGGAACGGAGTACGTGAAATCGATACCGTCTCGCGCATGGGCGGGGACGAGTTCGCCATCATCCTGACCGAATGCAAGGAATCCTCCGACGTGGCCTCACTGGCACACAAGCTCCACGAACTGGTCTCCAGAAAGTTCACCGTCGATTCCCGGGAATTGTTCGTGACAGCCAGCATCGGCATAAGCTGCTACCCACAGGACGGCTGCGACGTGTCGACACTGCTCAAGAATGCGGATATTGCGATGTACCGCGCCAAGGAATCCGGTCGCAACATGTTTCAGTTCTTCTCGCCCGGAATGAACGCGCAAGCCTCCGATTTCATGGCCATGGCCAACAGCCTGCATACCGCCGTCGAGCGCGGCGAATTCGCGCTGGAGTTCCAGCCACGGCACGAGCTGGCCACGGGACGGATCACCGGGGTCGAAGCCCTGCTCCGCTGGCATCACCCGGAACTGGGACTGATTCTGCCGTCCCGGTTCATTCCGCTGGCAGAGGAAACCGGCCTCATCGTTGCGCTTGGGGAATGGGCGCTCAGCAAGGCCTGTGCGCAGGCCAGGGTCTGGGAGCAGGCAGGCGCCCCGCTTTCCGTGGCCGTAAATCTCTCGGCGCGCCAGTTCCGCGAGCCTGACCTCGTCACACGCATCGGCGCCATCATCGAGGCATCAGGCGTATCGCCGTCTCTGTTGGAAGTTGAGATTACGGAAAGTCTGATGATGCAAGATCCCGGCACCGCCAGCCGGATGCTCGGCGAACTTCGCGCCATGGGAGTGGAGTCGGCAATCGATGACTTCGGAACGGGCTACTCTTCGCTTGCGTACCTCAAGGATTTCCCGGTGAAGTATCTGAAAATTGACCGCCGCTTCGTGAACGACCTGCCGGGAGACGCGAGCGATGCAGCAATTGTGCGCACCGTTATCGCCATCGCCAGAAGCCTCGGGCTCAATCTCATTGCCGAGGGCGTGGAGAACGAGGCACAACGGGTCTTTCTGCTGGCCGAAGGCTGCGAACATGCACAGGGCTATTATTTCAGCCGACCCATGCCGGCCGCGGCCCTGGACGACCTGCTGGCTGCAGAATGGATGGCTCAACGAAAGTGACCGCGGCCGCTCCGACATGCATATCGACCGTGCAAACAGCGAATGATCCGCGGCAGATTCCGGCACGCTGCTGATCGGCTGCAACAACCACCGCGAATACCCCTGATTGTCTGTACCGGATGCCTTTAAACCGCCATCAGTGCGCAAGGCTGCCGGTTTCCAGGGTCACCATGCTGCTGCCCCAATGGCCACCGGCCATCGTATCCGTTTTCCATCGACCCTCCCCATCGGCATTGCGGCGCGGTGGAGAATGCAGCAGGGCGGACGTCGATCGCCGCCCGCCCTGCCGCGCAACGGTTTATTCGCCGTCGTCACTGCTCTGGGACTGATTCCCCTGATCACTGCTCGAGCCGTTATCGGTCGAGCTGTCTTCAAGGACGCTGCGCGACAACGATCTGTGCTGCACGGACACGACCGTCGACGAATGGTCGTTCATCGATGCAGACGTCGAGGCGGCAAATACCGGAAGGGCCGAAAAACCCAGCGTAGCCGCTACCGCGGCAATCAATGGTATCTTATTCATCACAGTTCACCTTTGGTTTGGATGGGTCTGCCGCTACGTCAGTCCATAGCGCCAGATGCCATCCATTACACCAATGCATTGTAAGCGGAATATAAGCGCCGCCCGGAAAATTGTAAGGAATTGTGAGTAGCGGGCGGCGGCACGCGCATCTGAGTTAGGATAAGCGCCTGAGACCGAGCCCGTTTCATGACTACACCCGCACACATCCTGATTGTGGACGACGACGACAGCATCCGCAGTCTGCTCAAGGAATATCTCGATGGGCAAGGCTACCGGACGTCTACGGCGGCCGATGGCCGGGCACTGAAGGAGCAGCTGCGACAGGGACCCGTCGATCTGATCGTTCTGGACCTGATGCTGCCCGGCGAGGATGGGTTTTCCCTCTGCCATTGGATCCGCTCGGAGCGGGATATTCCGGTCATCATGCTGACTGCGCGGACTCACAGTACCGACCGCATCCGTGGCCTGGAACTCGGCGCCGATGATTACGTCGCCAAGCCGTTCGAGCCGCGCGAACTGGTCGCGCGCATACGGGGAGTATTGCGGCGATATCACACGAACGACCGGCGCACAGACATCGTTCGCACCTACTCCTTTGCGAAATGGGAACTGGCGCTGGATAAAAGGCAGCTTCTTTCTCCCGACGGAGTACTCGTTCCTCTGGCGGCATCGGA
>JAJYEK010000103.1 GCA_021785795.1 Pseudomonadota bacterium
GGCCGTGATGGCCGAGCGTCTGGGGCTGTCGCTGCGGGGTTACCAGAACTACGAGCGCGGGGAGCGGGAAATTCCGGTCGTTCTCTTGCAGGCGCTCTACACGGTGTTCCAGATCGATCCGGTGTGGCTGCTGACCGGGGAAGGATCGATGATCGTGGCGGCCGAGGCCCGCAAGCTCCTGGATCAGCCCCTCCTCGACCGGGTGGTGGCGGCGGTGGAGACGTTCGAATCCGGATTGAAGCGCCCCCTTCGGGTCGAACACAAGTCCCGGCTCATCGGGCTGCTTTATGAGAAGTCCCAATTACTCACGGAAGTGGCCGGGGAGAAACTTTCCCCCGCCAAGATGCGGAGTCTCTTGAAACTCGTGGCTTAACCAACACAAGGAGCCAGCTCATGCCGCGCGCACCATGGACGGTCGATACGGAACTCTCTCGCCTGGGGGAAGCGATCCAGGCGCAACAGAAACCCGGTCCGGACCCGAATCCGGACTCTGAGCAGGCTACAGATCACACCCCCAGACAGCACATCCACGGCAGCCGGAACATCCAGGTGGGCGGGGATCTCACCCTCCTTGCCCCTCCTCCCGTCGACCCCGCGCATCCCGAGGCCTTCCGCTGCCCCCAGTGCCGGCAGCTGACCTACCGGCGCTCGGATGCCTGCACGAATTGCGGGTTCCCTTTGCGTCGCGACCGTCTGACCCAGGAATGGGAATCGAAGCGGCGGCGGCTCGTCACGATCCTGCTCGGTTGCGGGATTCCGGGGTTGCTGTTTCTTACCGCCGGCGTCAAGGATCTGATCGGCGCGGAGCGCCTCCTGGCTCTGGGGGTCGGGGGTGCGTTGGGGGTGGCCTCCGCGGTGGCGGTGCTGCGCATCGTGCAGGGGTGATGGCTCCAGTATGAAATCATTGCGGCGTGATCGACGTTGTCAGCCTGGGTCTCTAGGAAATGGTGGTGTTTCTGGAGCGATCCGCCGAGGCCTTTTCCTCCTGGAAGAGACTTTCCGGTCAAACCGCGGATTCCTTCCGTTAACGCGTACAGGGACACGACATGCAAACGTTTAGCATCGAGGAGTGGTGCAGCCGGCTTCAGATTTGCCGCCGCCAGGCGGAACTGATGCTTGCGCGGGGGGATCTGCCGAAACCCATCCGCATCGGTCGGCTGCGTCGGTGGACGGGTGAGCAGATCGATGCATGGCTCACGCAGCGCATTGAGGAAGCAGAACAGGGTCCCGCTACCCGTTGTCCCGGCCGTCCCCGGAGGGGACCGTGAACCGCGCCGCACCGGCCAGGACGTGCTGCCCGGCCGCTCGAATCTGATCGACCGGCCACCGTGACTTCGCCATCGAATCACGCTGTATCCAGAGAACCACCCGTCTCAGCCGATCAACGCCACCAGATCCTCGGCCCGCAGGTGCGTGTAGCGCTTCAGCATCTGCAGCGTCTTGTGGCCGGTGATGGCTGCGACCTGCATCGGGTTCAGACCTTTCTCGAACAGGCGCGAGGTTGCCTCGTGGCGCAAGTCGTGAAAGGTCAGCCCCTCAATGCCGGCGGCCAGGCAGACGCGCTCGAACGCCTGACTGATCGAATCCGGTCTCATGCCCCATACCTGCCCGTCGAGGCGACGGGTTAAGCTGTCCAAGACCGCCAGCGCCTTCGTGGACAGCGGCACCCGCCTTGGTGTCCCGGTTTTGGTTTCCGGCACCCACAACACGCGTGCCTTCCTGTCCACATCCTCCCAGCGCATGGCAGCGATCTCGCCACGGCGCATGGCGAGATTCGGCGTACGCGGCGCGAAATCCCGCGGACAGAAGGACGACCGCATTGATTTCTGGGTACTTCGCGTTCCGCGGGGCGGGCGCGGTGTGAAGCCACGCGTGCAGCAGTTGTGGCTGCACGCCGGCCCCTGCAAAGACGCCGAGCCCGTGGCGACCATCCTGCTGCCGGGTGAGGACTATCCGGCAGCGCGCGCCAAGGACGGCGCTACTCGATCAGTACGCAAGATACGTGTACTTCTTCCCACGTTGCGTGCGTGAAAGGCTGGACAGCATACGTCGCGTCCGCGGGAGACGGCGCGTGATCAGCGCCGCCCCCTCGGCGCCCCGTCCAAGCGGTCCGCCAGATGATGCGCCCGCAAGTGTGTGTAGCGTGACAGCATGGAAAGGGTGCGATGCCCCGAGATCCGGGCAATCTCCATGGCATCCAGATCGGTACGCTCGAAGAGCCGCGAAATCGCCTCGTGGCGCAGGTCATGGAACGTCAAACCTTCTATGCCAGTGGCGCGAATGACACGCTTCCACGCCATGCTGATCGCGTTTTCGCTCACCCCAAAAACGCTCAAATCGTTGTCGTCGCTGGCCTGGTTACGTCTCACGGATTCCAGCACCGTCAAAGCTTCGCGCGACAACGGGACACTGCGGGCCGTGCCATTCTTGGTCGTGGGCAGATGCGCGCTGCGCTGCGTGAGATCCACTCGGTCCCAGTTGAGGCCCGCGATTTCACTTCGGCGCATCGCCGTGGCGAGCGCAAAACGGATGACCGGCGCGAAACCCTTGCCGGCCGCGATGATCAGCCGCTTCTCCTCACCGTCGTTCAGGCGCCGGTCCCGACCGGCTGGCAGGCGAGGTCGCGCTGTTTTGGCAAGGGGGACGGGATTGACGAGATACGGCATACCCCAGGCGGTACGGGCCACCGTGTAAAGATGAGAAATCGAGGCGAGATCCAGGCGAATGGTATTGGCAGACACTCCCTCCCCTTCTCGCTCGCGTATGTACTCAGCTATGTCGGCTCCGCCCAGTTTGGTCAAGGCAATGCGAGCAATACGGCGCTCAACCAGCGCGTGAAGCCGGTTCCGTTCCGCGACCTGGGCCGAAAGCGCCTTTTTTGGCAGGATCTCACGCTCGTACCGATTTAGGGCAGCGCAAAGAAGCGTGCGGTCACCCTCGCGCCGGTCCATCCATTCGCCGCGGTCCATTGTGGCCTCGATCTGCCGGGCCCACTCCTGGGCGGCCAGCTTGGTATCGAAGGTACCGTACTTCGGACGCTCGCCCACTCGAATGATCTGGGCCTGCCAGACGGTGTGGCCTTGCGGGCCCAGACGTTTGCGGAAGGTAGCCATAGTGTCCCTGCCATGGTTGAACTATGGCAAGGCTATGGCAAAAGGCCCTGTTGTGGCAAGGGGTGGGTAGGAAATCTGCTCGAACCCATTGATTTCAATGGTGCCGGTGCGCAGACTCGAACTGCGGACCTACTGATTACGAATCAGTTGCTCTACCAACTGAGCTACACCGGCGCACAACCCGGGAAGCGTACGGAAACCGTACGCTGTCGAAACAACCGCATTGGCCCTATCCGGCCTTGATTCAGATATGACGCATCCTGACGATGACGTCGACCCCTTCCATCTTGGCGCCCGGGGGCAGCGGCGGAAGACCGGTGATCCGCACGTCTTCGCCATCGATGTCTGTCAGCACTCCCGTGACGACATCATAAAAATGATGATGCGGAATCATATTGGGGTCGTAAAACACCTTCGTCGGATCAACAATCAGCTGGCGGATCAGTCCCTTTTCCGCGAACAGGCCAAGGGTATTGTAGACCGTTGCCTTCGAAACCTGCGCCTGTTCATTGTTGACCAGCATGAAGACATCTTCAGCAGAAAAATGCCCTTTGCGCGAAAACAGCTCCCGGGCAATCTCCACCCTTTGGGCGGTGGGATTGATCCCGTGCTCCCGCAGCATGGCGCCAATTTCGTCATGCGTATAGGTTTTCGCTTCCATGGGCGCGGTATTCATCGGCACGACAGCGGCAGAAAGAGATGTATGTTGCATGGATTTAGACCTATTGTAAGTCAAGAACGAGCTCAAGTCTAACAGGTCCTGGTCAAACTGAATTGATCAGGATCAAGCAAAGGCGGTCGGGAGAGCATTAGATCCACGATTAACCGGGCAGATGCCGGCGCAAGCACGATCCCATTCCGGAAGTGGCCGGTATTGACATAGAGCCCGGCAATTCCCGGGTGCTGTCCGATGTAGGGAACGCCGTCCGGAGATCCGGGCCTCAGCCCTGCCCAGTGATGCTCGATCTGCCAGTCACCAAGCTCCGGTACCAGGGCACACGCTGCGGCAAACAGCTGCTCCCGTGCAACAGAAGTCGTGGATTTGTTGAAACCTTCTTCTTCCTGGGTGCTCCCTATTAGAATCCGCCCGTCCCGCCTGGGGATCAAGTACCGGCTCTCGCGCAGCAAAATGTGCTTAAACGGCAGGATCCCTCCGCTGAGTACCAGCATCTGACCCCGCACCGGCCGCAGTGGAAGGTCGAGCCCGACAGCCGAAAGCAGGGCGGCACTCCAGGGTCCTGCCGCGACCAGGCAGCGGTCAGCACGCAAGATGCCCGAATCCGTGCGGATCCCGCTCAGTCTTCCCCTTGAAGACTCGAAACCGCGGACGGCAATTCCTTCCCTGATTTCAACGCCCGAGGCTCGCAGACGATGCCCAAGGGCCTTGAGTAATCGCGGATTCCGGATCTGAGCCACGTCCGGCAGCCTTATTGCCGAACCCAGCCCGGTACACAGCCCGGGCTCGAGCCCCGACAGGCGCTGCGCATCGAGCATTTCTGTCGCCAGGCCGTGCGTCCGACACCACTCCATCCCGGCCCGGCGGTCCGCAGCGTCCAGAATCAGCAGGCCCGAGCGCGTCCATTCCGGATCAATGCCGGTTGCCCTTCTGAGCGACTCCGCCAGACCCGGATACTGCGACTGGCTCCAGCGCGCAAGCGGAGCGATGGCCTCGGGATACCGCCAGGGATAAAGCGGAGAAAGAATGCCGCCCCCTGCCCAGGATGCTTCCGCTCCGACCGATTGCCGATCGAGGATCACCACATGCTCGCCAGCCAGCGCGAGCTCGTAGGCTGAGAGCAGGCCTATGATGCCGCCGCCGACAACATGCCACGGAGTGCTCATCGCCCCAGCCGAACGCGCTGCGGATGCCGGAGAAACGGCTCGGCATGCCGGTACTGTCGGTGAGCCTGCGCACTTCCCGCAGCGCGCGGAGACCGCAATGGCGGCTCAGACCCGCGCGCCGCGACACCGGCGGGCTTGCGGGCCGGAACGCAATTCATGAAGCACTGCGCAGTTCACGCGGCACCGGAAAGATCACGTGTTCAGCTTCGGCGGCCTGCTCGTGAACCAGCACCGCCCCCCACTCGCGCAGCCGGCATACCACCTGCTGCACCAGGATCTCCGGGGCCGAAGCTCCTGCAGTGAGCCCGACACACTGGGCGCCGGCCAGCCATTCGGCACAGATGTCCTGGGGGCCATCGATCATGTAAGCGTGCACCCCGAGCGCTTCCGCTACTTCCCGCAGACGGTTGGAGTTGGAACTGTTGGCCGAACCCACCACAAGCACCACGTCGCAACGGCTGGCCAGGGCGCGCACGGCATCCTGGCGATTCTGAGTGGCGTAACAGATGTCATCCTTCCGCGGACCTTGGATCTTTGGAAACCGCGCCCGCAACGCTTCAATCACCCGTGCAGTATCGTCTACCGAAAGCGTCGTCTGGGTAACGAACGCCAGCCTGTCAGGATCCTGCACCGGCACCCGCAGCACATCGTCCGGCGTTTCCACCAAATAAATTCCGTCCTGCGCCTGCCCCAGGGTACCTTCCACTTCGGGATGACCAGCATGGCCGATCAGAATGCATTCGATGCCGCTGCGGCGGTGGCGCACGACCTCCATATGCACTTTCGTGACCAGCGGACAGGTGGCGTCGAACACCTTGAGGCCGCGGCGTTCGGCCTCGCGCCGTACAGCCTGGGAAATGCCGTGAGCGCTGAAGATGACAGTTGCATCATCCGGCACCTGTTCGAGGTTGTCTATGAACACGGCGCCCTTTGCACGCAGCCTGTCGACGACAAACCGGTTATGCACGACTTCGTGGCGCACGTAAATCGGCGCGCCGAACCGCGCCAGCGCCAACTCGACGATTTCGATCGCGCGGTCCACGCCGGCGCAGAAGCCGCGAATGTTGGCAAGAATGAGTTCCATGCAGATGAATCTAGACGATTTAGGCGGACGTGGGACTATTCATCATTATGATCGCGATCAGCCGCTTGGCACAACCGGACCCGGCGCTACCGCGAGAATCTCCACATCGAATACAAGGTCATGGCCCGCGAGCGGGTGAGAAAAATCAACCGCCACCTCGGTATCCGCGACGGCCATGACCGTTCCGGGCACTTCCTCGCCCGTTGGCATGGAGAATTCGATGACCGTCCCAGGCTCCAGACCCATCTGAGGCGGAAACTGCGTGCGCGGAATCACATGCACGTTCTCCGCCAGCCTCAGACCGTAGGCTTGGGCGGCGGGGATATCGAAACGCCTCTTATCGCCCGGATGCAACCCGAGCAGGCAGTGTTCCAGACCGGCGGTCAGATCGTTCCGGCCGAGCGTGATCGTCAGGGGTTCGCCCTCATCGCTGCGGTCCACCAGCGTCCCGTCGCTCAGAAGCAGGACGAAATGCAGGGTGACACGGCATCCCTCCGCCGCCCCCTGCCCGGTCATGCCAGGCCCACGCGGCAGTCGGCGCCGCATAGCGCCTTGCCGTCATGCCGGTCCATCGATCTCTCCGCAATCACGTCCGCGACCGGTCACGCCGCCGGAAACGCAGGCCGAGCGCATCCATCAGCAGCAGCGCCGCCCCGACGGTAATCGCCGAGTCGGCGACGTTGAACGTCGGCCAGTGCCAGCTGCGGTAGTACAGATCCAGGAAATCCACGACATAGCCGTGCACCATACGGTCCGTCACATTGCCGGCCGCTCCCCCAAGGATCAGCATCAACGCCACGGCCGCCTGCACATCGCCTGGACCGAGGCGGGAAATCATGACAAGTATCACGATCGACGCGACGATTCCGACGATGATGAAGAACCCGTTCTGCCAGCCCGATGCCGAGCTGAGAAAACTGAATGCGGCTCCGGTATTGAACGCCAGCGACAAGTTCAAAAACGGTGTTACCGCGATATCGTGCCCCATCAGGTAGGTCACGGCCGCGTGCTTCGTCAGCTGGTCAGCGACATAGACAAGCAGGGCGATCCAGATGAATTTGAACATCAGGCGTAGGCTCTCGACTCTCCGGTTCCCGTCACGTTCTCGACACAGCGGCCGCACAGCCGGGGATGTTCGGCGTTCGCCCCGACGTCCGCGCACCGATGCCAGCAACGTACGCACTTCCCGTGCGTTGATGTAGCGACCCGGATCTTCAGGCCATCCATCCCGGCATCGATGGCCTCGGCGGGAGCGTCCTGCAGATGATGGATCCGGGCGTAAGAGGTGATCAGCACGAAGCGCAGCTCATCTTCCAGCAGGGCCAGCTTGGCGTGCAGCTCCGGGGCGCAGTAGAGGTCCACCTCCGCATCGAGCGACGAACCGATAGCACCGGCAACGCGCGCCTTTTCAAGCTCCCGCGCCACCTGCTCACGCACGTCCAGGACGCGCCTCCAGTACGAGCCGGTGGCCACTTCGGTCACCCCCGGAGTCGGTGGCGGAAGGGCATGCCACTGATCCAGAAACACGCTCTCGGCAGAGCGTGCCGGCATCGCCTGCCAGATCTCTTCGGCAGTAAAACTGAGTATAGGCGCCATCCACCGGACCAGGGATTCAAGTATGTGCAGCATCGCAGTCTGCGCCGAACGGCGCGCGCGGCTCTCCTTCCGGGTGGTGTAGACGCGATCCTTGATCACGTCGAGGTAGAAACTGCCCATCTCGACAACGCAGAACTGGTGCAGTCTCTGGTAGACCAGATGGAAGGCAAACGCATCGTAGGCTTCCTGCAGCTGCCGCTGCAGCTGGAAGGTTCTCTCCAGAGCCCAGCGGTCCAGCGCGAGCATCTCCCCCGGAGCCACCGCGCTGCGGACATCGAATCCCGCCAGGTTGCCCAGCAGATAGCGTGCGGTATTGCGTATGCGGCGATACGAGTCGGCCATGCGGTTCAGGATCTCGTCGGAGATGCTCATCTCTGAGCGGTAATCCGTCGCTGCAACCCACAGCCTGAGGATGTCGGCGCCCAAGGTTCCGATAACCTTCTGCGGAACCACCTGGTTTCCGAGCGACTTGGACATTTTCATGCCTTTCGCGTCAACCGTGAACCCGTGGGTCAGCACCGCACGGTAAGGCGCCACGCCTCGGGTTGCCACCGAGGTGAGCAGCGAGGACTGAAACCACCCCCGATGTTGGTCCGAACCTTCCAGATACAGATCTGCCGGATGCCCCAGTTCCGGCCGCCGCTCCAGCACACAGGCATGCGTCACACCCGAGTCAAACCACACGTCCAGGGTATCGGTGACCTTTTCGTAGCGCCCGGCGTCCTCACCCAGGAGATCGGAGGCTTCCAGATCGAACCAGGCATCGACACCGCGCTGTTCGACCAGGCGCGCCACCTTCTCGATCAGCGCGGCAGTATCCGGATGAAGCTTGCCGGTCTGGCGCTCGACGAACAGGGCGATCGGCACACCCCAGGTGCGCTGGCGCGAGATGCACCAGTCGGGACGGGTTGAGACCATGCCCTCGATGCGCGCCCTCCCCCACTCCGGAACCCAGCCGACCCGCCCGATCTCGTTAAGGGCCTGGGCACGCAGCCCCGCCCGATCCATGCCGATGAACCACTGCGGGGTTGCGCGGAATATGAGCGGAGTCTTGTGCCGCCAGCAGTGGGGATAGCTGTGACGCAGTGCCTCAACCCGCAGCAGCGCACCGCGTGACTTGAGCAGTTCGATCACATGCTCGTTCGCCTTGAATACGTGCTCGCCGGCGAAATACTCGGTTCCCGGAAGAAACCGCCCGTCACCGTCCACGGGATTGTCCACTGCCAGGCCATAGCGCATGCCTGCGACGAAGTCGTCCTGGCCATGCCCCGGGGCAGTGTGCACTGCACCGGTACCGGCGTCGGTCGTAACATGGTCCCCCAGGATGACCGGTACCTCACGTCCGTAAAAAGGATGCTTCAGCCTGAGTCCTTCGAGATCGGCGCCACGGCAGGTAGCGACCACGTGATAGCTGTCCATACCGTAGCGCAGCATGGCGTCCTTCATGAGAGCTTCGGCCAGCAGCAGTCGCTCCGGGTTGTGTTCGCCACCACACTGCACCAGGACGTACTCGATGTTCGGGTTGAGCGCCACCGCTTGATTGGCCGGCAATGTCCAGGGCGTGGTGGTCCATATCGGAATCGACACTGGCCCGCTGCCCTCGTGTTCCCGGCCGGATGCCTGGCCACAGCGCGTGAACAGCTCTTCCTCGTCGACCAGCGCGAACCGCACATCGATCGCCGGCGACGTCTTGTCCTCGTATTCCACCTCGGCTTCTGCCAGTGCCGACCCGCAGTCGATGCACCAGTGGACGGGTTTGTAACTCTTGTACAAGTGGCCGCGGGCGATCACCTTGCCAAGCTCGCGCAGAATGTCGGCCTCGAACTGGAAGTCCATGGTGAGATAGGGCCGTTCCCAGTCTCCCACCACGCCCAGCCGCTCGAAGTCGGCGCGCTGCTCCTCCACCTGCCTGGTGGCGTAGTCACGGCAGGCCTTGCGGAAGACGGCTGGCTTGACCTTCTCGCCCGCCTTCCCGATTTTCTTTTCCACCATCAGCTCGATCGGCAGACCGTGACAGTCCCAGCCGGGAACATACGGCGCATCAAAGCCCGCTAGCGTCCTCGCCTTGACAATGACGTCCTTGAGGATCTTGTTGACCGCGTGGCCGATGTGAATGGCACCGTTGGCGTACGGCGGACCGTCATGGAGGATGTAGCGCGGCCTGTTTGCGCCGCGCTCCCGCAAGCGACGGTACAGTCCGATCTGCTGCCAGCGCCGGAGGATTTCCGGTTCGCGCGCCGCCAGGTTGGCTTTCATCGGGAAATCGGTCTGGGGCAAATTCAGTGTGTGCTTGTAGTCTTTTTCTTTCGCGTCCATCGATACGGCCCGTCATTCATCATCGGCAGCCGGGGCCGGGTGCATCCGCCCGCAAAGCAACCAATCCGGCAGAACAGAGAGGTGAAAAAACAGTATTTTCCGCCGTGGCGCCGAAAAAGTCCAAGGCACGATCAGCCCAGCTTACGCTCCTGCAGCCATATGCGCGCTTCTTCGATATCCCGGCCTATGCGGGCCCGCAGTTCGTCAAATGACTCAAAACGCTGCTCGTCACGCAGCTTGTGCAGAAACTCCACGCTGACCTGGCGGCCGTAGATATCCCGATCGAATTCCAGCAGATGCACCTCGAGCAGGGTGCGGGTCCCGTCGACCGTCGGCCGGGTGCCGACATTGGCCACACCCGGGATCGGCTCCCCCTCCAGGCCGAACATCTCCACGACGTAGACTCCGTGCAACGGAGACACCTTGCGGTGCAAATGGATATTCGCCGTCGGCACCCCGATCGTGCGCCCCCGCTGGTCGCCGTGCGCCACCCGCCCGGACATACGGAAGCCCCGACCGAGCAGCCTCGCGGCGCCAGCGAGGTCCCCGGCGGCCAGCGCCTCGCGAATGCGCGTGCTGCTGACGCGCCCACCGTCGATGCTGAATGTGCGCATGGGCGCCACGGCAAACCCGTATTGCACTCCGGCCCTCTGCAACAGATCAAAGTCGCCGGCCCGCCGCTGTCCGAAGCGAAAATCGTCTCCGACCACAAGGTAGCGCACGCCGAGTCCATCGACGAGGACTCTGCGGATGAACTCCTCGGCAGGCATTGCCGCCAGTCGCCCGCCAAAGCGCAGACACAGGACGCGATCGACCGAATAGCGCCTCAGCACCATCAGCTTGTCGCGCAACCGCATCAGCCGCGCAGGGGCTGCCTCGGGCTGGAAGAACTCCTGGGGCTGCGGTTCGAACAGGATGATGACCGTCGGCAGCCGGAGTTCCGACGCCTTTTCCGCCAGCTGTCCAATGACCGCCTGGTGACCGAGATGAACGCCATCGAAATTTCCGATGGTGACAACGCATCCGCGGTGGGACGGCCGCAAATTATCGTATCCGCGTATCAGTTCCATCAGGGAAATCGTCGAAGCTTCTGGCCTGCAGATATTGCATCCCGGCCGCTTGCGGCGGCGAGACCGCCCGATCCAGGGAACGCGCGCAACCGGCGGCTCCCGGCGCAGCCGCCGGCACTCACACCGCCCAGTCCGGATCGAATTCCTGGATCACCTCGTCCAGCGGCCGCCGGCCGGAATAGCCTTCATGATAGGCATGGTAATGCGCAATCCGGAGCTCGGGAAACTTCCAGCAAAGATAGCCATCCCCGGTGTCGAAATCGACGAGCCACAGCCCTTTGACCACCAGACCGAGCCGCTCCATCTTGGCGACCCAGCGCTTGACGATGGTCTCGTAGCGGCGCTCGACCTCCCGGATCAGCGGGTTGGTGGGCACCATCGATTCGAGCCGGCGGCGGACCGGCTCGAGTTCGGCGTGTGCCGCCTGAGTGATCGACCGCACCAGGGGGAACAGTTCCCGGGCCTCTGCCAGCGTGAAAATGCGCGGATCATCCGGCGCAACGATCTGAAAAATGCTTGAACCCCTACTCATCTCCATCCGCCTTCTGCAGGACCAGCTGGCGTGGGCGAATACCCAGCAGCAGCAGCATGCCTGCATAAACCAGCATACCAGCAACCACCCAGATTGCCAGCCGTCCCGCACGCTCCAGAGCCCGGTCGTGGAGCCAGCCGGAAAGCGCGCCGGCGCCCCACCACAGCACCACCCCCATCACGAGGCTGGCAACAGCCAGCCTGGCGGCATAGCCGCCGAATCCGGGTCCCGGTCGATACACTTTCTGGCGTACCAGACCGCGTAGCAGCAGCCCCGCGTTGATATAGGCAGACAGCGAGGTGGCCAGGGCCAGACCGGCATGCGCAAGGGGATAGATCAGGCTCAGGCTGAGGACCATGTTGGACACGAGCGCCACCACCCCGATGCGCACCGGAGTCTTGGTGTCTTGGCGCGCATAATATCCCGGAGCCAAAACCCGGATCAGGAGAAAGCCGGTGAGACCGAAAGCAAAGGCCATCAGGCTGCGCGAGGCCATGATGACGTCATGGGCCCCGAAAGCCCCGTAGCGGAAAAGCGTGGCCAGCATCGGCCCACGCAGGATGATCAGCCCTACCGTGGCCGGAAACCCGACCAGCAGGACCAGACGGATCGCCCAATCGAGGGTGTGGGAAAAGGCTTCATGCGAAGCGCGCACATGTTTTACGGAGAGGCTGGGCAGAATGACCGTTCCGAGGGCAATACCGAACACTCCGACAGGAAACTCCATCAGCCGGTCCGAATAGTACAGCCA
>JAJYEK010000012.1 GCA_021785795.1 Pseudomonadota bacterium
CGCACTCCGGTACCAGGCCACGACAAGCTCCGGCACCAGCGCGGCCGCTGGTGCCCGGATGACCAGTTCCTCGTCCCGGCGCACCACCTCGGGTCTGGTCCCCTCCGCCAGGCGCTGCCGCAAGATAAGCGTCCCGTCGAGCAGAGGCAGCCGTGCACCGTCTTCCAGCGGAAATCGGGGCAGCGGGGGGTATTCCCGCAGCGCCCGCTGCTTGGATTGGATCCATTGCCAATGCGCCCGCACGAAATCATTGATCTCTGTGCGCTGCGCCGATGCGGGCGCGGCTACGCGGAGTTCGCCTCCAGGCAGAACCTGAATGCAGATCGTTGAGCGGCGCGCACTCAGCCTGAGCGTGTAATGAAGCAGCACGCCACCGCAGTCAAGGCTGCGCCGTTCGGCCGGGGCAGGCGCCACTCAGATCTCGATCATCTCGAATTCATCCTTGGTCGCACCGCAGTCCGGGCACTTCCAGGTCTCCGGCAGGTCTTTCCACTCAGTGCCTGCCGGGATTCCCTGCTCCGGAATCCCCTTTTCTTCCTCGTAAATGAATCCGCAAATCACGCACATGTATGCCTTCATGCTGTTCCTCAAGTGCTCTCCCAAATTCTATTCCCCGCAGGGATGTCCCCGACCATGGGGTTCCCCTCCCTGCCGGCCAGACCCCGGTCCGGAAAGCCGCCCCGATGCAAAATTCTGGCATGTTTCGCGGGCTGGTGAAATGCACGGGCAGCCCGCGGTACAATGCTGCTCCGACCGCATGCAATATCCCTGTCCATGGAACGCAAGACCGCCGTCGTGCTATTCAATCTGGGTGGCCCCGATTCCCTGGATGCGGTGGAGCCATTTCTGTATAACCTGTTTTCGGACCCCGACATATTCAGATTGCCGCTGGCGTTCCTGACCCAGCGTGTCTTTGCGCGCCTCCTCTCCCGCCGGCGCGTAGCCCCGGCGCGCGCAGGATATGCCGCGATCGGCGGCAAATCGCCGCTGCTCGACAATACCCGCCGGCAGGCCGAGGCGCTGCAGCGTGCCCTGCAGGAGCACGGTCCGTTCGAGGTGTTCATCTGCATGCGCTACTGGAATCCGCGCGCGACCGAGGTTGTATCCCGACTCAAGGATCGCGGCCATACGCACGTCGTGCTGATGCCGCTCTATCCGCAGTACTCAGTCACGACGACCGGGAGCTCCTATAACGAGTTCATGCGCGAATGCGAGCGCCAGAACTATCGTGCTGCCACGAGGCTGATCCGCCAGTGGCATGATGCGCACGATTATCAGCAGGCGATCATCAGCAGCATCAGCGCAGAAATCGCCAAATTCCCCGACCCCGATCCGGCGCACGTGTCGCTCCTGTTCTCCGCGCATGGACTGCCGCAGAAAATCGTCGACCGGGGCGATCCCTACGAGCAGCAGATTCGCGCCACTTTCGAGGCGCTGAATCGCCAGCTTGGCTGGCCAGACGTCACCCTCTGCTACCAAAGCCGGGTCGGTCCGCTCAAGTGGCTGCAACCCTATACCGACGATGTCATCCGCGAAAAGGGCCGCGGTGGCGTCCGCCAGCTGTTGATCTACCCCATCGCCTTTGTGTCGGATCATACCGAAACGTTGTACGAGCTCGGTATCCTTTATCGGAAAGTCGCCGCGGATGCGGGAATTGAACACTACCGGGTGGCGCCGGCGCTCAATGATGATCCGCTCTTGATCCGGGCCCTGGAAAGGCTCATCCTTGCGGAGGCCAAGCAGCTATGACTACATCACGCCTCCCGGTGGTCCTCGTATTTGCCGGCAATGATGCGACCGGCGGCGCCGGACTGCAGGCTGACATCCAAGCTCTTACGAGCCTGGGCTGCCACCCGGCCCCTGTTGTCACCGCCATCACGGTCCAGGACACGATTGGCGTGAAGCAGTTCAGTTCGGTCGAATCCGGCCTGGTCATTGCACAGGCACGCGCCGTCCTCGAGGACATGCCGGTAGCGGCGTTCAAGACGGGAATGCTCGGCAGCGTTGCGAATCTCACCGCGATCGCCGGGATTGTGGAAGACTATCCGGAGATTCCGCTTATCGTGGACCCGGTCATGGCTTCCGGGCAGGGCGATGAGCTCGTCGAGGAGCCTATCGAAGATGCGCTGCGCGCGCTGCTGATTCCGCAGGCTACGCTGATCACGCCAAACAGTATCGAGGCGCGGCGCCTGGCGCCCGACGCCGACACACTGGATGCCTGCGCTCAGCAACTGCTGTCGGACGGATGCAGGTTCGTGCTCATTACCGGTACCCACGAAAACACGCCCAAGGTCGTCAATCGCTTTTACGGCAACCGCCGCCTGCTGGACACATTTTCGTGGGAACGTCTCCCCGGCAGCTACCATGGTTCGGGTTGCACGCTCGCCTCCGCCTGTGCCGCGACTTTCGCGCACGGATTCGACCCAGTCGACGCCGTTGCCGAGGCGCAGGACTACACCTGGAATGCGATCAGCCACGGGCAGCGCCTCGGCATGGGCCAATATTTGCCGGACCGCCTCTATTGGGCTCGTTCCGAGCCGGAAGAAGAGGATTTGCCATGACAATCGCGCCTGGACCGTCGCGTGGCCTGGATCCCGGTGGCGCGCAGCCGGGCTGTGTCAGGCAGCGGGTGCACGGCCTGTACGTCATTGCCGACCCCGCCTGTCTCGGCGCTCGGCCTCTGGGCACGGCAGTCGAGCAGGCGCTGCGGGGTGGCGCGCGTATTGTCCAGTACCGCGACAAGGACGCAGATGCCCGTGAGCGCTACCGGCGCGCCGCTGAGCTCGCGCGTCTGTGCAATCGGCACGCTGTGCCGTTCATCGTCAACGATGATCCCCGGCTTGCATCCGATGTGGGTGCGCAGGGCGTTCACCTTGGCCGCGACGATGGGGAGGCAGCGTACGCGCGCGCGATTCTGGGTCCGGACGCGATCATCGGTATATCGTGCTACAACGAATTCGAGCGCGCCATGCGCGCGGTAGACGCCGGTGCGGACTACGTCGCCTTTGGCAGCGTCTTTCCTTCCCGGACCAAACCGCGGGCAGTGCGTGCCAGCCACGACCTCCTGCGCCGCGCGCGGTCCGAACTTGGCGTGGCGGTGGTTGCGATCGGCGGAATTAAACCGGAAAATGGCGCCACCTTGATCGAAGCAGGCGCCGACGCGCTGGCAGTCATTGCCGGGGTCTTCGGCGAGGCCGACGTCTGCGCGGCTGCAAGCGCCTATGCGCGGCTGTTTCCCGGTTGGCGGCGCGAGCCTGTCAGCGGATCACCATGACCACCGTATGAGCAAACCCGTGAGCAAACCCGGCACGTCCAGCATGCTGTTCCAGGAAGCGCGGCGCTGCATACCCGGTGGGGTCAATTCGCCGGTACGGGCCTTTAAGTCGGTAGGTGGAGACCCGGTGTTCTTTGCCCGCGGGCTCGGAGCCCATTTGTGGGATGAGGACGGCCGACGCTATGTGGACTACGTGGGTTCATGGGGGCCCATGATACTGGGCCATGCCGACCCGCGGGTCGTGGAAGCCGTCAAGAATGCGGCTGACAAGGGTCTCGGCTTCGGCGCTCCCACCCGGATCGAGACCGAAATGGCGGAACTGGTCTGTTCGCTCGTACCATCATTGGAAAAGGTCCGAATGGTGAATTCGGGAACCGAGGCGACAATGAGCGCCATACGTCTGGCTCGCGGGTTCACCGGCCGGGACAAGATCGTGAAGTTCGAGGGTTGTTATCACGGCCATTCGGATTCGCTCCTGGTCAAGGCCGGCTCGGGAGCGCTGACATTGGGTGTGCCGACTTCTCCGGGCGTGCCGGAGGCGCTCGCCCGCAATACCATCACCCTCGAGTACAACAACAGCGAGCAGGTGCGCTCGGTGTTTGCCGAAGAGGGAGGCGAGATCGCATGCGTTATCGTCGAACCGGTGGCCGGAAACATGAACTGCGTGCCGCCGGTTGCGGGTTTTCTGGAAGAATTGCGTAGCGTCTGCGATCAGCACGGAGCGGTGCTGATTTTTGACGAGGTCATGACCGGGTTCCGCGTGGCGATGGGCGGGGCCCAAGCCCTTTACGGCGTCAGGCCGGACCTGACCACGCTGGGCAAGGTGATCGGCGGCGGATTGCCGGTTGGAGCCTTTGGTGGCCGGGCCCAGATCATGGACCGGATCGCTCCGGACGGGCCCGTCTACCAAGCGGGGACGCTTTCTGGCAATCCGCTGGCAATGGCTGCGGGGCTTGCCACCCTCCGGGCGCTGGCACAGCCGGGTTTTCACGAAGCTCTGGCCAGCAAGACCCGCTCGTTGTGCGACGGACTTCAGGCGCAGGCGCATGCCGCCGGAATCCCGTTTCTGGCGCAGGCAGTCGGCGGGATGTTCGGTCTCTTTTTTACCCACGAGGAACAGGTCACGCGCTTCTCCCAGGTGACCGCTTGCGATGTTGGACGCTTTCGGCGCTTTTTCCACGGCATGCTCGACGCCGGCGTCTATCTGGCGCCGTCCGCGTTTGAAGCGGGCTTCGTGTCGGCCGCCCATACCGACGCGGACATCGCGGCATCGCTGGATGCTGCCGCAGTCGTTTTCCGCAATCTGGCATAAAAAAAGGCCGGGGCTTTGCCCCGGCCTTTGAGGCCCACACCCCGGCACGCTGGTCCTGGTTTTGTTGTTCCCCTTGTTCCCCTGACTCAGCTCGAAAGGATGTATTCGTCGCCGAATTTCACCGCCGCCACGTGTGGGCGCAGCGTATCGTCGCTCAGTGCGATATCGACGCCCAGGATCGCAGTCACGTCGTCATGATCCCGCACGCCAGGAAGTTCTTCGCGCAGATAGCCGTAGTGCGTCTCGTTCATGTAGACCAGATTGGGCCGCACTCCATGATTCTTCTCATAGCTGCTTACCAGGCTGACAATAAAGCTGAGCATGATGGCTACTCCTGTCCGATCCGGCCCGAGGTCTGTCTATTCGCACGACTGCCCTCAGGGCGCGCTGGTTTCGTTGCTTTGATGAACGTACGAGCAAGAGCTATGCCAGGATGGCGCCAGGATGCAATATGTTGTTTCAAATGGGATTAATTGGCGGTTCGGCGGGGACTGCACCCTTCACGGGATGCGCGCCAGGGCAGGGGTGACGCCCATGGGCAGAAGAACGAACCGAAATCCGGGAGCGCGGGCCAGAAACCCGCCTAGGACTGATTGTCGGTCCCAGGCGGGGTGTTGCGGCGGCGCCTAGTGCAGGCCCTGGATGTACTGGGAAACCGCGTTGATCTGGGCCAGCGACATGCGGAAGGCAATGCTCTGCATGATGTGGTCGTCATTCGTACGCTGTCCGTTCTTGAAGGCAACGAGCTGCGCCTCGACATAGGCCGCATGCTGTCCCGCCAGGCGCGGGAAACGCGGCGGAATGCCCGCACCGGCCGGCCCGTGGCAGCTCATGCAAGCCGATATTCCGAACTTTCTGTTTCCTCCGCGAAAAAGCCGCTCCCCGAGCATGATTGTGTCCGGGCTGGCCTTCGTGACCCCCGGGGCCGGCTTTTGGCTCGAAAAATACGCGGCGACATCCTCCATGTCCTGCTTCGAGAGAGAAGCAGCCATTCCTGACATGATCGGGTTGGTGCGCTTGCCATCCTTGAAATCGGTGAGCTGCTTGACCAGGTAGCCCGCGCTTTGCCCGGCAAGTTTCGGATAGGCTGGACTGGCGCTATTCCCGTCAACACCGTGGCACGCCTGGCATGCGACTGATCTCGCCTTGCCCGCGGCCGCATTGCCCGCCGCGTGAGCGATGGTTATGGAACCGGCAACGAACAAACCCAGAAACAGCGCTACTTGCTTGTGCATAATACCCCCCTTGATTTACCGCCCACGGACTCCTGATCGGTACCAGACGGACAAGAACCCTCCCCAGGAAACCTCGCCGCAATGCTACACTGTCGAACCCAGGTGGCATGCCCCAGGACGAAAAGCTTGCGCGATTCGGGCATCGGGCGGCCCCTGAAAAATCGGGCCAATCAGGCCTGACCAGCGGCGCCCTATATACCAAGAGCCTGTCCCGAGGTCAATTTGCCGAAGCAAGTAATCGACACTTTTTTCCCCGAGGTGACTTTTCTCATAAGTGCTGACGCCCCGGAACAGCTGCCTACCGACCGCGGCGCGGAGGTGGCGTTCGCCGGGCGTTCCAACGCCGGCAAGTCCAGCGCGCTCAACGCGATAGCCGGCCGCCGTATGCTTGCGCGTACCAGTAAAGTGCCGGGCCGGACCCGGCTGATCAATTTCTTTGCGGCCGGCTCGTCGCGCCGCTTAGTGGACCTGCCCGGCTATGGCTATGCCAGGGTGCCGGCGGCGGTAAGGGAGCGGTGGCAGGATTCGATAGCCGCTTTTCTCGGCCATCGGCATTGCTTGCGTGGCGTCGTGATGGTCGTCGACAGCCGGCAACTGCTCGGACCGCTCGACTGGCAGATGCTGGACTGGTGCCAAAGCATGAGGTTGCCTGTCCACCTGCTTCTCAGCAAGTGCGACAAGCTGGGTCATGGTGCTGCGGCAGAGGCGCTCGCCGCCACGCGCCGGATGCTGGATGATGCCGGCATGTCCGTTTCGGCACAGCTGTTCTCGGCGAACACCCGTGAAGGCGTTGGCGAGGTCCGGGCCCTTGTTCTCCAGTGGCTTGGGCCAGCCCGGGATGAAGGCAAAAAAAACCCCGGAAACAAGGGGAGAGAGTCCGGGGCTTACAAGCAATCCCGGAGAAACCTCCGGGACTTTCCCCGCTCAGGGAGGAGGAGCGGGTAGGACGAATTAACGTCCATACTCCAAAGACCGCCGGTGTCGGCGAAAGTTCCTGGCCCCAGAATTCGCTGTGCCCGCCGGCCCCGTGACGGCGGGATTCAATGAGCTTCGTCCCAGTCCAGCCCGGTGCCGATATCGACGACCAGGGGGACGGCAAGGCGGGCCACCCCGGTCATGAGCTGGCGGACCTCCTGGCCGACCGCCCCCAGCTCCGCTTCCGGAACCTCGAAGACGAGCTCGTCATGCACCTGCATGATCATCCGTGCCTGGGTCCCGGATTCCAGAATCCACGAATCCACAGCCAGCATGGCCAGCTTGATGAGGTCGGCGGCAGTCCCCTGCATGGGTGCATTGATTGCCGTGCGCTCAGCGTATTGCCGGCGGGCCTGGTTGGCCGTGTTGATTTCCGGCAGGTACAGCCGCCGCCCGAATACGGTTTCGACATAACCGGCCGCATGTGCCTGGGCGCGAGTGCGGTCCATAAAGTCCCTGACGCCGGGATAGCGTGCGAAATACAGGTCGATATAGGCCTGTGCGGCGCCGCGGTCGATACGCAGCTGCTGCGCTAGCCCAAACGAGGACATGCCGTAGATCAGGCCAAAGTTGATCGCCTTGGCGTTGCGGCGCATTTCGTCGCTCACCTCATCGGGCGACACGCCGAACACCTCTGCGGCTGTCGCCCTGTGCACATCCGAACCCTGTTCAAAGGCAGCGAGCAGGCCAGGGTCGCCAGACAGGTGCGCCATGATCCGCAGTTCGATCTGCGAGTAATCCGCCGACAGCAGCCGGTTTCCCGGTTCTGGGACAAACGCCTTGCGGATACGGCGGCCCTCGGCGGTACGCACGGGGATGTTCTGCAAGTTCGGGTCGGAAGAAGACAGCCGCCCGGTGGCTGCTACGGCCTGATGGTAGGAAGTGTGAACACGTCCGGTGCGGGGGTTGACCATCTCCGGAAGTTTGTCGGTATAGGTCGACTTCAGCTTGGCGATGCCCCGATATTCCAGGATCACGCGCGGCAGCGGGTAGTCGATCGACAGTTCCTGCAGCACCTCCTCGGCGGTCGATGGCTGCCCCTTTGGAGTTTTCTTCAGGACCGGAAGCTTCAATCGAACAAAAAGTATCTCCTGAATCTGGAGCGGCGAGGCCAAATTGAACGGCAGTTCCGCAAGCCGGTAAGCTTCTTGTTCCAGTTCCGCGAGCCGCTGCGCCAGTTCTCCGCTCTGGCGACGCAGCATTTCGGTGTCGATCCGCACGCCATGGCGCTCGATCCGGGATAGCACCGGGACCAAAGGCATTTCTATATCCCGGAACAGCTTTGCCAGGGACGGCAGCTGTTCGAGCCGCGGCCAGAGGTTCTGGTGCAACCGCAGGGTAATGTCCGCATCCTCCGCGGCGTACCGGGTTGCGCTGTCGATCGGGACCTCCCTGAAATTGATCTGGTTCTTCCCCTTTCCTGCGACTTCCTCGTAGGTGATCGTCTTGTAGCCGAGATATTTCAGCGCCAGGCCATCCATGTCGTGGCGAGAACCGGTGCTATCCAGCACGTAGGATTCGAGCATGGTATCGAACTCAATGCCGCGCAGCTCGATTCCGTGGCGGGCCAGCACGCTCATGTCGTATTTGAGGTTCTGCCCAACTTTCTTGTGCCGGTGGTCCTCGAGGAGATCCTTGAGTTTTTGCAGCACCAGGCCGCGGTCGAGCTGCGTTTGCATTGCCGGGCCGGTGTGCCCGATCGGCACGTAAGCGCCTTCGCCGCAGCGATCGGTGAAAGACAGTCCGATCAGCTCGGCATTCATGACGTTGAGGTCGGTGGTTTCGGTGTCGATGGCAAACAGCTCGGCGGCCCGCAACCGCTCGATCCACCGGTCCAGCTGCGTCAACTCCAGCACGGTGTCGTAACCGGTAGTGCCGGCTTGCGCTTCAGTGCCGCGGTTGATTCCACCAAGCGCCGCCAACCAGCTTTTGAATTCCAGGTCTTTGTACAACTGCCGCAGCTGTGCGTCATCGGGCGCTCGCCGCCGCAGGTCATGCGCAGTCACGTCGAGTTTCACGCTGCGGTCCACCGTTGCCAGGCGCCGCGACAGTTCCACGGTTGCCAAGGATGCACGCAGATTCTCGCCGACCTTGCCGCCGATCTCAGAGGCGTGCTCCTTGATTGCATCCAGCGATCCGTATTGTTGGAGCCACTGGCTTGCGGTCTTAGGCCCGACCTTCGGTACCCCCGGAATGTTGTCGACCGGGTCTCCCACGAGGGCCAGATAGTCGACGATGCGCTCCGGGGGCACGCCGAACTTCCTAATTACCCCGGCACGGTCGTAAGTCGTGTTGGTCATCGTGTCGATCAGGGTGATGCGGTCGCCGACGAGTTGCGCCAGGTCCTTGTCGCCGGTGGAAATGACCGTATCCATGCCGGAGGCGGCTGCCTGTCCGGCTAGAGTAGCGATGACGTCGTCGGCCTCAACGCCTTCAATTCTGAGCAGCGTAAGCCCCATGGCCTGCACCACGGCATGCAGCGGCGCAAGCTGCGCGCTCAGCTCTGTCGGCATGGGCGGCCGATTGGCCTTGTATTCGTCGTAGATGCTGTCACGAAAGGTCTTGCCGGGCGCATCGAATACTACGGCAATGTATTCCGGGTCGTAGTCGGCCAGGAGCTTGCGCAGCATATTGGCCACTCCGTAGATCGCCCCTGTATGCTCACCGCGGGAGTTGGTCAGCTTGGGCATGGCGTGAAATGCCCGGTACAAGTACGACGAGCCGTCAACGAGCACCAGGGGCCTGGGTTCTTTCATGCTGTGAGGATCCCCCGCTTTATGCTAAAAAGGCAACTATAACCATGAAGAACGATTTCCCCGTATCCCAGAAGCCCGCCGACTCGCTCGCTTCTCCGTCCTCTACGCTCTCGCGCGAGTCCTGGAAGATATTCCAGATCATGGCCGAATTCGTCGAGGGGTTCGAGCGGCTTGCCCTCATCCGGCCATCGGTGAGCATCTTCGGGTCGGCCCGCATCGCGCCGGGACACCCGTATTATGTCGCCGCCGAAGAGATATCCCGGCTGCTGTCCGATGCCGGCTTTTCCGTTGTGAGCGGCGGCGGTCCGGGCATCATGGAAGCTGCCAACAAGGGCGCCTTTGCTGGAAAGTCCGCGAGCGTCGGGGTGAACATCAAGCTTCCGCACGAGCAGCAGACCAACTCCTACCAGAACATCAGCCTGAGCTTTCGCCATTTCTTCGCGCGCAAGGTCATGTTCGTGAAATATGCCTCTGCCTATGTTGTTCTTCCGGGTGGTTTCGGCACTCTCGACGAGCTTGCCGAAATACTCACCTTGGTACAGACCGGCAAGGGCAAGCGTATCCCGATCATACTGGTGCACCGGCCCTTCTGGGCTGGTCTCGTCGAATGGTTCCAGGACACCCTGGTGGCCGAAGGCACGATCAGCAAGGATGACCTGCAGCTGTTCGTGCTGGTCGACCGGCCGCAAGATGTGCTGGATGCCATATTCCGGTATTATGAAGGACGTGGGGGATTTGGACTATCCGCGGAAGAGCGGGAGAAGGAGCTCGATCTGTGAATCGATACGCCTCGGGTGCTGGATTTTCAATGCGTATGTCCTGGCTGCTGGCGGTTCTTCTGCTTCTACCGTGCGCCATTGCGTGCGCGGCAGACGGCAGTAGCAGTGCGGGTGAAGCACAGCCGCCGGTGCCGGCGGCAAAGTTCCCCCCGCCGCATCCACCCGCGGAATCCACCGACCGCCTTCCAGCCCCCGAGGTCACCATAACGACCCGCGGGACGACCCGCTACGAAGAGTATCGCGTAGGCGGTGTGCTGTACATGATCGAGGTGATTCCCGCCAAAGGGCCTCCCTATTACCTCATCGACCGAAGCGGCACCGGACATTTTACCCGCAGCAATATTGCCCCACAGTTGTCGCCGCCGATGTGGCTGATCAAGCGCTTTTGAGACCGTAACCGTGCCGGCTGCTGCCCCAGCCGATGACCGTGCGCTGCAGCGATTTCTTGACGAATACGAAGCCGGAGCAGTGCTGGGCTGCGACCGAGTTCCGGCGCCTTCCGGCGACGAGAATTACCTCATCGCCACGGAGCGCGGCGCCTACGTGATCACGCTGTTTGCGGCCGACGCGACTGCGCCGAAGCTGGACCTGGCGGACCTGCTTACCCGCCAGCGGATTCCCTGTCCACGACCGCTTCGAAACATCACGGGGGGGCGGAGTGGAACGCTATCCGGCCGGTCTGCTGTTCTCTCCATCCGGGGCCGTGGCCAGCTGCGGACCCGTGCCGGGGTGTCTGACTGCGCCGCGGTGGGAACGATGCTGGCACGGATCCATATCGCTGGCAGAAGCGATCCGCCGCCGCTTATGGAGAAACCTAGGGCACAGGGGTGGCGGGACCTGGCCGCTGGCGTCCGGACGCGGGTAGGCCGCGACGACGAGCGGTTGATTGCCGGCGAGCTGGCATTCCAGTCCCTCTACCGCTTTTCCGATCTGCCCCGCGGAACCATCCATTCCTGCCCGGTCCGCGCCGTTGTTCTGTTTGAGGAGGGGCGTGTCACCAGCCTGGTGGGTGTTCCAGGTTTTCGCGCCGATGTCCTGCTGTATGATCTGGCAGTTGCCGTAAACGACTGGTGTAGCCGCGATGATGGTGGGCTGGACGGGCAACTGGCGGGCGCGACTCTCGACGCCTACCATGCGCACCGCCCCCTGAGCGCCCTGGAGCGTGGAGCGTGGCCGGTGCTGCTGCGCGCAGCCGCCTTGCACAGCTGGCTACGCGCGCTTTACGATGCACACACTTCGCGCTCGCAATGCGGCCCATCCGGTGCCGATCCGGAGGCGCTAGGGCGGATTCTGCGGCAGCGAATCGACAACGAATCGATGGCGCGTGCTGTCTGGCCGGCTTGCAGGCCGTATGGGAGCGTTGGATAAGCGGGGCATGGACGCGCGCCGGCTACCACACCAGACACTTCTAGAATTGGAAGAGGAGTGGCGGTATTGAAATCAACGAATAGCGGGGCCCGGCGCGGACTGTCCTGGATCGCCGGAGGCTGGAGGCTGGTGCGCAGGGACTGGGTGCATTGGCTGGGAATGAGCGGCATTTACATGGCGATCGCCATCGCGCTCCAGATGGTCCCGTTCATTGGAGTCCTTATCCTGATTCTGGTCAGTCCTGCTCTGCTTGCCGGTGTGCTGCGTGGTGTCCGGAACCTTGAGGATCAGGCCCGGGGAGTGCGCGGAGGCAGTGCCCGCGGCGCAGGGGGGCATCTGCATCGTGCCATACGCCAGCTGTTCAGCGGTTTTTCGAAGGAAAATGACCTGCTCCCGGTCATGGTGATCAGTACGCTGACTTTGAGCGCGGCGGTGGTCATAGAGATTCTTGCCCAGCTGCTCAAGGTCGGAGGCCCGGCGCTGCCGGCAATGCTTGCCGGCAGTGTCGGGCCTGCGATCTGGCTGCCGGCGCTGGTGAGTCTGGTCATCGTTCTGGTATTGCAGATCGCCCTGGTGATGGCTATCTTCTATGCAGTGCCCCTGGTACTGTTCAGGAAGGAGTATCCGCTGGCCGCCATCGAGAAGAGCTTTCGTGCCTGCCTCCATAACGCACTTCCGCTCGTGGTGTTCGGTCTGCCGTTTGCGTTTGTCAGCACCATAGCGGATGTGCTGTATTTCGCGCTCCATTTTCCGAAGGATGATCTGGCGCTGTTCGTCCTCGGACTGGTCACGCTGCCATTGTTTGTGGGCGGCCTGTACTGCAGCTACGAGGACGCGTTCGGTTAACAACAACGACAAAGTCTTAGAAGACGTGTTAACGGCCACCGCGGTGGCCGTTTTTTTCTCCCCGCGAGCCGGAGCGTGACGGCTCGGTGGCAGCCGGCGAGGCGCGATCGACATGCGACTGCAGCTGTATTATGGCGCCGACCTGGCGCGTTACGGTTTTGGCGGTGGCCATCCCTTCGGTACTGACCGGCTGGACGCATTTTGGCAGCAATGCGTGAGCGGCGGACTGCGGGAGCGGGTGGACATTGCCATGCCGGTACTCGCCACGGAATCCGAGTTGTTGCGCTTTCATACGAGCGACTATGTCGCGCGCGTGCGGCGTCTCTCGGAAAGCGGAAATGGATACCTCGACAGCGGCGACACGCCGGCGTTCCCGGGGGTATTCGAGGCCGCGTCATACGTCGTCGGTTCTACTCTCGATGCGGTCAATCGAGTGGTGGCGGGCGGTGTGCGCGGTTTCGTGCCAATCGCCGGCCTGCACCATGCCCGCCGTGATTCGGCGGCAGGCTTTTGCGTCTTCAATGACGTGGGCGTGGCAATCGAAACACTACGCGAGATCCACCATATCCGCCGCATCGCTTATATAGACATCGACGCCCACCACGGCGACGGGGTTTTTTACGCTTATGAAAGCGATCCGGACCTGCTCATTGCCGATGTGCACGAAGACGGTCGTTATCTTTATCCCGGCACCGGTGCCGAAAGCGAAACCGGCACCGGCGACGCTGTCGGAACAAAAATCAACATCCCCATGAAGCCCGGCGCAGACGACGCAGATTTCTGGCGCGCATGGCCGCGCGTTGAGGAATTTCTTCGGAACGGACAACCGCAGTTCATCCTGTTCCAGGCTGGTGCCGACAGCCTCGCGGGAGATCCGCTCACCCACCTAAGCTATTCCGCCGCCGTGCACGGTTATGTCGCCACCCGCTTACGGCTGCTGGCCGACGAGTGCTGCGGTGGGCGCCTGGTGGCCATGGGCGGAGGGGGTTACGACCATGGGAATCTTGCCCGCGCCTGGACCGCAGTAGCCGAGGCGATGATCGGTTGAGGCGGCGTGGCCGCCCGACTCCGGACCGTTCAGGCTGATTTTTTGCCGCCGGCGCGGCCGCCGGCCGATTTCCCCGTACCGGACGCCGCGTGTTCCACCCGGGTGAGCACCTGTTCCAGATCCTCACCCTTGCGGAATTCCGTTGCGCCCAAGGTAACGCTGATCTTTATTTTCTGGCCGCCCAGCGACAGCGCCGCCGCGGCCACGCCCCGGCGAACGCGCTCGGTAATCTTGCCGGCGTCCTTGAGCTTGGTGTGTGGCAGCAGGATGAGAAACTCCTTTTCCCCGTATCGGCCGGCCCGATCAGGCATGCGCAGGGTCTCTCCGAGTACTGCCGCAACGGTCTGGAGAATCTGCTCGGCGGCCTTTCTTCCATGGGTATCAGCCAGTTGCTCGAGGTCATCGATTTTCGCCATCGCAACCGAGAGCGGATCTCCGTAGCGCTCCGCCTGGGCCATCGCCTCGATCAGGCTGGAGGTGATGCCGCGGCGGTTGGCCAGACGCGTCACCGGATCGGTCACGGCCGTGCGGTTGGTGTCGACAAGACCGGTTGCCTTCAGTCGCTGCGCATATTCCCGTGCCATGGGGGCCCGAATCAGGGCGTGGACCGTAGGCAGCAGTATTGCCGTCATCAGGGCCGACCCCGCCAGGACGAGGACTAACGGCGGCCTGGAGACCTGTGCCGCATAGACGATCAGCAGGGTAATTGCAGTGCTTGCGGCAAATATGACCAGCGCCACCGTCAGCAGTGGCAGCACCTGTGACCGCGTCCCATCGGATGTTTTCGCAGCGTGACTCGGCATGGCTTACCCCGCTCTGGACGTACAAATCCGCTCTCCGCGGCCATCCCTGCCCGACCGCCCCGCACCAGCAACTACTTTATCCGACAGATTGGCCCGCCGCCGGCAAAGTGTCAAATCCGCAGCGGCACTGGCGGGCTCAGAGCGGGTGCAGATTGGCGTAGGCAGCAACCAGCCACTTTGCGCCGGTATTCTGAAAGTTGACCTGGACCCGTGTGTGTTCGCCGCGGCCCTCGACGCTGAGCACAACGCCTTCGCCAAACTTTTCATGGTGCACGCGCCCGCCCAGGCGCAGGCCGCCGGGGTTACCGGACACCCCGGACTCCGGGAAGGATGGCCGGTCCGGGGCGGTAGACAATGCTGCCGCCGGCCCGTGGTGCCGGTCCAGGGCCGGTTGCGCCCGAACTTCTTCGGTCAGTTCCGGCGGGATCTCTGCGAGGAAGCGCGACGGGCTGGTGTAATGCTCGCTGCCGTAGAGCCGTCGGACCTCGGCGCTGGTCAGGTACAGTTCCTTCATGGCGCGCGTCATGCCCACATAGCATAGCCGCCGCTCTTCCTCCAGGCGGCCAGGCTCCTGCAGCGAACGCTGATGTGGAAACAGGCCCTCTTCCATGCCGGTCAGGAATACCAGCGGGAACTCGAGACCTTTGGCAGAATGTAGACTCATGAGCTGGACGCAGTCCTCCCAGCTCTCGGCCTCCCCCTCGCCCGCCTCGAGCGCCGCATGCGCCAGAAAAGCGGAAAGCGGATCCAGCCCCGAACCCTCGTCGTGCCGGTAGTTGCGCGCTGCGTTGACCAGTTCTTCGAGGTTCTCTACCCGCATTTCGGCCTTTTCGTTCCTGTCGTTGCGGTGAAAATCCACCAGGCCGCTCAGACGCAACGCCTGCTCGACTTGGCCAGCCAAGGAGTCACCGGCGGTTTCGGCTGCCATCCGTTCGATCAGGTCCAAAAAGGCGCGCAGAGCCTTGGTCGCGCGGCTACCCAGCTCGCCGGATGCGATCAGGCGGGTTGCGGACTCCCACAGTGACAGTGAGCCCGCACGCGCGTGCGCGCGCAGCGCCTCCAGAGTGCGCTCGCCGATGCCGCGGGTCGGCACATTGGCGACCCGCTCGAAGGATGGATCATCGGAGCGGCTGGCCATCAGTCGCAGGTAGGCAAGTGCGTCCTTGATCTCTGCGCGCTCGAAGAACCGCAGTCCGCCGTAAACCCGATAGGGAACGCCGGCATTAATCAGGGTTTCCTCGAAAACCCGTGACTGGGCGTTGGACCGGTACAGCACCGCGACGTCTGCGCGGCGATGGCCGGCCGCAACCCACGTCTCGATTCGATCGACCACGAAACGGGCTTCGTCGATATCGTTGTAGGCAGCGTAGATCCGGATCGGTGCCCCGCGGCCACCTTGGGTCCAGAGCTCCTTTCCGAGGCGTCCGGAATTGTTCCGGATGACGCTGTTGGCGGCATCAAGAATGGTGCCGGTGGACCGATAATTCTGTTCCAGCCGGATCACGACAGTGCCAGGGTGGTCCTTTTCAAACCGTAGGATGTTTTCCACCATCGCACCGCGCCAGCCATAGATGGACTGGTCATCATCGCCGACGACGAACAGATTGCCGCGGCCTCCGGCAAAGAGCTTGAGCCAGCTGTACTGGATGGCGTTGGTGTCCTGGAACTCATCAACCAGAATGTGACAGAACCGCGCTTGATAATGCGCCCGCAAGCGGCTGTCGTCGCGCAGCAGTTCGTAGGCGCGCAGGAGCAGTTCACCGAAGTCGACGAGTCCGGATCGCCGGCAGGCTTCCTCGTAGGCCAGGTAGATCTGCGTCCACTGGCGCGTCTGCGGATCGGCCGCCGACTCCAGATGCCTGGGCCGGCGGCCAGCTTCTTTGTGACCGTTGATGAACCACTGGGCCTGGCGTGGCGGCCAGTACGCCTCGTCCAGTTCGAGTGTCTTGAGTACCCGCCGGATCAGGCGGAACTGGTCGTCGCTGTCAAGAATCTGGAAAGTCTGCGGAAGTCCTGCCTCCCGGAAATGCGCACGCAGCAACCGGTGCGAAAGGCCATGGAAGGTTCCAACCCACATCCCGGATACCGAGAAGCCGAGCATCGCCTCGATGCGACCGCGCATTTCATGGGCGGCCTTGTTGGTGAAAGTTACGGCGAGGATTGACTGCGGTGACACGGCCTGGGTCTCAACGAGCCAGGCTATGCGATGGGTGAGAACCCGTGTTTTGCCGCTGCCGGCGCCGGCCAGAACCAGCAGCGGACCCGGCGGAGCCGCGACCGCATGCCGCTGGGCTACGTTCAGGTTTTGAAGAAGGTGCGTTGCGTCCACGTACGGCATCATAACAAGCGCACGGTCGCGGTGCGACGAGGAATAGCTGCCGCCACCTCAGCCCGCGCAAATCCCCGCCTGCGGCCGTGCCTGCAGCGGGCGGTTGTCCCTTGTTGAGCAGTCATCACCCAACGTATTGTTATTTCTGGCATCCAGAGGTACATTCTATTGAAGACAACCCTGCCACTTCCAGTGGCCCTGAGGAAACAGCCCAGTGTCTGTCAGCGAATTCGTTTCCGCGGATCCGACCCTGGCACAGACCCTCCGGCGCCACCTCGACGGCCTCAGGCGCAGCGGCAACGGCGGCGGGCTCATTCGGCTGCTGGAGCGCGGCCTCGGCCTGGGTGAAGCTGCGGTGGGCCGGCAGGTTGGTAGCACTTCCGTGAGCCGTCTGCACGCCCAGCTCGGTGCCTACGCCTCCGATGGCGACAATCCGCCGGCGTTGCGCATCAAGGCGCGCGTTATCCAGCAGCATATTGCCCCCTATCTCGCGCCAACCGTCAGCGTGTCCATGCACGGTAACCCCTTTCAGTCGTACATTGACGCTATCAACGGGATCGGAAGTCCTGCATCGCCTGCGCCGCTCGAGTCGGTCGTGGTCGACCGGCATCCCTCACCGGTGGTCGGCGGAACGTCCGAGGCCGGGGGGCTGCCGGCATCACGGCGGGTACCGGCTGTTGAGGGCGAGTCGGGCAGCAAAGATGCAGATCTGGCGGAGTGGCTAGAGGGCGCACTGGACGATCGTCCAGCAGGAGATCGTGGCGAGCAGCGTTACGAGGCGTTGCGCCGATCCGAGCTGGGCGCTTGGCGCGCAATCTATGGGGCAATCAAGGATTTCAGAAGTCTCAAGCAACTCTGGGCGGGGAGTCTCGATGAGCTGCGGCGCGAACGCGTGGATCTCGAGCAGCAACTGGCAAGCGCCGCCGACCGCCTCCAATCCGTGGAGTCCGACCGCGAGCGCCTGCGTGCCGAACTCGACCGGGTGCGCCGGCGAAGCACCCGGGTTTCGCGTCTGCCGCCACCGGCGCGGATGGGGAGCAAACGTCCGCGGCGCGCTGCGGTTCTGCCCAGGCGCGAGGCGTTTCTTGAGCAGCTGACATCCGAGATCGAGCGGGTGCGTCGGCACGCCGGCTCGCTGGCTGTGGCACTGATTGGTCTCCGCGATCTCGACGTCCTGATTGCCCGTCACGGCGAAAGCGTTGAACCGGCGATTCTGCGCTGTTATGCCGAGGAGATCCTGTCCGGATTCCGAACCTACGATTATATCGCCAGCTATGACTGTCATCAGTTCGCGGCGCTGTTCCCGGGTGCCCAGCGTGACGGGGCGGTGCGGGCCTTGGCGAAGGCGCAGAAACGCGCAGCCGAGACCCATCTCACGCTCGAGGGCGAAAGCGTCGCGCTTCCGGCATTTTTTAGTGCCGTCAGTTTGCTTGCGGCCGGCGAGGATGCCGGCGCCCTCATGGAGCGGGTGGTGGGTGCTGCCGAAGACGCCAGGTTGGCCCCGCCACCGCATGTTCTGTTCGTTGAGATGCGCACGGCGCTGATGGAGCCGGGCACCTGCCCGTGAGGCCGCGCCCGGTGGCGCCGGTCTCCGATGTGCATGTAAAGATCGGTTTCGCCACGCCCGCCGCTGGAGTAAGATCGGGCAAACCTTCGCAGAAAGGAAGGGGGGACAAAATGCCAAGCGAACGCCGTGATGCGCCGCGAATCCCATACGCGCTGGATGCTGTCATCACAGGCGGCGGATGCCGCGCACTGCCATGCAGGACCCGAGACATCAGCGTCAATGGCGTTTTTGTGCAATTCCGCGGCGCGCAACCCAATCCGACCGGCCCGATTGAGTTGATGGTGAAGATGCCGTCAGCTTTGGCCCGCCCGATGAGGCGCTTTCATGCTCAGATCGTGCACACGAGCGCCGAAGGCGTTGGACTTTTGTTCGATCAGACCAACGCCGACGGCTATGTTCCGCTGATCAAACTGGTCTTCGCAAAACCCCGGCTGCCGGAACTGCTCTGAGGAAGAACGTCACGGCCTGGCTTGCGGTGCTGTCGGCGCCAAGGCACGGCGCCCGGAGAATGCGGGCCGAGCATCCGGCACCAGCCTTGTCCATGACCCCGCACGCCGGGAGAGGCAAAATCCCTGCGCGATCCGAATCGGACGGATATCCTGTGCGCGGGCCGGGAGGGTCGCGTGAAACGGTTGGTTGTCTGGATCAATGTTCTGCTGTATCTCTGGATCGGAATTGCCCTCGCGCATGGGGCGCTGGAAGTCCGTGCTGCGCGTAACTGGAACCTGACGTTGCCCGGATCGCGTTTGGCATACGCCGGTCTGCTCGCCTTCGCCGCAATTTACACCGCTGCATGTGCCTTCGGGCTTCTGCGTCGCAGCTGGTGGAGCCGGAGCATGGCTTTCTGGTGGAACCTGGCGCTGGCGGCGATCATCGGCGTGCTGCCGGCGCTGATCGCATTCTGGTCCGCTCGTCTCGAGCGCGCGGATGCGGCACATGCGCTGGGTTCGGCAGACGTGATTGCGGGGCTGCTCGCCGCCTGCCTGTTTGTGGCCCTGAGCCTGGCTTTGCGCACCCGGGCGTTGCGTGACTACTTCGAGCGCGCCGGGGCACCTTAGCGCAACAATGCGACACTCTTGACTTGGGCGTAGATGGCAGTGCCCGGAACAAGTCCCAGCGAATGCATTGACCGCCGCGTGACCCGGGCGAGAAGTACCGTGCCCGCCGCATCCAGCCTGATGATAGCCTGCGCGGGCCGGTCTTCCGTCATTTCCAGTACGCGCACCGGGAAAATATTGAGGATGCTGGTATTGCGGTGGTGTTCGAGGCTCAGGCTCACGTCGCGCGCCAGGACACGCACCCGCACCGCTGTTCCTTCAGGCAGCTGCTGTTGCGGTATTGCCAGGCGGCCGCCGGGGAAGTCGAGCAGCACCAGCTGATACTGCGCGTCAAAGCCGCTCACCACGGCATCCAGGATGGCAGCTGCCTCGTCGCTGTGGGCGAGCGGCAGATCCAGACGGGTGAGCATTTCGTGCAAGGTGCCGCAGGCCACAACGCGTCCTGGTTCGAGACTCACCAGATGGTCGGCCAGCCGCGCCACCTCATCGATGGCGTGGCTCACGTAGAGCATGGGAATCGACAATTCGCCGTGCAGGCGCTCCAGATATGGCAGCATCTCGGCCTTTGAACGGGCATCGAGTGCTGCGAGCGGTTCGTCCATGAGCAGCATCACCGGATCTCTCAACAGGGCGCTGGCAATCGCCACGCGGCTGCGCTCTCCGCCGGAAAGTCCCTGGATGCGGCGCTCGAGCAGCGGGCCGATGCCAACCCACTCCACGGTTCTCGCAAATAGCGGCCCGGAGCGTGCGCGCCCCCTGCGCTTCATCCCGTATTCGAGATTGCCGCGCACGTTCAGGTGGGTGAGCAACCCTGCATCCTGAAATACATATCCCACGCGGCGCCGGTGTGCAGGCACGAAGACATTCGACTCGCTGTCCTGCCAGAGTTCATCGCCTACCCGGAGTGTGCCGCGCACGGCAGGTTCCAGACCTGCGATGCAGTGCAGCAGGGTGGATTTTCCGCAGCCAGATGGTCCGACCAGCGCGGTCACGCCGTGTGCCGGTGCCCGGAACGTGGCATCGAGCGCGAAATCGCCACGGCGCAATACGAAGCGTGCGTCGATATTGCTCATATGCCGCGTGCCTGCAGACGCCGGTTGGCGACATGGACAATGAAGAGCACCGCAAACGAAAATGCCAGCAATCCGGCTGACAGCAGGTACGCGCGTCGGTACTCGAGTGCCTCGACGTGATCGTAGATCGCGATGGAAAGCACCTCCGTCTTTCCGGGAATGTTGCCGCCGATCATGAGCACGACGCCAAACTCGCCGACGGTATGGGCAAACCCGAGCGTGATCGCAGTCACCAGTCCGCGCCGCGCGAGCGGCAGGGCGACGGTAAAAAACCGGTCCACGGGCCCGGCTCCCAGCATGGCCGCTACCCGGAGGGGGCGATCGCCGATTGACTCGAAGGCGGTCTGCAATGGTTGAACCACGAACGGCAGCGAATACAATACCGACCCGATCACCAGACCGGAAAAACTGAATGCCAGCGAACCGCCGCCCAATGCGTGCCAGGCTTTGCCTATGGGCCCGGTAGGCGCCAGCGCGATGAGGAGATAGAAGCCAAGCACGGTCGGAGGAAGGACTAGCGGCAGTGCGACTACGGACTCAACCGGCAGCTTAAGGAACGAGCGTGTCCGCGCCAGCCACCACGCTAAGGGTGTTCCGATGATGAGCAGCAGTGCAGTGGCGGTTGCGGCCAGCCGCAGCGTCAGCCAGACCGGAGCAAAGTCCATCGCCAGTGGGTTCATGCTGTATTCCGTGCCTGCAAGTCCAGACAAGCGACGAGGATCACCTGCGGCACCAGCTCAGTTGATGCCGTAGCCGTAGCGGCGGATGATCGCACGCGCCCGCCGGCTGTGAAGAAACTTCATGAACGCGACCGCCGCCGCGTCATTCCTGGCGCGATCGAGCAGCACGGCCTGCTGGTCGATTGGTGCATACAGTCTCTGGGGCACGATCCAGCGGGATCCGCCGGCCTTGAATGAGGGGTCTCTGAGCTGCGCCAGCGCGACGAATGCAAGCCCCGCATTGCCGCTGACCGCGAACTGGAAGGTCTGCCCGATATCTTCTCCATAGACGATCCTCGGCAGCAGCGTCCGCCACAGTCCCAGATTCCGCAAGGTCGCGCACGCCGCTTTCCCGTAGGGCGCAAATTGCGGGTTGGCGATAGCGAGATGACGGAACTTTCCCTTGGTCAGCACCAGACCCTTGCTGTCCACCCGCCGGGGCGAGCGGCTCCAGAGCACCAGCTTGCCGCGCGCATAGGTAAAGCGGCTCGCGGCCACAGCCAGGCCCTGTCTGACCAGCAGGCCAGGCGTGGCGGCATCGGCTGAGAGCAGTACGTCATAAGGGGCGCCGGCGCGGATCTGCGCGTACAGCTTACCGGTTGATGCGGCACTGATCACGAGATGCCCGGCACCGGTGCGAGAGAAAGCCGCGCCCAGGTCCTTAAGCGTGTCGGTGAAATCGGCCGCGACCGCGACATTGACTACGTCAGCTGCGGTTTCGTCAGGCGTGGCGGCGTGCGCCGGAACGTGGACGGCGATCAGCAGCCCCAGGGCGAATGCGAGGCTGCGCGCTTGCGCCGCGTGTGTGACCATGGAGTGGTCTCCTGTGCCAGGGGTCGGTAAGGCAGCTAATGTAATCGATGTCCATACCGTCTCGCCATACGGGCCTATGCGGGCTGCGCCCGGTGGACGCACGGTACCAGCGGGAATTTCGCGGAGTTATAGGGTCCGCCACCGCGGCAGCTAATGATCGGCCCGATGCGTGTCGGCGGCCTTTCCTTGTTCCGGGACGACCCGCACCCGGCCGCCGGTCAAACGCGCCTCTCGAGCCGCATATGTGCCCCCGGCCGGAGCGTGTACCTTGCGGTCCGCGGGACAGAGTTAGAGCATGTTGACGACCCAGCGAGTGACCGTCGCGGTGGCGTGGGCGCATTTATTGCCCCGGGCCTCGCTGAAGGCTTTGTACTCCGCCGGGTTCCACATGTCATAGGTGCGACCTGCAAAGCGCTGTTGTAGTTCCTCGCAGGTGATTCCGCCGAATTCCCTGCGGAACCGGTCGACCAGCTCGCGACCTTTCTGGAAGTTGCCCATGCCGCGGCCCTGATCCAGCTTGTCGCGGTCGCGGCCGCGCTTAGCGCTTAACGCCATCAGGCCCCCGGTCAGGGCACCGCATGTCCCTTTGCCGGTCAATCCCCCGCCCCCGGACAAGCCGTGGCTGGCCTTGATCGTAGCATCGTCAACAACGCCGATTGTCTCCTGAACCGTCGCCAGGACGCACTGCGGGCAACAGCCGTAATCAAGTTCGTAGCGCAATGCCTTGCAGTAAGCCTGTTCAGCCAGAGTTTCTGTGCCTGAGTCTGCCATAGGGCCTCCAAGTATATTAGCAATCACTAATATAAATTATAAGGCACATTGTTTGCCGCTTCCATTGCCGCATTTCTGCTACGTGTATGGCAATCGCAGCGTGCGGTACGGGAATGCAACCCGTCGGTGTGTGGACAGGCTAGGCCCTGGCTGCCTTGTAGCCAAAGCCGGCAGGGGTCGGTCGGGTCAGCCGCCGAGAGCGCCGCCGCAGCTGGAGCCCTGGCCTGCGGTACAGCCGTAACAGTGGTCAGCGACCGCGATGGGATTGCCATCAAGGTCGGCATGAACCAGGTCCCGCAGGTGCACGCGTGCGCGACCAGCCCGGTGCAACGGCAGCCCGAGCATCTGGTTGAAGTCGCAATCGTAGACCCAGCCCTGCCAGTCGACGCTGACGAGCGAGCGGCACATGACCGAATCCAAGTTCTCAGGCCGGTGCGCGGCCCTCAGGGTGTCGAGGTAGGACTGGAATTTGCCGTGCGACACCAGGGTGCTCCCGAAGCGCTGGATAGGCATGTTGGCGATGGTATAGAGGTGGTTGAAAACGATGCCGTACCGGGTGCCGAGCTCACGCCGGTACGTGTCCTCGAGCACCCTCTGCGGTGGCGGAAGTGCCGTGCCTGCCGGGTTGTACACGAGGTTTAGCATGAGGCTTTCTTCGCGTCCGAAACCGAGATCGTTCAGCCGCTGAAGCGCAGTAATGCTCTTGGCAAAGACGCCCGGGCCGCGCTGCGCCTCGACATTCGTCTCCAGGTAGCATGGCAGCGAGGCGGTGATCTCCACGCGCTCCTGTGCCAGGAATCCGGCCAGATCCTCCAGTCCCGGTTCAAGCAGGACAGTGAGATTGCAGCGGTCGATGACGTGAATGCCCCGCCGGCGCGCTGCCGTGACCAACGTGCGGAAATGCACGTTGAGTTCCGGTGCTCCGCCGGTGAGGTCCAGATTTCGTACCGCGGCGGTGTCGAGAAAGGCCAGCACATCGGCAATGGTATCGCGCGACATCTGCTCCGTGCGCGACGGCCCGGCATTCACGTGGCAATGCAGGCAGGATTGGTTGCAGCGATACCCGAGGTTGACCTGAAGGGTCTGAAGGGGTCCGCGGGTAATGGGCGGAAAATCGGTATCTTTCAGCAATGGAAGTGTGGCATGCATCGGAACGAACCGGGCCTGGGGTTGGAAGTCATCCCGCCTATGGTATCAGTCGTTGCAGCCAGCGTACGAGCCGACGTGTCGCAGGGCTGAACAGTGCCGGCGCAAAGGCCGCGTTGGCGGTGCGGCGATGGATCTGGGAGAGTGTGGGGTAGGCGTGAATCGTAGCGGAAAGCGTTGCTACCGACACGCCGGCTTTCATCGCCAGCACGAGTTCGTGAACGAGTTCCCCGGCATGCGGACCGAGCAGTGAAGCGCCGAGGATCCGGCCGCGGTGTGTGATCAGTTTCGCCTGTCCCGGTCCGGCACCCTGGACCAGAGCCCGGTCGATCTGAGAAAACGGGAAACGTAGCACTTTCGGGTCGAACCCTTCCCGCCGCGCTTCGTCCTCTGTGAGTCCTACCTGGGCAAGCTCGGGATCGCTGAACGTAACCCTGGGCACCACGCGGTAATCCACCTTTCGCGGCAGCCGGAACACGGCGTTGGCAATGACGATGCCGGCCTGGTATTCAGCCATGTGAGTAAAGGCGTGCGGCCCGCAAACATCACCACAGGCGAAGATGTGGTGCTGCGAACTGCGCAGGCGCCGGTCGACTTCGACCCCGCGCGCGCCCCAGCGCACCCCGGCCGCGTCCAGCCCGAGTTTCTCGATGTTGGGCCGGCGGCCGACCGCCACGAGAATTGCGTCTGTCTCCAGCGCCTCCGCGTCGGCGCAGCGGATGATCTTCGTATCGCCATGCTGTTCCACGCGCGTAACAGCTGTTCCGGCAAGTATGCGGATGCCCTCGGATTCCAGGCTTTCGCACAGCATGCGGGCCAGCTCGCTGTCCTCCCGGGGCAGCAGCTGCGGCAGCCGCTCGATGACTGTGACGCGGCTTCCCAGACGGCCGAATGCCTGTGCCAACTCGATACCGACCGGGCCGCCGCCGAGCACCACCAGTCGCGGCGGCAGGACCCGCATGCGGAACACATCAAGATTCGTCAGGTAGCCGGCCGCACTCAGACCTGGCACCTCCGGCACTGCGGGCCGCGAGCCCGTGGCGATGACGAATCGCCGCGCCCGTATCGACTGCGTGCCGACGCGTAGCTCCCTGGGGGAGACGAACTCTGCGGGTTCGCCGAGCAGTACTTCGCATCCGTAGTTGCGGAAACGCTCGGGGTCGTCGTGCTCCTGGATGCGCTCGATCACCTGCTGTATCCGTGCATTGACCTCGGACAGATCCACCCGCAGCGCCGGTTCTGGCAGGCCGAACTGCGGAGCGCGACGCATCAGCGCCGCCACCCGGGCGGCATGTATGAGCGCTTTACTCGGGACGCAGCCGTGATGCAGGCAGTCGCCGCCGAGCCGGGCGGACTTTTCCGCCAGTGTTACCTTAAGCCCAAGCTGTGCCGCCACGCTCGCCACGACGAGACCTCCCGCGCCGCCTCCGATCACCGCCAGATCGCGCCGCATCATGGGCTGCCGGATGCCCCTTCGTTCCCAAGAAGCATGCGGCGCCGGAACAGCACAAGAGAAATCGGTGCCCGGTAATGCAGGCGTGCGCGGTGCGACTTGTCCATCAGCCAGTAGCGTACCGCTGTCTCGGCGGCCGCCGGCCGCGGACGGGTGCCAGCAGAATACCCGATCGTGTCCGTGCGCGTTTCAAGCAGGCGCAGCCGCGCATCGCGCGGCTTGACGATCAACGGCCGACACAGTACGTCACGCTCTAAGGTGATAGAGCTCGGTCCAGGCGCGGCGGTGCATGATTGTGCTCCGTTCCCGGCAATTGTCGCGTTGACAGCCGCCGCAGTTGCATGCGCTGAGATCTCGGAGCGGTGGAACCGGAGTTGCCGGCAGCGGATACGCGAACCGCTTCGAAATCGAAAAGATCTCGAGCGGCCGTACCATGTGCCATCTGAGGAACAGCGCGACAGCACGACGGTCGCTTCCAGCGACCTCCCCAGCATGGTCTTGACCATCATCCTGGCACGTACCCAGGCTCTTTCAGGTAATGGCGCATTCCGCATGATCCACGAAGACTAACATGGTTAGTCCTCACGATCCCGCGGCCGGACCGTCTGCGCCGACGGAGCTGCCCCGGCGCCCGGCTCCAGGTGCAGTGGCCGGGTGATGAAATGCGCAATCCGTCTCCCGGCACGATAGACCCGGAGCTCGCCTGGTTCGAAGGCCGACCATGTGCTTGCGTCGGTGAGCGGCTCAGTGGCGACCACCGCAATCTCGGTCGTGCCCTCGCTGTTGGCGGCGGAGCCATCAGCCAGACTCCATAGCCGGTCGTGGCCGTAGGCGATGAGGTGCAGGCCATCGGACATCAGGAAATTGAATCGACCGTGCGAAGCCAGCATCTCGGCAGCAGCAGCAAGCGTGTCTAGCCACTGTCCCGTGTGTACCGCATGCGGTACGGAAAGCGAAGTGGCGATGCGCTCCAGCACCAGGCAGAAGGCGTGCTCGGAATCGGTGTCGCCACCGGGCACGCACGGAGATATGCTGTCCGCCGCTCCCAACTTGGCGTGGTCGGGGATGACGCCATTGTGGGCAAACACCCACTCGCGCCCACAACAGACGCGCCGGAAGGGATGGGTGTTGGCGGCGACGCGCGCCGTCGGGGGATTGGCTTTGCGCACGTGTCCCAAAATGAGCGGTGCGCGGGCGCTTGCACAAAGTTCGCGGAAGCGGGCGCTGTGCGCCGCCGCCCGTGGTTCCTTTTCAATATGGAACGATGCGCCCTCGATCCAGGCAAGTCCCCAGCCGTCCGGGTTGTCGGCGACACCGCCGCCGTGCGCGCCGAAGCGGCACAGGAGTTCCCGTGGCTGCAGCGCCTGATTGCTGCTCAGTCCGAATAGTTCGCACATGGCATCCTCAATGCGTCAGGTCTGCCCTTCGTCTAATCCGCCTTCCGACCGGGCCCGGTCCGATCATCGGACTCGCCCCGCTTCTGCAACCGGGCGGCGCCGTTCAATCTCTTGCCGAGGCCGGCCGCGGTGCCTTCCAGCGCCACGTTGAACCCGTGGCGCTTCCAGCCCACCATGCCGTCGCCAACGAGCAATGCCTGGGTGAAGCCCGCCGCACGCAGCAGTTCCACGGCTTTCCCGGACATGCGGTTGGTGCGGCAGATGACGGCGAGCGGGTATTCCCGCCGCTGCTCGAGCTCGAGCAAACGCCGCGGCAGGTCATCGAGCGGGATATTGATCGAGCCGGCGATGTGGCCGAGATCACCGGTAAAGTCCGCGACCGGCCGTACGTCTAACACCGGGAGTTCTTCGTTCCGGTCGAGACGTTGCTTGAGTTCAGCGCTCGAAATTGTCCCGGTGGGCGCACCGGGCCTGGCGCGAAGCCGCTTTAGCAGGTTTGGCAGGAAGGCGGCAATGCCGATCAGCGTTATTGCCATCAGCCCCTTATGGATCAGGCCCTGGCCGCCGGATGCAGCTTCCCGGCCGGCATAGCCGAGATAGGTGTAGGCGAGCGCCCCGGGAAGCATGAACACATAAGTGCCGACCACGTAAGCCAGCAGACCGATGCGGGTGAGTCCCAGCGCATAGTTGAGCAGATTGAACGGGAACAGAGGCACCAGGCGCACAAACGCGACGAAGCGCCAGCCCTCCTGCTCCACGCCCTGAATGAGCTGCCTGGTCCAGCCGCCGGCGCGGCGATGTATCCAGCCGGATGCCAGGTAGCGCGCAACCAGAAATGCAATTGTGGCGCCGACAGTAGCGCCGGTGAGGCTGTACAATGTACCCCACACGGGCCCGAAGAGCGCGCCGCCCGCCAGTGACAGCACGGCGCCAGGCAGGAAGAGCACGGCCGCGGCGGCATATGCCGCCATGAAGAGGAACGGCGCGAAAGTGCCGCTGGCGGCGATGCGTGAGCGCAGCGCCGCTGTATCGAGCCAGCCATGATGAAGGAATGCAATCGCGATCGCCGCCAAGAGCGCGGCAAAGAGGGCAGTGCGTGCAACGATCCGGCGTGTCATGAGGGACGGTTCCATGCGCGGCGGTTGATGGCGTAGCCGGTGATACGTCCGAGGAATGGCAGGACCAACATGCCCGGCAGGTCGTTCACGAGCCTCGGCGCGCGGTAATCCCGGATGCCGAGGGTCATGGCCTCGTGGCCGGCGTCGGGCTGCGCCATGTAGGTGCCGAGCAGCCGGTCCCAGAGCGAGAGGTTGAAGCCGAAGTTGCTGTTCGCCTCTCGGTCCTCGACCGAATGATGCACCCGGTGCATGTCGGGGGTGACGATGAACAGGCGCAACGCGCGATCAAGCGCGATCGGCAGACGCAGGTTGCCGTGGTTGAACATGGCCGTCGCATTCAATACCACCTCGAAGATCACCACCGCCACGGCCGGCGCACCGATGACCGCGATGACCGCGAATTTGATGAGCATCGATAGCAGGATCTCGATCGGATGAAAACGCGCACCGGTCGTGACGTCATAGTCGAGGTCGGCGTGGTGCATGCGGTGCAGCCGCCAGAGGATAGGCACGGCATGAAACATGACGTGCTGCAGGTAGATGGCAAGATCAAGGATGACGATCGACCCGAGGACGGCGACCCAGAAGGGTGCTGCGACCAGGTTGAAGAGGCCCCAACCATGGGCTGTCGCGCTCATCGCGCAGCCCACCGCGGCTGCCGGGAACAGCAGCCGCAACACAACGCTGTTGAGGAACACGATCCCGAGGTTGCTGGTCCAGCGGCGTACCCTCGACACACTGAGTGTCCGCCTCGGCGCCGCCAGCTCGAGGAATATCATAACGATCAATACCCCGAAAAATGCCCCCAGCCGGATAACCTGCGCCTGATCCATGATTATTTCCGACATAAAGATCTCCAAACTTGGAAAGAATACGCGATCGATTGGTAATGCGGCGGCCGATCTGCTAGTATTCAATAATTCAATTGAATACTAGTTATATCGTGAGCGTCATGTCAAGCCCGGATGTGAAGCAACGGCTCTACGGCGAGATCGCCCGGATCGGGAAAGCAGTGTGTCATGGCTACCGCCTGGAGTTGCTGGAGTACCTTGCGCAAGGGGAGCGGACCGTAGAGTCACTAGCCAGGCTCGCAGGTCTTTCGGTTGCGAACACCTCCCAGCATCTTCGCAGCCTGCGCCAAGGCGGGCTGGTATCCGCGCGCAAGGATGGCCAGTACGTGTACTACATGCTGGCGGACGACGAAGTCATCCGCCTGCTCGCGAGCATGCGCAAACTGGCCGAAGCACACCTTGCGGAAGTCGAGCGGCTGGTCCGCTCCTACCTGACCGTCAAGGACGATCTCGAGCCCGTCCCGCGCGCCGAGTTGCTCGACCGTGCACGGCAAGGGCTCGTGACCGTCGTGGATGTTCGACCCGAAGAAGAATATGCGTCCGGCCACGTTCCGGGCGCCATGAATTTGCCGATCAGGAATCTTGAGCAGAAACTCCGGGATTTGCCACATGACCAGGAAATCGTCGCCTATTGCCGCGGCCCGCACTGCGTGCTCGCCTATGACGCGGTAGCGCGGCTGCGTCGGGAGGGGTTCCAGGCGCGGCGCCTGGAGGGTGGCTTCCCGGAATGGCGTGAAGCGGGCATGCCGGTGGAAATCGCAAGTTCCAGGAAATGAACGTGCCGCGAGCGTTGGGCGTAAGCCCGGGCACGCTGCTGTCCCAGGCGGCAGGACTCTTGAGCGGATATAAATGGTGGGATGCTTATCGGCAAGCAGCGACATGCATTCGAACCCAGTTTTTTCACGCCTTGCCATTGCGTTTCTCGCAGCAAGCCTGCTGCTCGGCTGGGTTCCCGCAGCTGCGGGCTCAGCGGGTCCGCAGCTGGCCCGGCGCTGGTCGCTTGTGACGCCCGAAGGGCTGGCGGTAGAGTTTGTGCAGCGTCCCCTGGACCTGACCGAGGCGTTTTTCCAGGGGCGCGGCTTCACTCCCGCCGTATCGCGGCAAATCGCCAATGCCTGCGTGCTGGCGGTCGTTGTCAGTAATCGCTCGGCTTCGACGATCTTCCGGGTCGATCTCGGCGATTGGCGGGTACAGGGGCGGGACGTTCGGCCGCAGCAGCTGCGCCTCGACGCCGACTGGCAGCGAGCATGGAAGAGAATGCGGATCGCGCGGGCACAAAGGATTGCCTTCCGGTACGCTATGCTGCCGACCCGGCAAGTGCTTCGACCGGGGGACCGGTTGCAGGGAATGATCACTACCAACCTCAGCACAGGCCAGCGCTTCGATATGAACATCCGGTGGGAGGCAAACGGCGAGCCCGGACAGGCCTGGCTGCGCGGTCTGGCCTGTGCGATGCCGTCACAGCGGGGAAATCGGCCATGATAGCCCGTTATGTCGCGGCCCTAGCGGCGGCGGTTTGGCTGACAGCCGTGCCCGGCTCCTCTGCCGCCGTGGTAGGTCCGAATGCACAGCCCGTCGCCGCAAATTTCTCGCTCAAGGATCTCAACGGGAAGGTGCGCCGGCTCTCCGATTACCGTGGCAAGCTGGTCATCGTCAACTTCTGGGCGACATGGTGTCCGCCTTGCGAACGGGAGATACCATCGATGGAGCGAACGTATCGGAAATTCAAACATCGCGGCCTTGTGATTCTGGGCATCGAGGAAGGTGAGGGCTGGGAGACGGTGGAGCCGGTGGCAGAGCAGATGAAAATCACCTACCCGGTTCTGCTCGATCGTGATGCGTCGGTCAGCCGCAGGTACAAAATTATCGGGCTGCCTACCAGTTATCTGATCGATCCACGGGGACGCATCGTCGATGTTCTGGTCGGCGGCAGAAACTGGACGAACCCAGGTCTTCGTGCCCGCCTCGCCCGGCTGTTGCCGGGTCCGTCCCGGGAGCGCGCAGGGCTCCACGCCAAACCGCCACGCCGACCCTGACCCGCCCAGGTTCGCATCCGCCCGGCCCCGGGTTGCCGCGCCGGCTCATTGTCACGATTTCCCCGATATGTGGATGGCCCGCCTCACCCGCGACCTGTCGGACGGCTTCGGCGTCGGCCCGCCACGTGCCTGCAGCAGGGACAGACTCCAGCGCCTCCCCGGTCCTCTCCCGGTCTTTGCTATAACTATCGGTATACGGAACAATAAAAAGACATGTCCTCCTCGGTCGAAGTCATCATCATAGGAGCCGGACCCGCTGGGGTTTCGGCGGCGCTGCGACTGGCGCGTGCTGGTGTATCCGTGATGCTGATCGAGGGCGCGGAGTATGCCGGCGCGGAGAACTGGTCCGGCTGCGTCTACCATGCCGAAGGCCTGCTGCGTGAAGATGTGCTGGGGCAGGAGCTGTGGCGTCAGGCACCGAAGGAGCGCCGCATTATTGGCCGCAGCCTGTTCCTGCATGACGGCATCAACGCGGGCGGATTCGAGGCGCGGGCCCATGCCGGCAATGATTTTGGCGAGGCGTGGACGGTCCTGCGTCCCAAGCTCGACCGCTGGCTGGCAAGCCGCGCCGTCGACTTCGGCGTTACGCTGATCACTGCCACGACCGCAACCGGCCTACGCTATCGCGGGGACCGCGTCATTGGTGTCAATACTGACCGCGGACCGATCAGCGCCGATGTGGTATTTATCGCGGAAGGCGATGCGGCCGGGCTCCTGGCCCGTGAAGGGCTGGAGCGGAGCCGGAATCCGCATTACGCCCAGGGCATCATGGCGCTATTCCGTCTGTCGCCGGCGGAGATTGAGAGGCGCTTCCGGCTGAATCCTGGAGAGGGGGTGGCGCAGGAATGGATGGTGCGTAACGGCCAGTTTGCCGGCCGCACGGTTCGGGTCAACATGACTGCCTTCCTGTACACGAACGAGGACTCTCTGTCCCTGGGCCTGGTGCTTCCGCTCGAGCGCCTCGCGCAAGAGGCGGTTGCCGATCATCCGCACCTGTTCGAGCGCGTACGCAAGCTGCCCGTCATTGCATCGTACCTCGAAGGCGCACAGCAGATCGCCTATGGTGCCAAGGTGATCCGCTCCGGCGGAATTGACGAGACTCCGCAATGGGTGCGGGACGGGCTGGCTGTCGGCGGCGGCAGCCTCGGCCTGGGACAGGAGGTGCCCTATCCAAACTTCATCGCCCCCGCCATTACCAGCGCCCTGACTTTTGCTGACGCGGTTTTGCGCATTCGCGGCAAGGGGGCTGACTACACCCGTGCGGAGCTGGAAATCGAGTACGCCGAGGCCCTGCGCCGAACCACAGATTTTCGAAACGCCACGCTGATACGGCGCTGGCCGCGCGCGATTCATGGCGGGCCAGCCCTGTTCGACCACCTGCCTGCCATTCTGGGCCAGATGATAGATGCTAGCCATCTGGCGCCCAGTGCGGCGCGCGCTCAGCGGCGGCGCGCGTTGGGCGTGGAGCTGGCCCGCTTGCGCCGCGATTCCGCCCAGCTGCTGCGCCTGGCGCGCGGTTTTGGCCCGCGCCTGCATGCGGACCAAGCGGCACCGCCCCTGCACGTGCAATTCCTGGTGGCCCGCGCTGGCGCCAAGCCGGCCCCGGCCGCATCCCAAGAGGATCCTCTGATGGCGCTGGCCGGTGAGGTGATCGGCCATTTCTACGGTCGGCGGCTACCGGCATTCGCCGACCGTGTGGCGATGGTCTGGCGCAGCATGGCGCGCCTGCCGCTTTTGGTGCCTCGGGTGGCGGGTCTGGGACTAAGTGCGCTCTATGGCGGCGCGGCGCTGCTCGGCGACCTCGCGGCGTATCGCATGGGCCACGTGCGCCTGCGGGCACTGCAGCAGCGACCCTATTACCGCTATGACGAAAGCGCGCGCATCGGGCTCGACTGGGGCGATGCACGCCGAAGCGCCGCATCGCCAACGACCTGGATCGCCCCGCTCGTGCGTTATCGGCCCGACCTGCGGCATGTGACCGTTTCCCTGGACCTGGGCGCTACTGCCAAGCAGCTGCGCAACGTCTGTCCGGCAGAGGTCTATGGTCTGGCCGGCCAATTCGGCGGTGTATCGAGCCAGCACGAAAACTGCATAAAGTGCGAATCCTGTCGCGTGACTGTGCCCGGCGTGGACTGGAACCGAACCAGTGGCCACCGGTTTGCCTACCGCGTGCCGGGAGACGGGCGCAGTGGCCCGGATTCCTCCGTGACCTCGACGCTCGATCCGCTTCCGGAAAAGCCGCTGATCCTGGCCGAATCCGAGGGCAGCCGCTGGCAGCGTCTGTACCAGTCGCTGCGGGCACGGCCGTCGACGGTGAGCGCGGAATGGCCACGTGTATGGGCGGGGCTCCTGAAGGAGATGTCCGATAGTGAGCTGACACGCCCGACAGTCGTGCGCCTCGAGTCCTGGCTGCAGCGCCATGCCTACGGTTGGATGGAAGCCGAAGTGCGCGCGCTGCTTGAGCAGGCGCACATGGTACCCGCCGACTGGCCCAGCGTGCGTACCAGGCAGTCGCACGCCCTCCTGCGCAGCATCCACGGTTGGGAGCGGCTGAAGGAGGATTTTCCGGAAAAAAAACTCAAGGCGCTCGCACTTACGACCTGGGACCCCGGTAGCCGGCGCGTGCTCCACGCCTGGATCGCCGCGGCCCGCAGCCACCGCGTGGCTGCCGTGGAGTGGCTGGCTGCCTGGTCGGGTGCCCTGGCATGGATCACTGCCGGGCACTACCTGGCCGAAGCCGTCGCCGGACACCCGATCACGGATGTCCTGGCTGCACCACTGTGGCGTGAGCAAGACGGGGCTTCAAACTGGATACCGGCTGTCGCCGAGCAGCTTATCGATGCCCGCGGCGATGTCTGGCCCGCCGGCGAAATTATCGCGCACGGTGCCGGCGCCGACGCCGCCCAGCCCGTGCGCCGACGTGTCGACAAGGGTCTAGGCGAATTCTGTGCGACGACCGTGGTTGCCGAGTTGATCCTGGCGCTGGCGCGTGGACAGGCGGCGGTTTTGCGCCGCAGAGCGCTGGACTATGCCTCCGCGCGCGTGCAGTTCCGTGGCGACCTACGCGACAGCGAGGGGCGCGAGAGCATCGCCAAATTCGGTGCCGTGAAACAGATGCTGGCAGGCATCGAACTTGCGTGCACGCTGCTTGAACTGGCACGCCCCTGGTGCGAGCGCGAGCCGACGCAGGTGTTGCTGCTCGCGCGGGAATGCATGGGCCCATGGATGGACGCCGTGCCCTGGCTTGCCGGGCAGGTCTTCGGAGGGATGGCATACTCCGAAGAGGATATTTTTGCCCCGCGCTACCGCGACGCAATCCTCTTCAGCCAATGGCCGGGGTCGCGTACGTTCCCGAACGCGGACCCCGAATTTGGCATGAGTCTGCTCAGGCGGGCGGCGGAGTCCGGGGTCGGCCCCGTTGCGTCCGAAAGCCTGATCCGGTTCGCGGAAGCCCGCCGTCGCGCCTGTGCACTGGAGCGGCCTCAGGCCGGTCCGCCGCGCCGGAAAGGGTCCGGTACGTTCCGCCCGCTCAACTGGGAGGCGCACGGCAAGTTTGTCTACCAGAGCGGGGGATTCCTCAACGGGCACCTGCTTTCGCCCGACAGACTGCTCGTTCCTGAGCATTTCCGGCGTGACCCGCTGCTGCGCCGCACGCGCGCGGAGGTTCTGCGGTTGCTGCGCCGCGGTTTTCGCAGTCCGAATCCGGGCGAACCCTACGGCCGCTACATCGATGCGCTGCACGGGATGCCACCGGGCGACATCCAGTTGCTTCGTGAATTCAACGCCTTCGCCACCATTGTGCCCGCGGCGTTCGGCGGAAAGAACTGGAGCAAGGCCCAGTACTCGGTGCTCACCAACCTGTGCATGGGCGAAAAAGATACCGCCACCGGCCTGCTGATCATGGCCAGCACCAGCATCGGTACGATGCCGGTGCTGCTCGGGCGCGACAAAGATCTGCCACGGTTGCGCCAGGAGACCGGTGCCTGCCTGGCCGACGCTGCAGGATGGCAAGCATTACAGGCAGGCCTGGATGAGCTGATCGGGATGGTCGAGCGCCCCGAGCCGGGGCGGCTGCGGCGCGCGCTGGAGCGCACCGGCGCACAGGTCCAGCGCATGTTCCTGTTTCCGGGCTCGACGCTGAAATATCTGATACGTGATTTCCTGAAGCTCGTGCAGCAGACGGTGAACGCCGCGAAAGCCCGCGATCTCGAGGCATTCGCCGACGGACTGCGCCGGTGCCGGGACGAGCTGCCGGCGGTGCGTGCCCGGATTGAAGAGGAACAAGGCGACATCGAGGCGCGCGAGCGTGCGCATGACCGCTTTCTGCAGTTTCTCGCTTGCGGCCAGATCAGCGCTTTCGCGCTGACGGAACCGGCCGCCGGCTCCGACACCGGTGGCATTCAGACACGCGCAGTTCTGAGGGAAGCGGCAGCGCAACCCGATGAGCACGGGCTGTACCGATTTGCCGTTGCCGGCAAGCCGCGTCTGCTGCTCAATGCGCAGCGTCTGGTATTCGAGTCGCGCCGTGCGCTCTTTCGTATGCCGGACGGCCGCCTGGCCAGCCTGGACGATGGCGGTTGGGATCTGGGTCGCAACGGCGGACGCCGCCGGATATGCGTCGGCGGCCAAAGCTATCCCTACGATGACATCGGCACAGTTGTCATCAAGGACGGCAATGCCTATTACCGCTATTGGGAGCTGTCTGGAAGCAAGATGTGGATCACCAATGGCTCGATCGCGGATCGCTACTGCCTGTACGCACAGACCGCGTTCGGGGAAACCGGCTTCATGGTGGAGCGTCGTTCCGAGGGCTTGCGCATAGGGCCGAACGAAAACAAGCTCGGGCAGCGGGCTTCGCCAACCAACGAGCTTACGCTGGACGGCGTTCGCGTGAGCGCCGATCAGGTGATCGGCTTTGCGGGTCATGGGCAGGTGAACGCGCTTGAGACCTTGAGTGTCGGGCGCGGCGGTCTCGTCATGAGCTGCGCGGCACTGGCGGAACGTGCACTGCAGGAGTTTTCGTCGGTATGGCTAAAAGATTCGCAGCTGCATGCCGCGGCCCAGGCCGAGCGTGACCGCCTGCAAACGCTGGCGTCGCGCCTGATGGGTCTGATGGACAGGGCGGATCTGCAGCGCGGTGATTTTCGCATCGAGGCGGCTCTATCCAAGTACCTCGCTTCCGAGGGCGCCCACCGCATCTTGGGCTGGCTGGAAAATCTGTACGGTCCGGATGCCGCCGCCCGCGAGGCGATACTGGAAAAATGGCGGCGCGACATACGTATTCTGAACATTTACGAAGGCACGAACGAGGTTCAGCGATTTCTCGTGCTGAAGGATCTTCCAAACCTGTTCAGCGAGCCGGCTGCTGCGGTTTCGGACAATGCCGTGCTCGATGAGGCGCTGCAGACATTTCGCGGATTCGCTGCAGCGCGCGTGGCAAAGCTTGGTGCCGGCATCTGGCAGAATCCAGATCTCCAGGCGCGCTGGTTTCCGGTAGTCGACTGGTTGGCCGAGCTCTACAGCTGGTCGGCGCTGCACGAGCGCGTCCGGCTGCTGGAGTCTCATGGTGATCCCGCGGACCACGAGAACATCGTGCGCCTGCGGGCGAGCGAAATCAGCATTGCGCGGCATGTGGGGGAAGTTGCCAGGATGGTGCAAGCGGATTTCGAGCAGGCCGAGCATGGCGATATGGCCCCAGGAGACGCCGGCCTGTCCCTCGCTCGCGCGGTGCTTGCCGGTCCGGGCGGGTCTGATGATGGCCCCGTGGCAGTGGGCGTGCTGAGCGGGGAGTGGGGTGTCGTGCTGCGTAGCCGTTTCGAGCCCGGTGGCGGTAGCCTCGAATGGGCCGGATGGAATCCCGCCGATCTGGCGGTGCTAGACCGGCTTCTGTGCTGGGCTGACCGGCATCCGTCAATGCGAGTGAAGGTCGCAGCAATAGGACCGCATGGCATTGTCGATTCGTTGCGCCGCCTGCAGGCGGCGGGCGCAGAGATATTGCATATTGTCCAGCCCGCTGGTGCAGCCGATACTGCCGGTGTGGCCCGGGAGATCCTGCGCGTCTGGCCGCAAGTGCGGCGCTGGGCGTTCGGGTGTGCCGCCGCCAGCACCCGGGATCACATTTTCGTAGCCGGGATGACAGAGCTGCTCCGCGTGGTTCCTGTCCAGGATGTGATGGCTGTAGGTGGCGGCAGACGCGGGCTATGGTTTGATGACGCTTCCTGGCAGCGGCGATACGTAGCCGGACAGCGGCGCGTCGCGTTTGTCTGGGATTTGAAGCCCGGTAGTCGCATAGGAAGCTATAGCATACAGAGCTGGTTGGCCACGCTCCGCACACCGGTTCAAAGCTGCGAACCCGGTGCCGAGCTGCTGCCAATAACCGTCCGACCCTTGGCTCTGCCGCCAGCCGCCAACCTGCCCCAGCGGTTCGCCGATGCCGGCGAGTTGGCCGCTTGGCTGCGTGGTCGGTTCGGTGCCGGCGCGGCGTCCGACGGGGCAGCGGCAACACGTCCGGCACAGGCACCGTTGCCTGGCTGTACCCTGTGGCTGACCTCGGCCGATACACTGGCAGGCGCCAGTCGTGCGCCCGCACTGGAGGCGCTGGTGGCGCTCGGGGGCGCTTTTGGCGTCCTCGCATGGCATCCCGCCAACCAGCCGCCACGCCCGCCCTCGGCGATGCTGGCTCAGCCGGGATTCGCCGGGCTGTGGCAGTTGCCGTTAACCGGAGCGGTGACCCCTGCGGCTTTGGCGGGACTGCTGGCCGGACATGTAGGTGTACCGCGTCGGATGGTGCTCGAGGCCGGAGAGGGCGCACTCGCGGCGGCGCTCGCGGCGCGCATCGGGGTTGCGCTGTTCGACGGGGTAACCGGCGTCACGCCTGATGCCGTGACCTGTTCCGGCGAAGGTTACGAGGTGGATTATGCGCTGCCCGACGCCGCGCTGCTGGTTGTTGGCCGATCCTGCGGCGGACCGGCCCTGTCGGTTCCCGAATTCGCGGCGATCCCGGTCAGCCGTCTACCGGCGGCGCACCTGAGGGGTCCGGTGATGGCGCGCACCCAGACGCGTGCGGTCGCGGGCCTGACCACGGCCAAGCTGATCGTCGATGTCGGGCTCGGAGCGGCAAGCCAATCCAATTTTCAGGAACTTGTTCCGCCCCTGTGTGCGGCGCTCGCGCGTCTCAGCGGATTGGCCGTTGAGCTTGGGGCAACGCGCAAAGTGACCCAGGAGCTCAAGCTTTTGCCCACCGACCGGCAGATCGGCCAAACTGGTGTCCCTGTAGCGCCCGATTTGTTGATGGCACTGGGCATTTCCGGGGCGCCCCAGCACATGGGCTGGATTGATCCGGGGGCCATCGTGATTGCCATCAACCGCGATCCGGATGCCCCGATTTTCAGTTGGTCGCGCCAGAATCCGGGACCGCACGTGATCCGCTGCGTCGGTGACCTCGGAGAATGGATACCGGCGCTGCTCAGGCTGCTGGCGGTTGACAGCAACTCCGCGCCGGGAGACGGGCGAACCTAGGGGCGCACAGCGGCAGGCGGCGCCTGGGCTGCTAGTATTCTGCGGACCGGCCGCCGCGGCATGCGGAACCGAAGCGCGCAATGTGGCGCGGCAGACCTTTGCTGCGCGGGTATCTAGGAGGCCACTATGTCGGATGCGAAAGTCTACGTGATCGATGGTGCGCGTACGCCGTTTCTTAAGGCGCGCGGTCCAGCAAACGAGTTCAGCGCGGGTGATCTGGCGGTGGCGGCCGCGCGCCCGCTGTTGGCGCGCGCTCCATTTGCACCGGAGCAAATCGATGAAATCATCGTTGGCTGTGTGATCCCTGCCCCGGACGAAGCGAATATAGCGCGCATCATCGGTTTGCGTCTGGGCTGTGGCAAGGCGGTTCCGGCCTTCACGGTCCAGCGCAATTGCGCGTCCGGGCTGCAGGCGCTGGCGAGCGCGCGTGAGCGGATTGCCCAGGGCCGAGCGCATCTCGTCCTTGCCGGCGGCACGGAAGCGATGAGCCGCGCGCCGATCCAGTGGAATAACGCCATGGCCGGCTGGCTTGCGGCAATGATGCGATCACGCAACCCGGTTGCGCGTCTGCGGGCCATCGGCCGGTTCCGGCTCTCGCACCTGGTGCCGGTATACACGCTGTTGCTGGGTCTGACAGATCCTCTGGTCAAACTCAACATGGGCCAGACCGCGGAAATCATTGCGCACCGGTTCGGCATTACCCGATCAGAGCAGGATGCCTATGCGCTGAGCAGTCACCAGCGTCTGGCGGCAGCCTATGACACCGGACTGATGCGCGGTGAGGTCGAACCTTTGTTCGATTCCCGCGGCCGCATCGTCCAGGAGGACACCGGACTACGCAGGGATTCCGACATGGACCAGCTTGCCAAGCTGCGCCCGGTGTTCGACCGCAAATACGGATCGGTCACTTCCGGAAACAGCTCTCAGGTCACCGATGGCGCCGCCATGCTGGTGCTCGCAAGTGAGGCCGCCGTGCAGCGCTACGGTCTGCAGGTGCTTGGCGAACTCCTCGGCGAAGAGTGGGCCGGTGTCGATCCGGGCCAGATGGGGCTCGGGCCGGTGCATGCCGTGGCCAAGCTGATCAGTCGGTTCGGGCTGCAGATGGAGGACATACGGCAGATGGAGCTCAATGAGGCATTTGCGGCACAGGTGCTGGCCTGTCAGGCTGCTTGGGCCAGCCCCGAATATGCCCGCGATGAGCTCGGCGTCGACGCCCCGCCGGGCCCGATGGACCCGGCGCGCCTCAACATGGACGGCGGCGCGGTTGCGATCGGCCATCCTGTCGGAGCAAGCGGGGCGCGGATCGTCCTGCACCTGTTACGGTCACTGCGGCGGCACGGGGGAGGGCTTGGCGTTGCAACGCTGTGTATCGGTGGTGGCCAAGGTGGTGCGATGCTGGTGCGCGTGCCGGGAGAGTCGAAATGAGCGCAGAAATCGAGGCCGACCACTGGCGCTGCGAGGAAGTCGACGACGTCATTGTGTTGACGCTTGATGTGGCCGGGCAGCGTGCCAATGCACTGTCTTCTGCGGTACTTGAGGAATTCGACCGCATCCTGGGTCAAATCGAAGTCCGTCCGCTTCAGGGCCTCATCATCCGCTCGGCAAAGGCCAACAGCTTCATCGTCGGCGCCGATGTCAACGAGTTCCAGAAGATTGCCGACTCGGCGCAGGCGGCCGCCCTTGCGCGCGCTGGACAGGCCGTGTTCAACCGGCTTGCCGGGTTGGCATTTCCGAGCGTTGCGTTGATTCACGGCAATTGTCTGGGCGGAGGTCTGGAGCTGGCACTCGCATGTTCCTACCGCATCGCGCGCGAGGACGATGCCACCCGTCTGGGTCTGCCCGAAGTTCGGTTGGGAATACATCCGGGTTTTGCCGGAACTGTGCGCCTACCGCCCCTGATCGGAGATCTTGCGGCACTTGATCTCATTCTGAGCGGCCGTACGGTGAGCGCCCGCCAAGCGCTCGGGCTCGGGCTAGTCGACGAGATCGTGCCCGAACGGCATCTTTTGCACGCCGCGCACGCGTTCGTTGCGCACCATCCGCGCCCGCGCCGCGCCGCCTGGTGGAAGCGCGTGCCGTCGTGGCCGGCTCTGCGCAAGCCGGTAGCACGTCTGTTGCAGCGGAAACTGCGGAAGAAGGCGAACCCCGACCATTATCCTGCGCCCTACCGGGCGCTCGACTTGTGGTGCAGGCGCGCTTCACAGGAGGAGGAAGCGCTATCGCTCGGTGATCTAATGGTAGGGCGCACGAGCAGGAACCTAGTCAGCATCTTTCTGCTTGGTGAGGATCTGAAGCGACGCGGGCGCCGCCAGCCGCACGGCGTGACCCACCTTCACGTGATTGGTGCAGGCACCATGGGCGCAGACATCGCCATCTGGGCCGCATTCAAGGGCTTTCGTGTCAGTCTGCAGGATCAGCAGCCGGAAGCGTTGGCGCGGGCGGTAAAGAAAGCCTACGGATTCTACCGGAAGAAGCTCAAGAAGCCGGTGGCAATCCAGAGCGCGATGGATCGGCTGATGCCCGATTTGGATGGCAACGGCCTGCGCCGCGCCGATCTTGTTATAGAGGCGATTGTCGAGAAGGCCGATACCAAGCGTGAGCTTTTTCGGGCCATCGAGGATGTAGTCCGGCCCGACACTCTCCTGGCAACCAATACCTCGAGCATTCCCCTGGAAGTTGTGGGCGAGGTGCTCAAGGATCCGTCGCGCCTGGTGGGCCTGCATTTCTTCAATCCGGTTGCGCAGATGCAACTGGTCGAGATCGTGCGCGGCAAACGGACCAGCGAGTCGTCGCTGGAGCGCGCCCGGTCATTCGCTGTCGCCATTGAGCGGTTGCCGCTGGACGTTCGGAGCAGTCCTGGCTTCCTGGTGAATCGCGTGCTGATGCCGTACCTCATCGAGGCGATGATGCTGGCGCAGGAGGGGGTCGCGATGGAGGAAATCGATGAGGCGGCAACCCGTTTTGGCATGCCCATGGGCCCGGTGCTGCTGGCTGACACTGTGGGCCTGGACATCTGCCTGTCGGTGGCAGAGATGCTTTCCGGGCCGCTCGGCATCCCTGTACCGGAACGCCTGCGCGAGGCCGTGGGTCGTGGCGATCTCGGCAAAAAGTCAGGTAAGGGTTTCTATTCTTATGACAAATCCGGCAGGCCCCGTCGCCGTGCAGTTAGCGGGCACAGCGACGTGCCGGTAACCGAACGGCTGATCCTTCGCATGCTGAATGAAGCTGCCGCCTGTCTGCGCGAAGGTGTCGTGGGCGATCCCGATGCGGTCGATGCCGGACTGGTCTATGGAACTGGCTTTGCGCCCTATCTGGGAGGGCCCATGCGCTATGCCGAGGCTCTGGGTGAAGCGGGCATTGCCAGCAGCCTGCGGCGGCTGGCGCAGGAGTATGGGCCGCGCTTCGAACCCGATACGGCTTGGAGCGGGGCAGATCTCTTCGTCCGCCGCGCCGAATTGCGGAGCTGACCATGCGGATTTCGGTCGCCGCGCACACGACTTTGTCACAGATGTTCCTGGCGCGTATCGAGGATACGCCGCATAAGCCGGCCTACCGCCAGTATTACCCCGATCCCGGCGCCCTCCGGGACACCAGCCGCGGCCATTGGCGGGATATCACCTGGGAACAGGCGGGGCATGAAGTGGGACGCTGGCGGGCGGCACTGCGTAGCGAGGGGCTCAGGCCCGGAGACCGGGTGGCGCTGTGTATGCGAAACCGGGTCGAGTGGGTCCTGTTTGATCAGGCGGCCCTAGGCCTCGGGCTGGTCGTGGTGCCGCTGTTCTACAATGACAGGCCAGACAACATGGCCTGGTGCATGAATGATGCTGGCGTGCGCCTTTTGCTCCTGGAGGACGGCCAGCTGTGGCGCGTCCTGCACAACCAGGTGCCGATGCTGGCGCGTGTAGTCTGTATCCACAGCGCCCCGGCGGACGATGGCACCGCAGTTGCGGTATCCTCCTGGCTACCGGCGCAGGGCGAGTCGCTGGATCCCGGTCCCGCGCGCGCCGCAGACTTGGCAACCCTGGTCTACACCTCGGGCACAACCGGGCGGCCGAAAGGTGTGATGCTGAGTCACCGCAATGTCGCAAGCAACGTCAGCGCCAGCCTCGATGCCGTGCCTACCGTAAATGCGGATGACATCTTCCTGTCCTTCCTGCCGCTGTCGCACATGTTCGAACGTACTGTCGGTTATTATCTGTCTCTCTGCATCGGAGCCCGCACCGTTTTTGCGCGCGGTATACCGGAACTGTCGGAAGATTTGCTGAGCCAGCGTCCGACGGTGCTAGTATGCGTACCGCGCATCTTCGAGCGCATCTACGCGCGCATGCAGGAGAGCCTGCCGCCATACTCGCTCCGGCGCCGTCTTTTCGATTTGTCGGTGGACATCGGGTGGCGGCGGTTTACTGGGCAGGTGCGGGTCCGAGACAGACTGCTGTGGCCCGTGCTTGACATACTCGTTGCACGCAAACTGCGACAACGCCTCGGGGGGCGCATGCGGCTGGCAGTCTCGGGCGCTGCTGCGCTCGCGCCACAGCTGTCGCGCACATTTCTGGGGCTCGGATTGCCTCTGCTCCAGGGGTATGGCCTTACCGAGTTTTCGCCCGTCGTGAGCTGCAACCGCCTCGGTGACAACGACCCCTTGTCGGTTGGACGACCGGTCACCGGAATCGAGGCCAGAACCCTCGACAACGGCGAACTTGTGGTGCGCGGTCCGGCAGTAATGCTCGGTTACTGGAACAATACGGCCGCCACATCCGCCGTGATCGACGGCGACGGCTGGTTGCATACGGGAGATATTGCGCGCATCGAAGGCGGGCGAATTTATATCGTCGGACGTGCCAAGGAGATTATCGTGCTCAGCAATGGCGAGAAAGTGCCGCCGGCGGATGCCGAACAGATGATCATGCTCGATCCGATCTTCCAGCAGGTAATGGTGGTGGGTGAAGGCCGTCCCCATCTGGGTCTTCTGGTAGTGAGCGCGCTTGCCGACGAACGCGCCCTGTGCCAGAGAGCCAATGACCAGCTTCGGTCCTTTCCGGGATATGCGCGTGTGCGCCACATTGCGCGAATCTCCGAGCCGTGGACGGTCGAGAATCATCTGCTCACGCCGACGCTTAAGCTGCGCAGGAACAAGATCGAAGAGCGTTTTTCCAGGGAAATCGAGGAAATGTACCGCGATCGGGATCTATGCCACGACTCCCGGTGAAGCGGGTGCCTGAAATTAGGATGCCGCCGGGCGGCTCAGTCTGCATCGTGGTTTCGCGCGGATTCGCGAAACATCATCTGGTGCCGCACCAGCTCCGCCTGGTCCAGCAGGAATACGCTTTCGTCGCCGCTGCGCGTGCAAAGCCACAGGAACGGCACGCGCGGAAAGCGTTGTTCCAGCGCCTCGCGGCTGTTTCCCACTTCCACGACCAAGATTCCGCCGGGCGCGAGGTGCTCATCGGCTTGCGCTAGAATGCGGGCGATCGCATCGAGACCATCGGGTCCCGAGGCGAGCGCGAGCCCCGGTTCGTGGCGGTACTCCTCCGGCAGCGACGCCAGCTCACCGGCCGGTACGTATGGCGGATTGCTGACGATGAGGTCATATCGTTCTCCGGCAAGACTGCCAAACAGGTCTGAACGTACCAGGCGTATCCTTCCCTCCAGGCTGTAGGCGGCGACGTTGATCCGGGCCACCTCCAGGGCGTCCACCGAAACATCCGCCGCATCCAGCGTTGCGTGTGGGAAGGCCTTCGCAACTGCTACCGCGATGCAGCCACTGCCGGTACACAGGTCCAGCGCCCGGCGCACATTGACTGCCTCGATCCACGGCTGGAATTGTTCCAGGACGAATTCTCCGATCAGGGATCGCGGCACGATGACGCGTTCGTCCACGTAAAATCTGAGGCCCGCGAACCATGCCTCACGCAACAGGTATGCCGCCGGCTTGCGCGTGCTGATGCGCATTTCAACGATCCGCCGCGCAGCGGCAACGCGGGAAGGATCCGCAATGCGATCGAGTTCGCTGTCGAGGTCGGCCGGCGCCACGCCGATAGCCGAGCCAACGAGCCACGCTGCCTCATCGAGGGCGTTGTCGGTACCGTGTCCGTATGCGACGCCAGCCTTGAGCAGCTGGCGTTCACTCCAAAGCACCAGCTGGCGCACGGTTGTAGATTGCCGGTGGGATCGTGTGCTCATGACGAGCGCGGATTGTACGGCATCGGCCGGTGGGTTTGCCATTGCGGTGTCCTCTCAAAGCTGCTGAAATTCCTTCCGACCGCGCCCAATCAGGCTGCGGGCGTAGCGGGTGGTTACCATAGGGGGCGCATTCGATGAGCGAGCTGTTTTCGTTTTTGGAGTTACGTGGATTGCGGTTAAAGAACCGCATCTTCGTTTCACCCATGTGTCAGTACTCGGCGCCAGAGGGGCTCGCCAACTCCTGGCATCTGGTGCACCTTGGCAGTCGTGCGGTCGGTGGTGCAGCCCTGGTTATGACAGAAGCCGCGGCAGTAAGCCCGGCTGGCCGCATTTCGCCGCAGGACCTCGGAATCTGGTCGCGGTCGCACGCCGACGCGCTAGCCCCGGTTGCACGCTTTATCAGTGAGCACGGTGCGGTGCCTGCCATACAGCTTGCGCATGCCGGGCGCAAGGCGTCGACCGATGAACCGTGGCGGGGGGGCGGACCGGTGCGCCCGGACGGAGGCGGGTGGCAGCCCCTGGCGCCCAGCCCGGTATCCTTTGCGCCGAATTCACCGGTACCCGCAGCGCTCACCATCGCCGATATCGACCGCGTTGTCGGAGAGTTTGCCGATGCGGCGCGCCTCAGCCTGCACGCCGGATTCAGGGTAGCGGAAATACACATGGCGCATGGCTACCTGCTGCATGAATTTTTGTCGCCGATCAGCAACCGGCGGGACGACGAATATGGTGGCAGCCTGGATAACCGGATGCGGTTCCCGTTGCGCGTCGCACGCGCAGTGCGTGAGGCGTGGCCCGAGGACCTGCCGGTGTTCGTGCGCATATCCGCCACGGACTGGGTCGATGGCGGATGGGATCTTGGCCAGTCGATACAGTTGGCGCTCCGCCTCAAAAGGGCCGGAATCGACTTCATTGACTGTTCCAGCGGCGGTCTGGTGCCGGACGCGCGAGTTCCCGCAGGTCCTGGATTCCAGGTTCCGTTTGCGACCGCGGTCAAGAGCGGGGCCGGGATTTCCGTCGGCGCGGTGGGGCTAGTTACTGGCGCATTCCAGGCCGAGCAGATTGTCGCGACCGGCCTCGCTGATGCGGTACTGCTCGCGCGGCAACTGTTGCGCGATCCGTATTGGCCGCTGCATGCTGCGCGTTCCCTTGGTGTCGATCTGCCTTGGCCGGTGCAGTACGAGAGGGCGAAGCTTCGCTGAAAAGCGGGTCCTGGCAAGTCGCGCGCGGCCGGCCAGGTCCTCGGGCTTTCGGCCAGCCTGGCCCGGTCGTGTGCATACGCTCCCCGAGCAACCGCCGGATTCTCCCCTTAGGGCTGCCCGGCCGGCCGAACGAGCATTGGACTCAGCACGCGCCATACGTTGTCGAGCACCTTCGGTTCCCCCACCGCCCGCGGGTGCAGACCGTCTGATTGCATCAGCTGCGGTTTCATGGCTACGCCCTGGAGCAGAAACGGAACAAGAGGTACGTGGTATTTGCGGGCAAGGTCGACGTAGACCTGGTGAAAGCCATCGGAGTAGACCTGGCCGTAATTGACAGGCAGATACATGCCGACCAACAGCACGCGAGCCTGGTGACGCAGCGCCATTGCGATCATGGCCGAGAGGTTGGCGCGCATCTCCGTCAGCGGGAGCCCGCGCAGGCCGTCATTTGCTCCGAGCTCGATAATGACGATGCGGGGCCGGTAGCGCGCCAGGGCGGCGGGAAGGCGGGCGCGTCCGCCGCTGGTCGTATCGCCGCTTATACTGGCATTCACTACATGGTAGGAATAGCCTTGACGCGCAAGACGCTGCTGGAGCAGGACCGGCCAGGCCGAGTGCAGCGCCAGGCCATAGCCTGCGCTCAGGCTGTCACCAATGACCAGGACGACGGACGACGCTGCGGCGGCGGTTCCCGCATACAGCAAGAGCACTAGCAAAAGGAATCGTCGGGTCACGGAGGTATTACATCATGTACATGGTGCAGGCGCAAAAGCTCTGCAAGCGCGTGGTGAGTCCGGAAGGAACGCTGACGCTTCTCGACGCAGTTGATCTGCAGATTGCTGCCGGGGAGACCTGCGCCATCGTGGGCGCGTCCGGGTCCGGCAAATCGACCTTGCTGGGATTGCTCGCCGGACTTGACGTGCCAAGTTCCGGGCGTGTGCTTCTGGATGGCGTCGACCTCGGTACGCTCGACGAGGATGGGCGTGCGCGTTTGCGTGCTGGACGGGTCGGCTTCGTATTCCAGTCGTTTCAGCTTCTGCCCGCCCTTACCGCGCTGGAAAATGTCATGCTACCGCTGGAACTGGTCGGGCGCCCGGCGCCGGGCCGCACCGCGCGTGAAGTCCTGGCCCGCGTCGGGCTCACTGAACGCCTGCGCCACTACCCGAACCAGCTGTCCGGCGGCGAGCAGCAGCGGGTCGCGATCGCGCGCGCATTTGCGTCAAGCCCGAAGATTCTGTTTGCCGATGAACCAACCGGGAATCTCGATCGGGCCAGCGGCGAACGCGTGATCGAGCTCATGTTTTCGCTCAATCGCGAGCACGCAACCACCATACTGCTTGTCACCCACGACCAAGCGGTGGCTGCACATTGCCGGCGCTTTCTGCGCCTTGCTGACGGGCGGCTGCGCGACGAGTCTGCAGACGGTCAGAATGGCCTGATCGGGATGCCGGAGGTTGCCGGTGAGGATATTTAGGCTCTCACTCCTCGGCTTGTTGCGGGACTGGCGGGCCGGTGAGCTGCGGGTCCTGGCTCTGGCGCTTGTTATTGCCGTCGCCAGCACAACCGCGGTGGGATTCTTCACAAATCGGGTCAACCAGCTCATGGAACGCCAGGCCTCCACACTTCTCGGCGCAGATCTTGCGGTAATTTCCTCAGACCCGGTCAACCCCCTGTTTTCCACGAGAGCCCGCAACCTCGGACTGGAAACCGCGGAAACGATCAGCTTTCCAAGCGTCGTGCTCGCCAATGGCAAGACCGAACTGATGGAAGTGAAGTCGGTGAGCGCCGGCTATCCACTGCGCGGAGTGCTGCGGGTTTCCCATGTGCCCTATGGAACGGAGTCCCCGACGCGAGCCATCCCGGTGCGCGGTACGGTTTGGTTGGGTCCGCATGCGATCAGCCGTCTCGGGCTGCGCGCAGGTGACCGGATCCGGCTTGGTTCCTCGGTCCTGACAATCGCCGAAATTCTCAGTTACGAACCTGACCGCGGCGGCGACCTGTTCAGCATCGCGCCACGGTTGCTCATGAACCTAAAGGACCTGTCGGCCACCGGTTTGATCGGTCCGGGCAGCCGCGCCACTTACCGGCTGCTTATCGCCGGTCCGGCCCCGGCGCTCGCGAAGTTCCAGAGATGGATTAGGCCACACCTGCAGCCCGGGGCGCGCCTCGAAAATGTGCGCGATGCGCGCCCGCAGCTGCGTGAAGCGCTCGACCGGGCGCGAAAATTTCTCGGTCTTGCGGCGCTGGTCAGCGTACTGCTCGCCGGTGTCGCAATTGCCACGGCGACCAGGCGGTACGCGGCGCGACACCTAGACAGCACCGCCGTGATGCGCTGTTTCGGCGCGACACAGGGCTTTGTCGTGTCGCTTCATGTCCTGCAGATGTTGTGGCTCGGCCTGGGAGCCAGCTTGGCCGGTTGCGCTGTCGGTTACCTGGCCCAGCAGGTGCTCGTGCGCCTGCTTTCCGTTCTGGTCGCAGCGTCGCTGCCTCCGCCGTCCTGGCTGCCGGTAGTCACCGGACTGCTTACGGGTCTGGTCGTCCTGCTCGGGTTTGCGCTCCCCCCGATGTTGCGGTTGCGAGATGTGTCCCCGGTGCGGGTGTTGAGGCGTGACCTCGGACAGCTTCCGGCGCGGACCGGAATGGTTTACCTCGCCGCGCTGGCCGTTGGTGCGGCGCTCATGTTATGGCAGACGCGCGATCTGCGGCTTACGCTCTACTTGCTTGCTGTCACGGCCGCTGCGCTCGTGGGTCTCGGCGCCGTGGCGTTTGGCCTCGTGCGCCTGCTAAAATTGCTGCGCGTGCACTCCGGAGTGTCCTGGCACCTCGGACTTGCAGGCATTGCGCGGAGGGCAGGCGCGAGTGTGGTGCAGGTGGTCGCATTCGGCGTCGGCATCATGCTGCTCCTGCTGCTGTCTCTGGTGCGCAGTGATCTGCTCAGCACCTGGCAGCACAGCCTCCCACCGGATATCCCAGACCAGTTTGTCATCAACGTCCAGCCTGGCCAGGTCGCCGCGCTGCGGCGGTTCTTCGTCGACAATGGCCTGAAAGGCGCGGTGCTCTATCCTATGGTGCGGGGGCGTCTTCTGGCGATCAACGGCAGGCCGGTGCACGCATCAAGCTATTCCGATATTCGTGCCCGACACCTAGTTGAGCGGGATTTCAATCTGTCGTGGGCGGCGCGACCGCAGCGTGACAACCGAATCGTCGCCGGGCGATGGTGGACTGATGAGCAGTATGGCAAGCCCCTTGCCTCGGTTGAACAGGGTCTGGCGAAGACTCTGGGAATCAAGCTCGGCGATGAGCTCGAGTACCGCATCGCCGACCGCGACATTTCCGTCCGGGTCGAGAGCCTGCGGCGCGTCGAGTGGGACTCGTTTCGCGTGAATTTCTTCGTCGTGACTCCGCCCGGTCTTCTCAACGGTTACCCGGCTACCTACATCACCAGCTTTCACCTCGCCGCCGACCGGCACGGACTGATGGAGAGAATGATGCAGCGTTTTCCCAATCTCACAGTCATTGACGTGCAGGCCTTGATGGCCCAGGTACGCAGCATCATGCACCGCGTGAACTTGTCCCTTGAGTACGTGTTCATGTTTACCTTGTTGGCGGGGTTGACCGTGCTTTATGCGGCGGTCCAGGCCACCCAGGACGAGCGCAAGCGTGAGGCTGCCCTAATGCGGGCAATGGGGGCGACCACGCGCCAGCTGATGAAAAGCCTGGCAGTCGAGTTTACGGTGCTCGGTCTGATCGCCGGATTCCTGGCCGCCCTGGGAGCGACCGTTTCTGGCTACCTCATCGCGCTGCAGCTTTTTCATCTTCGCTACCATTTCGATCCCAGGCTGTGGATTGCGGGGCTGGCTGTCGGCGGAATCGGTGTCGGATTTTTCGGGGTGTGGGGTACCCGCTTCGTTTTTACGCGCCCGCCTCTGGAGACTTTGCGCGAGTTCTCTTAAAGAGGGCAGGATGCCTTGCGCTGAGCAGGGGGGCCGTCGCCTGCCGTCGCAGCGGTTCATCGGGACGTAACGCTGGCGTCATATTCCTGGTTTAAATTTCCGTGCGGCTCCGGGACCATCCGTGCCGGCAATGCCGGCTGAGGACAGCCGCGCGGCGTTTGCGCCGCTGTCTCCGTCCCCCCGCTGTGTCCGGACAGCCGCCGGACATCTCATCGACCCGGACAAATACATGAACTTCGATACCTTTCTGCAGGCGGCAAACTCGACCGGCGACATCGTTTATCTGCTGGCGGCGTTGCTCTTTATTGGCCTTACGATAGCACTGGAACGGACCTGGTATCTCAAGCGCGCCCTGGTAGCGGGAAACCGGATCATCGTCGATCTTGATCCGGTAAACCGGCTCGAGGCGCAGCAGCTTCGGGATCTTGCCGAGCGCAGCGGAAACTTGCCGTCCGCACGGGTGCTCACCGCCACTCTGCGGCACGATCTCGATCACGATTTTGAACGCCTCTCGGACCGCATCGAAGAGGCGATATTGCGGGAAGCGCCCCGTATTGACCGACTTCTCTGGGTGCTCGACACGATTGTCACGCTTGCACCCCTGCTCGGTCTTCTGGGAACGATTCTGGGCATGTTTAGCACGTTCCATGTGCTGTCGGGCAGTGCCGGGGCATCTCCCAAGGTGACCGGCGGCGTGGCCGAGGCGCTGCTCGCCACAGCCACCGGACTGTTTGTGGCCATCATCGGGCTCGTACTGTTCAACGGTCTCAACAATCGCGTGCGCACCATACTGCATCAGCTCGAAATTCTGAGAGTGATGATCATTAACCGGATGTATCCGCACTACCGGGTTCCGCTGCAACCGAGCTCCCATGGTCGTGAACGCTCCAACGCGCCACGCGCCATCAGGGCCGGGGAAATCTGACGTGCGCTACTTCGAGAGGAAGAAGGCCCGGATCGAAATAATTCCGATGATCGACATCATGTTTTTCCTGTTGGTCTTCTTCATCATGATCACGCTGCGCATGATTCCTTCATCCGGGCTCCCGACAAACCTTCCGCGCAGCTCCACAGCTACCTCGCTGCCCCATCCCAAAGTGCTGGTGGCACTGAGTCCGGACGGCACCATCAGCGTGCATGGCCGTACACTCACGGCAGCAATGCTTACCGCATTTCTGGAGAGTCGTGATCCCACCCATGCAGTAGTCACGATCGAGGGCGCCAAACAGGCCTCTATCCAAAGTCTTATGGTGGTGATGGACGCCTGTCGCCACGCAGGAGTCATCCACATCGGTCTGGCAGCCCAGTCGAGCCACTGACCCGGCGGCGCCTGTTTCCCCGGCGGGAACGGCCCACATTTCAGGACCTGAGGCCGACCATTTAAAGTCGTCGTCCCGCCAGCGCGGCTCCCAGGAGATGGCAAGCCGGATGCCTTTCGGCTCGCCGCGAGAGTTTCGATGCGGCGCGTCACAGCGCACCTACTTTGAAAGCGGACGCGGGCCGTGCGGGGTTGCCGCGCCGCTCGCGGGCGGTGATTAGGGCTGTGATGGCTGAAGGGCATGTTTCAGCTGTTCCGGCTCCTGTAGGTTTTGCGGCGGCAGTGGACAAGCGGGAGATGTCCTGCGGTGGGAGCGCGGGATAAGCTTTCTTCACTGCAGTCCGCCCTCGGGAAGGTCTCCAGCCAAGCTTCCAGACAACGACCTCTCTCCCTCCCTCCGGCGCCCTCCCGTTGGGTGTTCCAGTGGCCGCGAGGTTGCGCGCAGACCACAATATCGACGCCACCTGCTGTTCAAGACCTTTTACCGACCCGGCGGCTTCCGGGGGGGCAGGCCCGAGATAGGGAACGATCCGTTGCAGGATGAGGATGGCGCGCACGCCGGTGGCGGGATCCCTCCCGGGGTTTCTGCTGTAGCGGCGCAACAGGGCATGAACGAAGGCAATAAACGCCCGATCGACCGCCTTGCGGATGTCCGCACGCAGGCGGTTGCCCTGCTCCAGTTGTGCATGCAGGACCGCACCGTCCGTTGTCTGGCGCAATGTGC
>JAJYEK010000013.1 GCA_021785795.1 Pseudomonadota bacterium
GAAGCCTGCAGGACATCGCCCAGGGTCGGCGTCTTGCCGGCTCCCCACGCCGTTGCGCTACACATCGCGATGCTGGTCGCAATGACGGACTTGCTGAAACGGTTCATCAGTTTTTCCTCGCGTGAAGTAAGTTAGGCCCCAAAGATCCTCATTCGGAACCGGATGGGTCTTGCATTCCGTGTGTGCCATTACACCCAATAAGTCGCTGTCGGCTGTCATTCAGACCCACTTCAGACTCGCTAGAGCAGAATCTGTGCCAAATCAAAAAACATACAACGAAACAATAGGATAAATGCGTTTTGAGATTGCTGGAGTATTCGGAATGCACCAGTGTAGTGCGCTGGCAAAATGTGAATGTACCCTATTGGTGCAATCCCTGTGAGCGCCATTGCTGGCACAATCCACGCTTCATCAGGCAGGCGGAATCGGCGTGCCGCCATCTGCCCGTAACGTACACGGGCCCGCAGTTGGGCAGGAGGAGGCCTTGCACACCCATTTGCTCGAATCCCAATTAGGGGGCGGGAGGTTGCCTGTCGTTGCGTGCAACCGGAAGGCCTTGCGTGCACCAGGGGCAGATGCGTTGGCGAACCAGGTCACGCAACGAAGCCGGATAAAGGCGGCTGCGCCCTGCAATGGGCCCGCCAAACTCGCCCTGCGATCGGTCCGCCGAATCAGCGCGCGCCGACCGTCGGACACATTTAAGCCCCGAAACCGGGCGGGTATACGGCTTATTCAATGAATCCCGTACACCTATCCCGTATGGCGCTGCTTGACCGACAGATGCGGGAATGAAGTTTCCTTGGTTTCAACTCGGCTTCGCGATGACACCGATGCAACCGGACACTTGCAGATAGCGGCGCCAGCCGCCGAATCTTGTGATGTCGGTCGCGCCCGCAATGGCGTAGGCCTCGCACAGAAACCCCTGCACCGTTCGCCCATCGTCCAGATCGACGCAGCCGATTCCGAGCGGCGCAGGGATGCCGGCGAGAAAGCGGCCCAACTGGTCATGCGGCATCGACCACACCTCGACCTCGATCGATTCGCCCCCATCGGATACGCGCACCAGGCCCGGGCGTGCCAGCGGCCCAGCCGCTAGCGCATACAGCCGGTAGTCTGGAGCCGTATGTGTAATTTCGACCAGAAAACCGCCGCGCCTCGTCAGCTCGTGATTCAGCGGCAATCCACCCATGTGCGCACCGCACACTGCAATGTCCACGTATTCCGAGGGCCGCGCGCCTGCGGTCGCGGCGGCGGGGCCCGCATGGCCATCTGCATCATGCGGAAGCTGCAATGCCACCTCCAGGCGCGCACCGAGCGCCAGCAGCGCCTGCTCGCCAAACGCTTCAGCCAACAGTGTTATGCCGAACGGCAATCCGGTTTTCGCAAACCCTGCGGGCACGGCAAGCGCGCTCAGGTCCAGCAGATTCACGAAATTGGTGTAATAGCCGAGATTGGTGTTCAGGCGAACCGGTTCGGCTTCCATTTCGGCAATGCGATAGATCGTGCCGGCAGTCGGGGTGACAACGACATCCACTGCTGCCATGGCCAGCTCAACGGTCCGCCGCAGCGAGGCGAGGCGGTACATCGCTTCGAACGCATCGGCCGCCGTCGGCGCACGACCCGACTCAATGATTGCTCGGGTCACCGGGTGCAGCGCCTCGGGCCGGCTTTCTATGAAGTCGCGAATCGCCAGGTAGCGCTCGGCAAGCCATGGTCCGTCGTACAGCAGCCGTGCCGCATCGAAAAACGGAGCAAAATCCATCTGCACGCACTCTCCCCCCAGAGCCTCAAGCCGTGCCACTGCCGCTTCGAACAGATTCGCGTATTCCCGGTTACCAAAGAATTCGAGCTGGGCGCCAGAAGGAACGCCGAAGCGGAAACGTGGCGGGACTGACGTGGACGCAGCTTGCCTGTGGCGCGAGAACGGATCCAACGGATCGTATCCGCAGGCCGCATTCAGGACCGTCTGCGCATCACCCACGTTGAGCGCAAATATCGACACGCAGTCGAGCGTTCGGCAGGCCGGCACTACGCCGGCGCCGGACAGCGTCCCGCGCGTCGGTTTGATCCCCACGATATTGTTGAATGCCGCCGGCACACGCCCGGAGCCGGCTGTGTCGGTGCCAAGCGCGAAGCTTGCCAACCCCAGAGCGGTCGCTACAGCCGAACCCGAGCTTGATCCACCGGCTATGTATTCCGGGTCGAAGCTGTTGCGGCACGCACCATACGGCGAGCGTGTGCCGTTAAGGCCGGCGGCGAATTGGTCGAGGTTCGTTTTGCCGACGGGGATTGCCCCCGCATCGAGCAGGCGCTGAACTACCGTAGCAGATCGATGCGGCGTGTACTGGTAGTCGGGACATGCAGCCGTGGTCGGAATTCCCGCCAAATCTATATTATCCTTTATGGCAAACGGGATGCCAAAAAGGGGAAGGGTCTCCGGATCACGCTGCTCAAGCGCCCGCGCATACCCGAGCAACTGTTCCGGCGTCAGACGTGCAATCCACACGTGACGGGCATCGCCGGCCGCAAGCTTTGGGTACAAGCCTTCGATCAGCGCCACCGGTGTCAGACTGCCGTCGAGGTAGCGCTGGCGCAGGCTTCTGATATCGAGACGGAAGTCGACCAATGATCAGTCCTCAATCAATATCATGAGGTTCTGGCCCGCCGCGACCTGGCCGCCAGTACAGCAGAACAGCCTGTGAACGAGGCCGCCGCAGGGCGAGGTTACTGGGATTTCCATCTTCATGGATTCGATCACCGCAACCACCTCGCCGGCGGCGACGCGCGTGCCTTCTGACACATCAAGCTTCCAGATGTTGCCGGCAACATGCGATGCCACCGGACGGCCGTTCGTCGGCAGTTCGGGTTCCGCTTCGAATGCGGCTCCCACCAAGCTGGGTTCGCCGGAGAATCCGCTCCGCCCCGCAACCGCCCAGCGCTCGCGCTCTGATTCAAATGCCAGCTGCTGGCGCTCCTTGAACTTTGCGATTGATGCGGCGTTGGCGTCCAAGAAGGCGTTGTATTCGCTGAGGCGGAACACCTGCTGGTCGATTTTCAAGCGGTAGCGGCCGAGCGGAAAATCGGATCGGATGCGCATCAATTCATCTTCGCTTACTTCGAAAAACCGGATCTGGTCAAAGAAACGCAGCAGCCATGGCCGGCCTGCCGCGAACTCCGATGTTGCCCGCCAGCGGTTCCACATCTGCAGGGTACGTCCCACGAACTGGTAGCCGCCTGGCCCCTCCATGCCGTATACACACAGGTAGGCGCCACCTATGCCGACGGCGTTCTCCGGGGTCCAGGTGCGGGCCGGGCTGTATTTCGTAGTCACGAGCCGGTGGCGCGGGTCTATGGGTGTTGCGACCGGGGCGCCCAGGTAAACGTCTCCAAGGCCCAGCACCATATAAGACGCATCAAATACGATTCGCTTGACGTCGTTAACAGAATCCAGTCCATTAATGCGCCGGATGAATTCGATGTTGCTGGGGCACCAGGGCGCATCCGCCCGGACCGACTGCGTGTACCTGGCGATCGCCAACCGGGTCTGGGAGTCGTCCCAGGCAAGCGGCAAATGCACAACGCGCGTGGTTACTTCAAGGTCATCAACGTCCGGTAGCCGTGCCTCGAGCGCACGGAGGGTGTCGCGCAGCCTGTACGGTGGAAGTTTCCGGAAATCGAAATGGACCTGCAGCGAGCGGATGCCCGGAGTAAGGTCGACGATACCCGGCAACCTTTCCTGTTCAAGCGCCTGCATCAGCGCGTGTACCCGGAACCGCAGCTTGAGATCAAGAACGGGCGGACCATATTCTATCAACAGATACTCGTCGCCGGTACGGCGATAGACAATCTCAATATTGTCCCGCGCGGCGGTATGGTGCTCCACTATTGGCGGCTCGGGAGGGACATCGTGTATCGGCAGGGACCGGACGGGCGTCTCCAGGGTGCTGATGAGCCGTTCCTGTTGCTCAGTCAGGGCACGCGCCTCCTCGAGCGTGAGCGGCCGGAAGCGCACCGTGTTGCCGGGCCGGAGCTGCCCTAGCTTCCACAACTCTGCCTGAACCACAACTGCCGGACAGACGAAGCCGCCGAGGCTCGGTCCGTCGGGGCCCAGAATTACGGGCATGTCTCCGGTAAAATCGACGGCACCAATTGCGTAGGCGTTGTCGTGGATATTTGACGGATGCAACCCGGCTTCACCGCCGTCAGCTCTCGCCCATATCGGTTTCGGACCGATCAGCCGAACGCCGGTGCGGCTCGAGTTATAATGCACCTCCCAGTCGGTAGCGAAGAACGTCTTGATGTCCGCATCGGTAAAAAAATCCGGGGCCCCGTGCGGCCCGTACAGCACACCGATTTCCCAACGCGCGGCATATGCCGGCCGCAATCCGGATGGCATCACGGCGATGAACCCGCTCCTTTCAGGTTCCAGATGCAAGACATCTCCGGCGCGCAAGGTTCTTCCGGCGTGCCCGCCGAATTGGCCGAGCGTAAATGTGGATTTGCTGCCGAGATACCCAGCTGCCGCGAAACCGCCGGCCACGGCAAGGTAGGCGCGCAGCCCCTGGCCCCGCACGGCGCCGTATCGCAACACACTGCCAGCGCAAACCTTATAGGCACGCCAGTTCTCGAGGGGGTATCCATCCAATTCGGCCTGCATGTCTGCGCCGGCGATTGCAATCATGCTGGCGGCATTGAAGCGCAGGACTGGACCGGACACGGTGAGTTCGAGCGCCACGGCGTCACCGGGATTGCCCAGAATCCGATTGGCTATCCGAAACGCCAGCGAGTCCATAGGGCCCGAGGGCGGCACCCCTACCGCCCAATAGCCGATGCGCCCGGGATAATCCTGAAGACTTGTCTGGACGCCCGGTTGGAGCACCTCCACGGTACATGGGCGGTAGCGAAAGTCGTTAAGGTATCGGGTGGTCTGCCGCGCGCCGGCAAACACGTCATCGGCAACAATCTGCCGCAGATAGTCAAGATTGGTTTCGATCCCGGCAATGCGGGTTGCCTCAAGCGCAGCGCGTAGTTCGGAGACCGCCTCATCGCGGGTCGCACCGCGGATGATCACCTTGGCGATCATGGAATCATAGTACGGCGACACCTCGGTGCCGCGCTCCACCCAGGTGTCGATGCGCGCATTTTCCGGAAACTTCGCTTCCGTCAGCACTCCGGAACAGGGCCGGAAATCGCAGCCAGGATCTTCAGCGTAGAGACGCGCCTCAATCGACGCACCGCGCGGCTCGACGGTCATAGCCGCCAGGGGAAGGTCGCCGGCTGCCTGGCGAATCATCCACTCCACCAGATCGATGCCGGTGACTTCCTCAGTCACTCCGTGTTCTACCTGGAGGCGGGTGTTGACCTCGAGAAAGTAGAATTCGCCGTTGCGCGTGTCGTATACGAATTCGACGGTGCCTGCCGACTCATAGGCTACCGCCTGACCCAGTCGCACAGCTATCGCATGCACCCGCGCCCGCTCGGAGCTGGTCAGTCCGGGCGCCGGAGTCTCTTCGATCACCTTCTGGTTTCGGCGCTGGACCGAACAATCGCGCTCGCCGAGCGCAAGAACGCGCCCGCGTCCATCACCGAAAATCTGCACCTCGATGTGGCGCGCCTGTTCCACATACTTTTCAAGAAAGACGCCTCCATCCCCGAAGTTGGCCGTGGCCAGCCGCTTCACCGACGCGAATGCCTCTTCGAGCGCGTCCGCTTTCCGGCACAGACGCATGCCTATTCCACCGCCGCCCGCGGTGCTCTTGAGCATCACCGGATAGCCGATGCGCGCGGCCTCCACAACGGCGCTGCCGGCATCGCAGAGCAGCCCGGATCCGGGCAACAGCGGCACGGCGTGCGCGAGCGCAAGATCCCGGGCGCTGTGCTTCATCCCAAATGCCCGCATCTGGTCCGGACGCGGGCCGATGAAGACTATCCCTGCGCGGGCGCAGGCGTCCGCGAAGTCGGCATTCTCCGAGAGGAATCCGTACCCTGGGTGGATCGCCTCGGACCCGGTATCACGCGCTGCTGCGATGATCCTCTCGCCTGATAGATAGCTTTGTGCCGCTGGTGCGGGTCCGATGCATACCGACTCGTCGGCCAAAGCCACATGGGCAGAAGCCCGATCGGCCTCGGAGTGAACGGCGACCGCGCCAATGCCCAATTTTCGAAGCGTGCGGATGACGCGGCATGCGATTTCGCCGCGATTCGCGATCAGTATTTTCTTGAACATTGCCCCTCGCGAGATCTGTGCCGGGCCGTCCCGACGCTGGTCAAAGGCGCCCTGGGTCGTCCCACGGGCGGTATTCCGGTATCAGGGATTGGCGCTCCAGACCAGCAACCGTATTGGTGTCGGGTTATAGGCGTTACATGGATTATTGAGCTGCGGACAGTTCGATATGAGCGCGATGACATCCATTTCGGCGCGCATTTCGACGTACTTTCCGGGTGCCGAAACGCCGTCTTCGAACGTGAGTCCGCCGGCTTCAGTCACCGGCACGTTCATGAAGAAGTTGATATTGGCCGTGATGTCGCGCTTGGTGAGCCCGTAACCGCCTCCCCATCGGGCCAGCGCGATAAGAAAGTTGTCGCGGCAGCTGTGCATGTTCTTCGTTTCAAACCCATATCGAACCGTGTTGCTCTCCGCCGCACATGCACCGCCAAGAGTATCGTGCCGTCCGCAAGTATCTGCCACAATGCGCAACATTACCTGTCCAGCGTTCGACATCAGCGCGGAGCCAGTTGTCAGGTAGATGTTCCGCTGCCGTCGGATCGTATCCTGCGCGCTGTAGTGTTCGGCCCGATCATGCGCGCTGAAGAACAGCGTATCGACTGCCTGGTTTCCTTCGAGATCCACGATGCGCAGGACCTCGCCCTGCTTGATCTCGCGCATCCATGGTTCTCCCGCCGCCAGTGTGAAATCGTAGGCAGCAAGCGCCGGGTCAAGGTTGCTCTTTAACACCCGATTCGCGTTCACGGTTGCTGGAACAGCGCTTCTGTGTTTTGGAATCCCCGCTGGTTCTCGGGCCGGAAAACGCGGCAGTAGTCGTCCCGTCCGACCGCCTCAGTACGTCGTGCGATGAGCTGCAGGCGTCCTGGCGCATATTCAGGACGGGGATCAAGTGGATGGGGCGCCGTCGATAGCACCACCAGGGTGTTCATTTCGAAACGCAGCTCGACGTAGGCACCGATCCGGGAATGCGCCGCCGCAAATTTCATTGCGCCGCACGGTTCTACTGTCACCTTGCTGAAGAAATTTATGCTTGCAGTAAGGTCGCGCGCACCGAGCCCCCACTTTCCCAATTCAATCAGCAAGCCCTCACGGCCGCTGCGATACATGGTGTTCCTGTACTCCCGAAACCGGCGGTCGCCGTACTTTTCCACAATGTCATCATTATCGGAGACGCCCGCGATCGGGTCGTGCCAGCCTACCGTGTCGGCCACGATAGAGCACAGCACCCTCCCCATGTCTGAGTAGCAGACAAAGCCGCGCGTCAGGTGGGAAGTATGCTGTGCCTTCAGGGTATCAGGCATGTTGTAACGTTCGAGCTTTTCTTCCTGGTTGTAGAGCAATGTGGCTGCATTGGCGCAGCCGTCGAGATCGATCAATCGCAGGGCCGTGCCACGGCGCAGGACGCCGGACCAGTGTCCCCCGCCTTGGACAAAGTCAGAGAACAATATCTGGCTATCATTCAGATCCGGCGCAAATTCGCGCCAGGCGGTGGGTCGGTTCCATCCTGATGGAACCGGCAAATTGTCTGGATTCGGAGTCATTGGAGGTTTCTTCATGGCACCTTCCCTTCAGTTTCCTTTCGTGACAGGCATTGGTCCGCGACGCGTCGGAGACGGGGCGGACCGCTTGCCCGCGGAAGCGTCGATGCCAGTGGGCAGCGGATGGAGAGGTGGAATGATGGCCGCGAGCAGTTGAAGTCGACCGGTGATGATTCCCCTCAGGGTTATCAGCTCATCGGCGATCTCTCCCAGCATGGTCGCAGGCCCCTGAATCAGAATGACTTCGAGGATTTGGTTTTCAGTAAGATGGACATGCAAGGAGCTGATTACTTCGTCCAAATGCCGGTACTGGATGTCGGCGATTCGCTCCTGCAATCCTCTCGTTGATCGGTCGTACAGCAACGTCAGGGTCCCCACCATAATTTCGTTGCCTAGCGCGCGCTTGTGCTCGGCAATCCGGTAATTGATCATGTCGCATAGGGCCTGGGAACGGCTGCAGTAGCCGTGGGCCGCCACGATGCGATCCATCTCGGTAAGAAGATTGGCCGGAAGCGATATGCTGATCCGGGCAGCCGGATGGGTAAGTTTCCCTGCAGCTAAGGGCTTCATGGTAATGTCCAGGAATCCGGAACGTGTTCCTGTAACGCTCGGCTTCCCGGCAGCTTACGGGCTGGCGGAATGCTTCGCATTTCCCGGTCTTGCCGCGGATGATCCGGTCGCTCAACGTTTGCACCTAGGGTGTTCGCCGGCACCCAAGAGCGATCGCTCATCGATTTGCACCGGACGAGCTGCCGGTGGCTGGTCACGAGTGATGCAAAGACGGCGTCCAGGGCGTGGCCGCATCTGCGGATGCTTGCGATTTGGGATCGGGTCAGGGTCGACCACTGCATGCGGCCTCCTTAGTCCACGCTGTCGGTCACGTTGGTGAGACGGATCAGGCGGGGCTTCACGGCCTGCTCGTCCTCCGGCTCCGGTGCGGCCCTGGGGCGGATCAGCTGTTCCACGCGTACCCGGGTAGCGCAGAATTCTGGGGAAGTGAACTGAGCAGGGGAACGAGGCCGCGGGACCGGCACCTCTATCAGCTCCTGCACTTCGCCCGGATGAGCCTTGAGCACCAGAATGCGGTCCGCCAAATAGATCGCTTCGTCGAGGTCGTGGGTGATGAATAGCACCGTGATATCCACGTTCCGCCAGATGTCGATGAGGTGGGATTGCATTTTGGTGCGTGTCTGGGCGTCCAAAGCGCCAAACGGCTCGTCCATCAGCAGGATGCGCGGCTGATTGACCAGGGCGCGCGCAATGGCCACACGCTGACGCATGCCGCCGGAAAGCTGATGGGGGTAGGCGTTGGCAAACTTTTGGAGTCCCACCAACTCCAGCCACAGCAATGCCTCGCGTTCCGCTTCGTCGCCGCCGCGGCCGTTCATTTGGGGACCGAACTTCACGTTTCTTTTCACGGTGAGCCATGGAAACAGCGAGTAGCCCTGGAACACCATGCCGCGGTCCTGACCCGGCTGCTTGATGGGCTTGCCGTCGAGCAGCGCGTCGCCGGATGTGGGGCTATCGAGGCCGGCCAGGATGCGGATCAGCGTGGACTTGCCGCAGCCGGATGGGCCGATTACGCAGAGAAATTCCCGCCGATGAATACTGAAACTGATATCTTTTAGGGCCTCCACCTCGCCTTGCGGTGCGCGGAAGCATTTGCATAGGTCATTCACCTTCAGAATCACCTCGCGGTTTTTGAGCCGCTCGAAACGGGCCCTGACGGCTTCAGACTGGTCCAGATAGCTCGGCAGATCACGCTCTAGGTTCAGTTTTATGTTCATATGTTCGTGCGACTACTTTCGGTTCAATGCCGGTCCAGGGTCCGGTCCCAGGGAAACAGCCGTCGACCGAGCCTGGCCAAGAATAAGTCAGTTCCAAAACCGATGATCCCGATGACAATGATTCCGGCATAAACGTTTTCAAAGTGCTGGTAACGTGCCTGCTGGGTGATGTACCAGGTTATGCCGGAACTGGTGCCGACCAGTTCCGCGACTATCAGATAGGTCCAGGCCCAGCCCAGCAGGATGCGTTGGTCGCGATAGAGATCAGGCAGGATGCCCGGCACAACAACCCGTGTAAGAAGCCTCTGTCGCCGGGCCCCCAAGGTCTTGGCGGCTTCAATGACGGTAGCGTCCAGCTTGCGGGTCGTGTTGGCGATGATCAGCACCTGCTGGAACAGCGTGCCGATAACGATGATGGCAATCTTGGGCCCGTTGAAAATCCCAAGCACGGCCACTGACAGGGCGCCAAATGCAGGCGCAGGCAGATAGCGGAAGAACTCGACAAAGGGCTCGGTCAGGTATCTAACGGGGATATAGGTCCCGGACAGAATTCCCAGCGGCACACCTATGACCGAAGAAATCAAAAATCCCCAGAAGATGACCTGTATGCTGTGCCAGAGGCTGACGATCATCGACGGTGCGCCGCCCTGCACTGGTGGGTAAACAAGGCCCGAGAACAGGGCCTTTAGTACCTGATATGGCGCGGGCAGATAAATGGGATTGGCCGGTGTTCCGGTCGGAACTGCCTTGTTCCGCTTCCGCATTTTGGAGACTTCCTGCCTGAACATCGCCTTATTCACCAGCATGCCGACCTGGAAGTAGTCCACACCGCCTGGTTCGGCGACACGGACGTCGGGGTGCCAAACGTATGGCACGTAACTGACGAGGCACCACAGGATCAGTGGCAGCAGAAACGAGCTGATTCCCAAAATAGTCCGTCTGCGCGCGCCTAAGGTCATCGGATCTCCATCCGTGTTGGGATCAGGCTCGTTTCCGCTGCACTGTCGGTATGGTGCCTTAATGCTTTCAATGGGCGCTCTTCAAAGCCTCATTGGTAAAGGATGGGTCGATATAGTTATCCAGATTCTGGTGCTTCTTGTAGACGTGGTTGGCCACATTGAAATCATCCGCTACTTTTGAAGATCCATAGAGGGAATTGAGGCCTCGGCCCTTGACGAAGATCTTCTTGCCCTGGGCCAGACTCAGGAGCTTCGTGCCCTTGAGCAGAGGCAGAAACGCCTTGGGCGAAATCCCGACGCGGGCGGCCATGATTCGCACGGCGTCGGGCCGGGTCTTGGGATTGTTGATGTACTTCACTACCCGATTCCAGACCTGCAATACCTTCACCCAGTCCGCTCTGCGCCGCCTAGCGCTGACAGGGTTGACCGCGAGCACGTCGTAAATCAGCCCAGGCGCGTCTGCCGAGGTATAGATGGGACGCGATCCCGGCAGCGCCCTCATGGCTTCACCCGCTATGGGCTGCCAAGCTCCGATTGCTGCCACTTCCCCGGAGGCGAGCACCTGAGGCATGCTGTTGGTTGGCGCATTGACCAGGCTGACATCGGACTGGGTCATGCCCATCTTCTTCAGTCCGTTGAGCAGCAGCAGATGCTCTACCAAGCCGAACTCCACGGACACCTTTTTGCCCCTGAGATCCCTCAGCGAGCGGATGCCCGGCCTGGCTACAATCATGTCGTTGCCGTCGGAGTAATCGGTCAGCATGATCATGATGCTTTTGCCGCCGCCTGCCCCGGTCACGAGGGTATCGCCGTTGGTCATTAGGTCGGCGTCGATCTTGCCCGCCGTAAATGCATTCATCGACGCTGAATAATCAAACCATTCAAAGTCCACCGGCACGCCGGCTTGCTTGAACCATCCCTTGTCGATGGCCACCTGCCATGCCACCCAGCCGGGCCAATCGCTGTATCCGATTTTCAACGGCGCCTGCGCGTATGCCGAGGCGCTGCCGACTGCGAGGACCACAGGAAACAACAGCCGCGCGATACATCGTTTCACGGTCGTACTGACTTTCTTTGTGTCCATAGTGCACTCCCTGGTTGCGTATTACGAAACTGAACGTCAGTAATAATGGCCAATCGCGACAGAGCAAGCGCCGTGCCAGAACACGTAAATGTTCCTATGTCGCTGTTTTGATTGTTGTCAGATTGCGGTCTTGTCACGACAGGAATTATTGCTGCCGAATGCGGCGCCCGCTTCGGGTGCGCGCATGCACCAAGTTGGGTTCATCGTGAACGTTCAAACGCAAACGCCGGCGCGGTCTCATAGCCCTTGAGCGCACCGGTTTTGCAGATTCGGACAATACCGGGGCCCGGGCTATCGTATGTGGCGAGTGACCGCACTTTGCGGGCGCGTTGATGCTGGGCCACCAAAGCGCGGCCTCGATGCGCTGCGTTTCCGGAAAGCTGACCAACAGCTGAATTCGAACGCCGCTGTCCACAGGGCGACTGCTGAAAATGGGTAGCACGTTGACTGCTTGCCGTCGTCGAATCGGCTTGCGAAACCGGGATCGTCCGGGCGAAATGTCGAAGGACTCCGCCGGATCTTACGGGCACAGCCTGTTGGGCGTACCCGTGCGTTACCAACGCCTATCCACAGCCCTAAACCACGATGGGCTCGCTTTTCAGAAAAGCCCTGTGAATCCCGATCCGATTTCCACCACCTGCCAGCGCCGGTATGCGGCCGGAATCTGGGAAGATTGGCACCATTCCGATCGGGACACCTGCTCCGGCAGGCCATGGACGGCAAGAAGGGACTGGCCTTCGCGGTCGGGCAGGGTAGACCGCTTAATCTCCCAGGACACGCTGCCGTGCCGTACGCCGAAACTGATCTCGGGCTCCAGCCGGAAGGCGGCAAAAGTGCGCTGTCGGGGCGCTGTCGTCCGGCCTCCGCCGGCCAGGCACAGGCTACGGTCCAGGGCAAGCACAAAATGCTCGCCGAGCACCATGAACACTCCACGGCGTGTACGCAAACCTCCGTATGCAGAGCGTTCGTCCCGCAGCGCGAGCGCCATCCTGTCATCAGTCGGAGGCGTCACTCGCTCCCAAACTTCGCGACGAGAAGAACATGCGCCGTGGGCGATCAGAGTTTCTCCTTCGAAATACACGCGTCCGCTGTCGCCGATGTCCGTCGGGGACTGGTTGTCGAACCAGCTCTGCCAGGTGAGCACGTCACCCTGCAGTTCCAGGGCTCCAGCAACCCCGCGTCGGCTTGATGGCTGTCCGGGCGGTGACAAATGCAGATCAGCGTACAGCTGTCCGGTCTGCAGCCGCCAGACTTCGGAGTCGGTATCGCGCAGAATTTCGGTTTCGAGAAGACGGCGGCGCCACAGACCGATAAGGCCTTCGGGAATCGTGCTGCTAGAATTCTCGCTGACTAACGGGGAGCGGGCCATACAGGCGACCACGGCGGAATCGGATTGCAGGCGTGACGGTTACCTGCGGCATTCGTCACCAACTCCGGCCCGCCGGACTGGAGCGTACCGGGTGGGTGGAAATTTTCTGTGGTTTGATATTGGTGCAACACGGATTTCCTGCCCTGTGTCCGTCGGCTTCCGAGGCCTTCGGTCCTCGAGCCACGGCCCTTCCCGGAAAGGGTAAGGCAAACATCATGCCAGCCCTCCGTAGTCGATTCTCTTAAAGTTGGGAGGCCGCGACGCTCTCGGTGTTTTCAACGACTTGGACGGTCGGGATAAAAGCAGGGGTCTGCCGCGCAATTACCGCAGCGTGTCCGGACGGCTGGCAATGGTGCGCCGGAGGGAGGCCCTGCACCAGCGCAGGGCATGCTGCCAGAATGGCGAGGGCACGGCGACACGCTGGCAAATAGGGCGGGGCGACTAGAAGCGATAGTCCCCGGAGATCACGAGAGTGGCGTCATTCAGCTTGGTCGTTGGCGTCTGGGTGGTGTCGGTAACGGCGATTGCCGCGTCCAGGTCACCGAACATGCGGCTGAATCCGATGCTCCCATCGGAATAGTCTCCGCCCATGCTCGGATCACTGAGAATATAGTGGCCGGCATGCAGATTGAGCTTTACACCGCTACCGATGTCATAGCGAAGCGCGCCTTCGATGTAGTCATCGTGATGCTCAAAGTCATGCGACCACTTCACGGAAGCAGGACCGAAAAACAGCTTCCCGTATGCCTCCCAGAAAGAGCCGCGGTCCTGACCCGGAAAAACGAACGCATTGGAATACGCGTGCGCGCCGACATCGAAACCCAGGCCGGAGCTTCCCTTGTAGGCCACGCCCGCATAGGCATCGCCCCGCAGATTTGCGCCGCTGTTCGGGATGTTCTGGGTTGTACCCCAGAGCCCGGCGTAAAAACCCCCGGGATGCTTGACTTCGACGCCACCCTGAAGGGCGGGCTGATTGTTGCTCTGGGAAATTCCGCGAAACACATAGTTGCTGACAACGCCAACATTGTAGGTGGGTGGTTCGAAGCTTTGCGCCCAAGCCGCACTGCAAGCGACCAAGCCCGCCGCCAAAACCGCAACACGCAAGTTCTGCATGGATCTCCTCTCGCCCCCAATGTTGGATGTCCGGCCGGCCCTGCTTCATCGCTTGGAGCCGGGACGCGTCGGCCGGATTTTAAGGGATCGGCAGCACAAAATGAATGCCGCCCGGCGGCCGATTTGCGCGTTCGGCGGACCGCGCCCGGACATACAGCAGCATCCGGCCGGCGCTTCTGGTAAAATCAACGAAAATTCACAATGACGGCGGTGCAAGGCGCCAGCCTGTCTGCAAGGTGACACTTTCATGTCAGATGCTAATCCCATCGACCAGATTATGGCAGCGCTGCGCGGGGCAATGCCGCAGGACTTCGTTGCTGACAGCGAACGCAAGCTTCGAGCGGTGCTAAATTCCGTGTTCGAGCGTTTGGATCTCGTGACGCGGGAGGAGCTGGATGTTCAGGCGGCGGTTTTGAGCCGAACGCGCGCCAAGCTGACGGATTTGGAAAAGCGGATAGCGGAACTTGAGCAAAGGCTGTCCGGATCCTGATCTCCGGGGTTGCTGCGCCAATCCAGTGGTCGCGCCCATCGGCGCTGTGACCAGGGGGCGTTGACCCGCGGGGGCCGATAAAGCACCGCCTGGTCTGGCACGCAGCAACGCCGCAATCCGCCGCACAGCCCGTCGCAAGCTTACGTTGGCCATCGGCCCGGCACATTGGCTGGTGTTGGACCGTGAAGCACCAGAGCACTCGGCGGTACGGTTGGGAAATTCCGGACCAATCAGACGCTCCGGTGTCGCCTCCCGGCTCGCCATTTACATCGCCGTCAGTCCCGGCATCGCTTTCTTCTTTTCTCGTACAAGGATGTCCACCACTCGAGCTCGCTCATCGGCGCCCGCCGGATTTCCCGATCGCTTGCTGGCGGTCGGAGGGGGCGCCTGTCGCTGGGATCCAAACCGACTTTGGCTCGGCGCCTGTCGCTGGACATGACCGCATGGCGCGGAGCTTCTAGGAGTACAGGCCAAGGGGCATTGCGCGCGGGGGGACAAGAGCTGGACCGTCCGTTCCCTGCCGCGACACTTCGTTCGGACACATCAGCAACCTGTGCGCCACGCTTCTCGGGTTCTTGCGCGGGCGTGTGGTTGCTGGCAAAAAAAAGCGGCCCGAAGGCCGCTTTTTTGTGTCGTGCCCGGTTGCTTCTTACTTGCCGTGGGCAACCATGTAGCGAACCGCCGCCTCGACGTCGGCATCCGACAGGCCCGGATTGCCGCCCTTCGCTGGCATGTAGCCGGCCTTGCCGGAGAATCCATGCAGGGCATGCTGGTACAGAGTGGGCAGACCTTTGGCGATATGGGGCGCCCATGCAGCCTTGTCACCGAACTTCGGAGCGCCCGCAACACCGGCACCATGGCAGGCGATGCAGGTCGACTCAAACGTGGCCTTTCCGGGATTTTTGACCGCCGCGTTCGCCGCAGGAATTATGCTGTTCACAACCGGCGCGTTACCGACCGTCACTTCGCCGACCGGCTTGATTCGCGCGGCGATGGCCGCCTGGTTCTGGGCCATCGCGGTCTTGCCCGCGTTCAGATTCAACCCGCTGGTCACCATCTGGGCAACCACAAAGATCACCACGGTCACCGCAACCAAGGCCGCAACCAGGCCTGTAAACATCTTGAATAGATTACGATCGCTCATTTTTGCTTCCTTCATGACGATGTCTGATTGTAATACCCGCCGCCGATGGCGGCAGCCCCAAGATTCAACGGCGGATTATAGGCATAACACCCGAAAATTGCACATCGTAATCCCCCACATTTCGTAGCAGCGCATTAGAATTAATCCATACGTGACAGCAGGTTGCGTGGACATAAAGTGTCGAACTTGGCGCGAGGGAGCGTGCGGGCATCGGTGCCACCGGTAGACGCTACCATAGTGTAACGGTATTCTTCCGGCACTGCCGTCGGTGGTTCGATGGATACAGCCCAGGACCCCGATGTCATCCCAAGGCACCACAGGAAAGGGATGCCGGCAGCCAGATGTTGGTACAATGCGCATCACGCGCCCTTAGCTCAGCTGGATAGAGCGTTGGATTCCGATGCCAGCGCTCAAGGCTTTTCAGGGCACGGAAGCTAGCAGCCAAAAGTGGGTATAATTCGCATCACGCGCCCTTAGCTCAGCTGGATAGAGCGTTGGATTCCGATTCCAAAGGTCAGAGGTTCGAATCCTCTAGGGCGCGCCAACCCATTGAAACAACATGTTTTTATTGTCTTTCCATTTGCCCTGAGCGTTGGTCTCATTTTCTAATGCTCCGACCAATTCGGGTATTCGGCTAACGCTCAGGAGCGTTGGTCTAAAGCCATCGATGTGCCCAAATTTCCCCATGTGCCCACCCCGGCGGCTCTCAAGGAAGTTGTCGCCTCGATCGGGGATGCGAAGGCCTTCGGCAACGGTCGGCAATTGGCCGCCTTCCTCGGTCTCGTGCCGAGGCAGCACTCCAGTGGCGGCAAACAGAACCTGCTCAGCATCAGCAAACGCGGGGATGTCTACCTTCGAACACTCCTGATCCACAGGGCGCGGGCCGTAGTGCGGGTTGCCGAGCGAAAGACGCAGACCGACACCTGGCTCACGCGGCTGCTGGCACGGCGCAACAAGAACGTGGCGACCGTCGCACTCGCCAACAAGAACGCACGCACCGTCTGGGCGCTGCTCGCCCATGGACGACACTACCGGTACGACGACACCCGGGTGGTGGCTGTTGCCGGATAGTGTTGTGGGGTGAGTGGCAACGAGCTTAACGGAAGGAGACCCACCAGTGATTGCTTAAGGCTTCATAATCATGATGGCAAGACAGGTCAGACCGTGACGGGCTTAAGCCCGCGCAATTCAAAGTGCTTCGAGCACGCCGTGTTGATAGTGGCGCCAGTCAGCGGATTCCATCAGGGACCGAAGCCGCAAGGCTTCACTCAAAGCCCGGATGTATGGCTGCAATCTCTACCGTCTCGCGGTCATGAAGTGAGGTCTTGGCACGTTGGGTGCGATCATGTATGAATTGCATCAGGCAATGACCCTCAATTTGCATCATGGTGTGACCTATCCTCACCCCGGCATATCATTGAACAACTTCACTTACGTCCCATGCATCGGGGTCAATGCAATCCGCAAAGCGGTTGCATTGTGGGGTTATTCCAAGATGCAAATCAACCGCAGCAGGGCAACCATCGGGTAACGCCCCCGCCGAAACCAGCGCATCGCCCGTCGAGTGAACCTGGCAACGGCCGGATTCCAGACTAGTCTCGGATCTCTTCTGGCGGCGGCTGCGTCATGTGCGAGTGGGTTCCCAGGTGCTGGGCACAATATTCGTAGTGCCCGCTGCAGGCCCGGCAGTAGCGGAAATCCATGCGGGGATCGTCCTTTTCCGTCAGGCCGCAAATCGCGCACCGGTGAATCGAGGTTCCCTGCAGCGGCGCGATCTTCGCCGAAAAAGCGCGTTGCCGACGATACGAGTGGGATCTTGTCCTCCAGCGCCGCGCGATGTCCCGGCCGAAGAATCCGAAATAGTTGATGAGCGAGGCGCCCACGAGCAGCTTTACTGCCAGCGATCCCGCGAGCAATGCAAAGAGCACGTAGGCCCAGGATACCCAGGCGATGTACTTGACCTTGACCGGAATGACGAAAAACAAGAGCAGTGTGACCTCAGGCGCCAGGGTCGCAAAGGCGAAAAAGATCGACAGGTTGAGGAACCAGCCACTGGCCTCTTCTCCACCCCAGAGCGCCGCAAGCACGGTCGCGATCACGCCGGTGAAATAATAAACGTTGAACCGGAAGCTCCCCCATTCGTGTTCCAGGTGCGAGCCGAACAGGTAGAGGAGATACAGGGCAAAAACCACGAAGAGCGACAGCGTGGGCGGGATGAAGACAAAGGTCAGCACCCGCCAGATCTGGCCTTGCGCAATGAGCCGCGCACTGAACGCAAGCTGTGCGATGATCCCCGCCCCTTCCGGGGTGCGGGCCATGAGAAAGACCAGAGCCTGACCGCCGATGATGAGGGTGATGAGGTTGGGGATGGCGTACCGGCCAAACCGCTTCTCAAGCTTATTGAGCAAGCTCATGGCCTCATCCTGAACAGAATGTTTTCATTCCGCCAGTATAACCGACAACTCGCCGTGGCTGCTCCCCTGGTGCGGTGCCTTTTCACCACGAGACTGAAACAGCGGTGGAGCACCAGCTCAACGACTCGTCGCGCCTGATGCCTGCCCGAGGACGTACGCGTGCTGCACGGCCGGAGCGGCCGATCCCGCCTCTCTCGCATAAAGTAGTTCTGAATGGCCGTTTTTCTACATGGGTTTCATTCCGGAATCCCGGATAACCGTCATCCCAGCCCCTCCTGGTCAAGACCGGTGGATTCTCGGAAAGCCCATAAGTGGCTCCCGAGAAAATTCCAAATCAAGCCGAAGCCGGTCGTGACGATTTGGGCAAGCCAATAGTCGATACGGATCGCATTAACCAGCATGGCCATCGATCCGGTGTTCAGACACCAGCCGATGCCCAGGACGGTAAAGTAGCGCGGGGCGGCGGCCATGTGAGACTTGGTGCTTCGGAACGTAAATACGTAGTTCAGCCCATAGTTAGAAATTGAGCCAAACACATAGCCGATCGCCGACGCCACAACCGGCGAGGCACGCAAAACTCCAACGCCGGCCCAAAGCGTAATGTACTGGATTAACGTGCCGCTCGCGCCGACAAGAGCAAATCGAATGAAACGCCTAATGATGGCGTAGGACGGCGCGGCCGATGCTTTCATGTGAGCATGTCCTGTTTTGTAACTTCGCTCCCACCCGGCGTTCAAGTGCCGGTTGGATTGTTTCTCGTTGCCACCATATTGGCAAACGCTGCCGGGCCTGGCTTCCGTTCGAACCACTACAGCTAGGCGGATTGGGTATGGTGAGGGCCGGCTAGACACCCGCCCTTACCCGATTGGGCGCCCAAGGAACCTCTGAACAAGTAAGCAAGCTATGATGACGGATAACCAGCATAGCGCAACCGCGATGACTTGGCCCCCGAGTTTCGGTGTTCGCCGTGTCTTTCCGTCCTCGATTCATCCTCTTTCCTGTTCCTGCCGTTCAGCGGCCGGACTACGCCCCATGCGGCAAGAGCCGATGCCGCACACGATACAGATTGGCGAAAGCCAGCAGCGCGAAGACCCGCGCGGTGTTCTTGGCAGGCCCCCGGTAGCGGACCTTGGCAAAGCCCCACAGCCGTTTGATCACAAGAAAGGGATTCCTCAGGTTGTCGATCTTATCGGTGAACAGTGCCCACAGGGCCGTAGCATCGCGGCGCGCTCCTTATTCGATTCGATCAAGGAGTTGTTCGATCACGTCGCAGGCCTGCCTCTGCCGCAACGTCCTCGCCTCCCGCTGCTCTGGTTCATGGCCTTCGCCCAGATCGAACTTAGCGACCGACACCGGGCCGTCCTTGCGATAGCCCTCGGCTTTCTCGTCGCTTGCGAAGCGGCTCGCAGGATCGCCAGCGAGCCTTTGACGACGGCACCGTGCTTGCCATTGCGCTCCTTGCGGAAAGCCACAGCCACGGCGTCCAGTCCTTCAGATGCGTGTTCAATGCAATAGGTCAGATCGTGCGCGTCCTTGCGCTCGAAGCGTTGATCGAACGCAAACGACTTCGGGCAGGTAAAGCTGACCAGGTTGGCATGCTTGATCTGTTCCGTCGCGATTCCGTTGCCTCGGAGTAGTTCAGCCTGAATCTCAGTGACTTGGTGAAGGTCGAAAACGATGGACGAATGCGGGATATTGAGTGCAGAGATCGCGCCTTCGGTCGGCAATGGCTGCACCTTGCCTCCAGCGATGTCTGGTGCATCCGCAAACAGCTCCAGCACCATCAACGCGCCATGTTCGGTGCGGGTCTGCCAAGGCCAGGAAAGCTTTGTACCGGCGCTGTTTTCGGCGCGCTCGAATTTCACCCTCCTGGGGTTGTCTTCGAGTGTGTGATACGCCTCGGTATCAGCCAGGATTTGCATGTCGATCACGATGTCCACGTCCAGAGTGCCTGCGTGCGCCGGTACGACCGGATGCCGGGCGGAAACGAGATATCGCGGCGTGAGCCCCCCGATCAGGTAGACCGACTTTTTCCACGGTCCGAGTCCGCGCAGTAGCGTTACAAGGACCCGTTCACAGTCGAGCGTGTACTGGTCACTATAGCCACCGAGCGTTGCGGTTTTCCCATCAGAAGCCAATCCTTTCCTTGCGTAAGTGCTCGGCCATTTCCTTGGCGCGGCCTTCACCGCGCAAGAGGTCGAGATAAACCCGGACCGGGCTGGCCAGCCATACACCCCCAACGTTTTGCCGGAACAGCAGTTCTCCCGCCGACTTCGTCTCGATGACCGCGAGGTTCGCCCCTTCATTGACGACGCGCGCACCCAGCTCAGTCATTGCTGTCTCGGTACTGGTGCCGGGTAGCAGTCGAACTCGCACCTGTGAGATGCCGGACAAGAACGGGGCATAGCGCTGCGCAGCGGCTTCGTAGCTCACCGCGTAAGCGACCTGATGCGAATCGAACATCTGGCCGAGCCGTTCGATCAGTGCATCATATTTCAATCCGGGCATGAAGTACCGGTGCAGTACTGGCGCGCGCTGCGTGGCGAGCTGCTTCGCCCAGGCATCGAGCAACGCACTTGGTTCGCGCAGATGCCCTCCTTGCTCGGCCCCTGTCCTCGCTACACCAACCAGCCGAACCGCTCCAGCTCGCTTAGTACGTCCGAGGCCGTGGATGGATCCACCTGCGCCCGTTCCCCACTTCGGTAACACCAAACCATTCCTCGTGATTGACCAGGAGCGCGTACAAAACCTGGGCGCGGCGCCCGGATAAAAGGGACCGCACCGACTTTTCCACAGTCTTCGGAGCCGGCTTGTCGATGTAGACGTAGGCACCAGCGGCCGGCAGGAACAAGCTTCCGCCGCTATCGAAGTAGCCGATGCGCGCGGCTCTGAGCAATTCTTTCGCCCCCGGTGAGAGCGACTCGGCGATCAGCAGTTGCTGCACATCGGCGTAGTGACCATGCTGCAGCGACTTCAACTGCCACAACGCCTGACGCACATCGCGGGGATAGACGGACTTCTTTGTCTCAACCAGCAAGACAATCGATTTGTTGGCGACGTGCAGATTGATTTTCGCGTCGACGCCACCCTTAGCTTGAACAGCGGGTTCCGACTGAGCCAACTCGACGTGCACGTCCGGCAACTCCCGGAGTGACTTCAAGAATTGTTCGATCAGAGCGTGTTCCACGAGGCTCGATTCGGTCATGGCGTCCGATATTTCCTGTTCAGCGAATTCCATTCCGAACAGCTTGATGCGCGACGGTCGTTCTGGCGCCAGGCCGTGGGCTAGTTGCGCTTCGACTGCCGGGTACTATGTTACATGTGGAAATCAGAGCTGGGTTCCGGACGGAACTCAGAAGGCTCCCGAACGGCAGCATGGGCCGAGGAGAATTCCTAGGGCAAAGACTGCTTTCGACCCCAAAACAGCCTCTCGAAAAATTGCCGTGGCGACGAGGGTCAAGGAGCGGATGCTGATGGTGCAACGCTCAATTTCTCCCTGTACAAAAGTTGCCCGGATATGTGACAAATCAGCGGATGATTCTAGGCGTCCGTGGCCTTATTCGGCATAGTTTGTTACATACAAACAAGAGAAAATCCCTGATAAAACAAGATATCGCATCGACTGCCGCCTATTATTGCCATAAAACACCGAGAATCGTACATGTGGTTTTATTGGATTCCGATTCCAGTTCGCCACGGGGGCCTCGATCTCAACCCTTCAGTTCGAACGCCCGAACGCGGCCCGAGCCTTTGCATCCGGGTCAGAGAACGTTCAATGCGCGGGTGGTGCCTGAGTCCCTGCTGCCGGTGGCGGCAATTCCTCCGGCCCGGAACCGAGGCTTTCGAGCAGTTCGCGGGAGCTCAAGGCATGGCCGCGAATCAAATATTGCTGGTGCTGTTCCCAAGCACTGCGGGCGAAGTAGTAGGGAAACACGGATTCCTTCACCATGCTCACGGCACCGCGCTCGGTATAGCCCTCGTTCGCCACGCCCAGGGCGGTGATGCTCCATTGCGTGGTGGAACTTTTCACGTAATAAAAGGGGCTGGCTATGATCTCCAGGGGCACACCCGGCAGGCCGCTCAGGGAAGACGGCCCGAAGAAGGGCAACACCAGATAAGGGCCTTGCGGCAACCCCCAGACGCCGAACGTCACGGCGAGGTTGTTCTCATGCGGGGGCAGGTCGCATCGACCGGCGAAGTTGAAGAAGCCGCCGACGCCGAAAATAGTGTTGCCCACGAAGCGGCTCAGGTCGGAGAGCCCCTGATGCATCCGCAGCTGCAGGAAGTCGTTGAGGATGACATAGGGGTAACCGGCATTGGCGAAAAAATTTGCCACGTGCGTGCGCACAAAAAGAGGCGTCGCTCGTTCGTAGCCCTTTGCAACGGGTTCGAGCACGTAATCGTAGAGCCCCATGTTGAAGCTGAATATCTTCCGGTTCAAGGGCTCCAATGGATCGGAAATCCCCGCAACGGCGGAATTCAGGCCAGGCTTGGCGCTGTCCGCGGTGGTCGCACAACCCTGCAATGAGCCCAGCACGGCGGCTATGACGAGCCCGGCCGGCCACTTCTTCCAGGCGGCCTGGCTCATTCCCCCCCGTGCGCCATGCGCGCGATATAGCTCTTCAGGCCGGCGATCAGGCCCGGGTAGCCCTTGGATTCCAGAAGGTGGGTAAACTCCGCCCGCTTCAGAGCAAGGTCGCTCACGCCGTCGGCCACGACATTGATGACGCGCCACTGCCCGTCTACAGGTTGCAGCAGATAGTCGAGGCTGTGGACCTTGCCATTGGCCTCAGTGATGGTGCTATAGACCGCCATTGCCGAAGGGCGCATGGATTCAACCGACTTGATGGCGAAGCGCTCGCCGGCATAACCGTCGAAGCGTGCGGCGTAGGTAGCGATGGTGTAATGGGCTAGCGTCGCGATGAACTCCTTCTGCTGGGCGGGGCTCAGTTTGGCCCAGTGGCTGCCCAGCACCAGGGCCGCGATGCTGGGGAAATCGTAGACGTGCTCGATTACCGGAGCCAGGTTGCGGTAGCGCCCGGCATAGCCGAGCATCTTGGCCTGCTTCATAGCCGTGAGCAGGGCATCATCGAGGTGCTCGATCACCTGTCGGGGAGCGGCGGCTGTTGCCGCATTCTGGGCAACGGGCGCTGTTTCCCCTGACGCGCTAGCTGTCCCGCCGGCTAACAAAAATCCACCGAGCAGCAATGCCATAAGCGGTAGTTTCTTCATTGGACACCTTCTCCCTGGGCCGGCACGATCCCGCGGATTTATGCCAGCCAGATTAATCTTGCGTGCCGTCCGCTGCCGGCGCTTCAGATGCACGCCCCTGCCGTTTGTGCGGCCGTGAAGCTGATTCATGCCGCCACTTCGCCCCCTTTGGGCAGCACCCTCAGCAGGATCCTGGCCACGGCGGGAGCAAGCTTGGGACGTAGCAGGCGCGCATCATAACGGCTGAAGCGCGCATCGTTTTCATGCAGGCAGCGTTCCAGCAGCGTACGCAGGCTGATGTCGGCGTTTATTTCCTTGGGGCCGGTGAGGGTGAAGTTCTCCGCTTCGTGGCCGCCCAGGCCGCGCGCCGTCTTGATGCGGCTCCATACCTGCAGGACGATGACCCAGAGAATCTGCAGCTGCAGCCAGAGGCGCCGCCACCAAGGCAGGCGCGCGCGATGCCAGGCCAGCCAGTTCATGAAAAAGATGATATGGCGGGCTTCTTCCTGCATTACGGGGTCGAATATCTGTACCAGTGCGGGCGGGAAAAATCCGGAGTCGCGCGCGACGGCAAACAGGCCGAAGGCAAAGAAGGAATCCAGGCATTCGCCGTAGCCGGTATAGAGGAATTCCCAGTGGGGGTCCCTGAGAGGTGGGGCGGGCGGCAGCGGGGGGATGGAGATTCCATAATTGCGCACCAGCCCTTGCAGCAAGATGGCGTGGCGCGCCTCTTCCTCGCCGTTCAGCGCGATGGCTGCACGAACCACCGGGTCGCTTTCGGCCAAGGCTGCAGCCTGCACTCTTCCCGCCGTGGCGCTCTCAGTGGCCACCGCCTCCCCCCAGAAGGGCAGACGCACCAGGCGTTGATGCGAATCCTCGTCCAACGCCGGCCAGGCTATGGCGCGCGCGTCGAAATGAATGTGGGTGTCCGTAAAGAACTTACAGAACAGATCCCTGTGCTGAGTCGAGCCTATGTGAAATGCTGTTGCGGTCATGGTTTCCCTTTTGGGCGGGAGGGTGTCGCCTCAACCCCTCCGCGCACGCAATCGGCGATGCAAATTATGCCCCTCCGCGCCTTGCCAGGACAATAAGAAAGGGATGCCGAAGGCCAGTTCCCGGAATCTCCGCGCCAAGGAAAATGCCAGCGCCACGTCGGGCGCAATTCCGGCCCACGCACCGAACAGAACAAAGCCGCCTTCCTGCACTCCCACCCCCGCGGGCACAATGAAAGTCGCGCTGCGCAAGGCCTGGCCCAGGCTTTCCAGCATCAGCGCCAAGGCAAAGGAAATGGAATGGTGCAACAGGTGGAAGGTGAACCAGACCTCCACGGTGCCCATGAGCAAGCCCGACAACTGCCAGAACAGGGCGATTCCGAGAGTCGATCGGCGCCGGTAGATGGCGCGGATTCTTTCGTCCAGACGTGCCATCGAGCCTTGTTCCGCCCATGGGTTATGACCACCCAACACCGCCTTGATCAAGCGCTCCAACAACTGGAAAAGCCCCCAGTGGCGCTGCAGCATGACGAATACCACCAGGGCCGGCAATGTAACCAGCAGGCCCAGGAGCGTACTGGTCACCACCGCGTGGTCGCGCACGGAATGCGCCAGGATGACAATACCGGCCAGGGCGAAAAGGAACAGGCTCACCAGGGTCAAAGTGATTTCCACCATGATGCTGGCACCCGCGACCTCACTGGCAATCCCTCGCCGCAACAGCAGACGGACTCCGACCAGTTCGCCACCCACCCGGGCGACAGGCAGCAGACCGTTGACCGACTCGCGAATACCTGCCACCCACAGCAAAAAAGGGAAAGTGGCGAGGGGCTCGCCGCGCAGCAGCCTGCGCCAGCCAAGGACATCCATGCCGATGGGCAACAGATGGAAGGGCACCAGCCAGAACAAGCTCCAGCCCGCGATCATCAAGATGCGGAAGATGTCCCCGGCGCCCTCCTTGATCACCAGCATGGCGGCCAAGACCACGCCGAGCAGGCCGGCGAAGTACACCCCCAAATGCGCCGCGCGCTTGGTATTACTGGGTGCCATGGGTATCCGGCGTGTCTTCCCGGGGCGACGGCGTGAACAGCATTAGCATCGCCGGCAGCACCACCAGAATGCACAGCAGCACCATCAGCAAAGCCAGGGTCAGCGTTTTGCCCAGGCTGGCCATGCCGGGATCGGACGAAATGGCCATGCTGCCAAAGGAACTCAAGGTCGTAAGGCCGCTGAAGAAAACCGCGGCCGGTGTGCTGGTCTGCAGCAGGTGCGAGATGCTCACGCCCTGGCGCCAGCGTGCCACCAGATATATCGCGAAGGCGACCCCCAGCCCGATGAGCAGGGGCAGAACGATGATGTTGCCGAGATTGAAAGGCAAACCAAGCAAGGTCATGGTGGCCACGGTGAAAGCAGCCGCGAGCAGCAAGGGCACCATGACCAGCAACATATCCGTCCAGCGGCGCAGAACCACCAGCAGAAGGCCGACGATGAGAACCAGGGCGATGGCGCTGGCCTCGCGAAAAGCACTCGCCACGGCCTGGCCGCCGTCCACCAGCATGATAGGAGCGCCCACCGCCTGTGGTGCCACCGCGCGCACGGCGGAGACAAACCGCTCCATGGCCGAAGCCTGGCTGAGGTTATGGCGCGGAAACACCTCCACCCTGGCACGCCCGTCGACGGCCAGATAGCGACTACGCAAGTCAGCAGGCAGGCTGTCCAGCGTTACCGGCGCGGCGGTCAGGGCAAGCGCCAGGCGATTCAACGTGGCGGGAAGGCCGCCCATGATGCGCTGCTGGAGCTCGGCAAAGCTGGTTTGGCGGTCTCCGAAGCGAACATGAAAGCGCTGCAGTGCAGACAGCAGCGATGCCGCGCTATGGCGCGCCGCGGCGTCGGAATCGCGCGCCGCCAGATCGCGCAAATTGGATTCGAAGCGCGCCAGAGCCGCCGGCAAGTCGGGGCCGGGCGGGGCGGGTCTTGGCGCAACATGAAGCGAGAATGGCGGCACCAGGAGCTGCAGGTTTTGTAGGATGGCCAATTTATCCTCTTGCCCGGACGGAATGAAGCTCGCCAGGGTCAGCGCCTGCGAAACTTCGGGCAGGCGCTGGAGGCGGGCTGCCAGCTGCCCTGCTGCAGCCAAGGTGGGGGCGACGACTTCGATACGATATGGAGAATTGCGGTCGTCTTGCAGCAGCTTGCGAAAGACCCGGACGCCTTCGGAATGCGGATTGATCATATTGATGGGATCAAAATCGAAGCGCACCTGGGCGATCAGCGGGATCGCGGCCAGGCTCAGCAGCAGAGATCCTCCCACGATCCACCGGCCGTAGCGGTGTATGGGGTGGCGCCCTATCGGCAGGTCGCCTTTGATGCCCATTACCGGCTTGGCAGTTTCTTTGCGGCGCAGGGGCCAGATAGTCAGCAGCGCCGGCAGGAGCGTGAGGGTCGCGAGCAGGGCAACAAACATGCTGATGCCGGAAATCAGACCCAAATCCACCATTCCGGCATAGCGGGTCGGGACAAAGGAAAAGAAGCTGATGGCGGCGGCGGTTGCGGCCAGACTTAATGCGCCGCCCAGGCCTGCCGCAACACGCCGCAAGGCGACTGGATGGGGAGCGCCGTTGTAGGACTCTTCCCGATAGCGCAGGCAGAACTGGATGCCGAAGTCCACGCCCAGGCCGATAAAGAGCACCGCGAAGGCCACCGAGAGCAGATTGAAGGGGCCGACGAACAGCAGCGCCAGCGTCGTGGACAGGATCATGCCGGTAAGCAGGCTTGCCAATACGCTGATCACCAGGCGCGCCGAGCGCAGGGCAACCGCCAAGAGGATCAATTCCAGGCCCAGGGTCAGCCCCAGGGCCAGGCCTGCGCCTTCCGAAACGGTCTTGATCTGCTCGGAATCCAGCAGGGCATCCCCCGTCATGCCCACGTGCACACCGTGGGCGGCATCGAGGCCGAGATTTCGGATGGCGGTGCGCAGGGCACGGATCGGCATGGCCGCCGGTTCGAGAGAGGCATGGTTGAGCACGGGATTGAGGACGAGAAAGCGCTGCCGCTCGGAAGCCGAGGCGTCACCGCCGGCCATCAGCGCTCCCCATCGCACCTCATGGTAGCGCCCCTGGATCTGCGCCTGTGCCGCCTGGGTCATCTGATCCAGGAGCGGCGATAGGCCCGCTATGCGTTGCCCGCCGGTCAGTCTCTGCTGCATAGCGGTGTCAAGGAGACCGAGCAGGCCTTTCAGGCTCGCATCCCTAGACAGGCTCGCGATCAGCGGCTGGGCATCGACGATGCGATTGGCCAGGGTCTGCAGATTTGCCTTGTCGAGAAAAAGCAGTCCATTGCGCTGGAAGAACTCGCCGCCGCCGGGCGCATAGGCCGCCGAGAATTCGGCGGGATGGGCGCGCACCCAAGCTTCCAACCGCTCCAGCGCGCTCGCAGCCAGCGCCGAAGTGTCCCCGTCGATGACCACCACCAACGTGTTCCTGGTTTGCGGAAACGCCTGGTGATAGCTGTGTTCCAGGCGCTGAAACGGCAGGTCGCGCGACAGCATGTTGCTGGTGTCGGTGTCCATGCTGAAGTGCGTGGCACTGTAGTACGACGACGCCAGGAACATGGCCAGCGTCAGCGCCAGGACCGTGCGGGCATGGGCATACGAATATTCCACCAGCCAGAGCAGCCCTTTCGTGTAGCGGTAGCCCAACGCTCGGAGCCGATGGTCAACCGACTGCCAAATGGAGCTCACTGAAACTCGTCCTCCGATAACACGGATTGTCGAACAAAGCCCTGACGGCGGGACTCAAAAGCGCGGCCAGCTCCTCCTCATGACGATAGCCCGGCATGCGTCGCACCAGCTCGGCTGTGCGCGCCGTCGCGGGGTGAAAATAAATCTCGCTCACTCCGTCGGGCAGACAGCGCAACAGGCGCAGCAGCATTGCCTCGTCCCAGGCGCCGCTCTCAGCAAGACCGAAGAGGTAATCGTTATGGCGGACACAGCGACGCCGCAGATGCCGTCGCAGCAGCGCGAGCCATGGCCACAGAAAAGCCGACCAGGCAAGCCGGCCGGCGATATTCTGCCCCAGGCAAAAGGCGGTGCTCCATGGCTCGCGCGGCAACCGCACTGACTGCACACCGTACTCCCGGCCGATGTCGAGTATCAAGGCCAGTACGGTCGGATGCACATGCATATGCTTATGGGCGTTCACGTGATCCAGGGCGAGGCCTGTGGCCCGAAAGGCCTCGAACTGGGCGCGGATTTCGGCCGCCAGCTGCCGGCGCACGCGGGGCAGAAAAAAAAATCGCACTCCCTGGCGGAACAGCGCGGTGCCGAATTCTCCATCGGGTCCGACCAGAGCGGGTATTTCGCGCGCAGGCAGGATGGGGCATCCGTCCACCAGGGTGACATGCAGGCCCACGCGCAGATCGGGGAGCCGCCGTGCACGCACCACCGCATCGGCGGCGGCGGGCGCCCCTGCCATCAGGCTTGCGGTGGTCAGTACGCCATCCCGGAATGCGCGCTCCACCGCCTCGTTGACCGCCTCGTCCAGACCGAAATCATCAGCGGTTATGATCACCCGCTTGGCGGGCACGTCTCCGGCAGCATCGCCCCTGCGCGCAGGTTTCTCCGCACCCTCGCTCAATTGTGGCGCTGGCGCAGAAAACGCATGAACTCCACGCCTTCCCGCAGCCGTCGCTTCATCATCTGCGTGCTGCGCAGCATCTCGCCAGTGATCTCGGCAATCTTGCCGGCGCGGAAGTAAAAGCGCTTGTAGAAAGTTTCCACGGAATCGAATATCTCCGTATCGCTCAGGTGCGGATAGCTCAGTGGGCTGATCTGGATGCCGCGCTCGTTGACCAGGTGGCCCTGCAGGTCGGCGCTCAGCCAGCCTTCCTTCTTGGCTTGTTCATACAGATAGGTGCCCGGATAAGGGGCGGCAATGGAAACCTGGATGGTGTGGGGGTTGATCTCTTTGGCGAAGCGTATGGTTTCCTCTATGGTCTCCTTGGTCTCGCCCGGCAGGCCGAGGATGAAGGTGCCGTGGATGGCGATCCCGAGCTTGTGGCAATTCCTGGTGAACTCGCGCGCCTTCTCAACCTTCAGGCCCTTCTTGATGTTGTTGAGTATCTGCTGGTTGCCCGCCTCGTAGCCCACCAGCAGCAGGCGCAGGCCATTGTCCTTCATGACTTTGAGCGTCTCGTACGGTACATTGGCCTTCGCGTTGCACGACCAGGTCACGCCCAGGGCGCCCAGGCCGCGCGCGATGGTTTCCGCGCGCGGGCGATTGTCGGTGAAGGTGTCGTCGTCAAAAAAGATTTCCCGTACCTGCGGAAAAGCCTTCTGGATGTAGCTCACCTCCTCCAGCACATGCTCCGGGCTACGCACGCGGTAGCGGTGCCCGCCCACGGTCTGGGGCCATAGGCAAAAGGTGCAGCGCGAATGGCAGCCGCGCCCCGTATAAAGCGAGACATAGGGATGCTTGAGGTAGCCGATGAAATAATCCTCCACGCGCAGATCGCGCTTGTACACTTCGGAGACGAACGGCAGGCTGTCCATGTCTTCCAGAATGGCCCGCGGCGGCGTATGGACGATGTTCCCCTTATGATCGCGAAAGCACAGACCGTCCACTTCCGCCAAGGGCCGCCCTTCGGCCACTTCCTTGAGCGTGAAGTCGAATTCCTCGCGTGCCACAAAGTCGATGACCGGCGACGCTTGCAGGGATAGCTCCGGCTCCACCGCTACTTTGGCGCCCACCATACCTATCATCAGCCGCGGGTTGGCTTGCTTGAGGGCCTCGGCCACGCGCACGTCGGAGGGGAACGAAGGCGTGCTGGTATGGATGACGCACAACTCGTAGCCGCGGGCGATGCGCAGAGTATCCTCCAGGTCTATGCCCGACGCGGGGGCGTCGACGAGCCGGCTGCCTGGCACCAGCGCTGCCGGTTGCGCCAGCCAGGTGGGATACCAGAAGGAGCGGATTTCGCGCTTGGCCTGATACCGTGCGCCGGCACCACCATCAAAGCCGTCGAAAGACGGCGCCTGCAGAAAAAGGGTCTTCATCGCAATGCTCCATGAGTTCTCTCCATGCGGCCATCCGCGCGGATGGAGTAGCTTTCCTGCCGCCAGCGGACCTTACATCCGAAAAGGGCGTGCAACCAGATTACGAAGCCTACCAGGTCGGCCGCCCAAAAGGTCCATGCTCCCCGTGGGCTTGTGGCACCCAGGGCCTGATTGGCGGCGAAATGCAGGGTGATGCGCAGCGTAAGCGCCAGGCCGAGAATGGCGAGCCCCGCGGGGCCGCCGACCAGCGCACCGAACAGCGCCATGGGCAGCGGGTAGGTCAGAAAGGAGAGGGCCTGCCCCAAGGGCTGCACGGAGCGGATGGTTCGAGCCCAACGCAGGGCATGACGGTAAGCGGTCACCAGGCTGTCCTCCCGCACCAGCGTCTCCACGAGGTAGGTCGACAGGACCGTGCGCAATCCGAGTGCCCGTGCCCGTGCCGCCAGCAGATAGTCGTCCGCCAGATGATCGGCCAAGGCCGGAAAGCCCCCAATGGCATCCAGCGTCGACCGCCGCAGGGCCAGCGTTGCGCCGCCGCAGAAGGTATTGGGCCCCAGCCGCTGCGCCACCAGGACGGCGGGCACGAAGCCCTCGTTGACGTGCTGCGCCAGCAGCCGCGATCCCATGCCCTTGTCGGGAACACCCTGGTACAGACAGGTCACCACGCCGACCGCGGGATCCGCCAGGGGACCTACAACGGTGCGCAGATACTCGGGCCCGACGCGCACATCGGCGTCACTGAGCACGAGTATGTCATGCCGGGCATCACTCAGCATGTTGTGCAGATTGCTCACCTTGCGGTTCACGCCGATACAGCACTCATCGATCACCAGCCGCAGGTCATGCTCTGGAAACTCCGCTTGCAGCCGGCGTACCACCGTTACCGCGGGATCGTCCGCATCGTGCACGCCGCAGATGATCTGGAACACGGGATAACGCTGGCAGCAGAAGCTGCGCAGGTTGGCGTAGAGTTCCGGCTCCTCCCCGTGCAAAGGCTTGAGGATCGTGACCGGCGGAGTAACTGGCGCTTCGGGTTGCGCTCGCCGGCGCCAGCGCCACAGCGCGGCGATCGCCGCGCCTTCGTAGACGAAGGACGGCAGCATCATCAGGGACAAGGCCTGCAGCGCCGATATCACGCTCGCCCCGTCTGCAAGCAACCGAGCGCGCCGCGCTCTTGGAACCAGCGCACCGCATCAGCGAATGCAGCCTCCGCCGGGCGATGCGTGTAGCCGAGATCCCTCTCTGCCTTGGCGGAGCTGAAATACATTTTCTTCGCCGCCATGCGCAATTCGTCCACGGTCAAAAGGGGCGTGCCTCGTCCGCGCACGCGCGTCCACGCTTCGGCGCCAGCCGCCAGAGGGTAAAGCGCAGTGCGGGGCAGGCGCAGCCTTGGTGGCGCATGGCCGGCAATCTGCGCGATGCGGGCAAGGATGAACTTGAGGGGCAGATTTTCGCCGCCCAGGATGTAGCGCTCGCCGGGCTTGCCATGCCGGAACGCCAACCAGTGGCCGTGCGCCACGTCGTCCACGTGCACAATATTGAGCCCTGTGTCCACGTAGGCTGGCATCCTCCCCGTGGCTGCGTCACGCACCATGCGCCCAGTGGGAGTCGGCTTACAGTCGCCTGCGCCGATGGGCGTGGAGGGATTGACGATGACGGCCGGCAGACCCTCCTCATGGCACAGACGGCGCACGGCCTCCTCGGCCATGAACTTGGAGCGCTTGTAGTGACCGACCATGTCCGCCAGGGTGGAGGGGGTGTCCTCGTCGACCGCTTGGCCGTCGGATCGCGCTCCCAGCACGGCGACGCTGCTGGTATAGACCACGCGCTCCACGCCGGCATCCAGGGCGGCCCGCATCAATGCCACCGTCCCGTCCACGTTGGTGGCGTACATGGAGGCAGAGTCGGGCACCCACAGGCGGTAATCGGCGGCCACATGGAAAAGCATCTGGCAGCCCGACACGGGGCCGATCAGGCTTGCCGCATTCCGGAGGTCGCCTTCCAGGACCTCGACGCCAAGACGCCGCCAGAAACTTGCGTCGGTTCCGGGGCGAACCAGGACACGTATCTCGATATCTTGGGAGAGCAGGTGCCGCAACACCGCCGCCCCAACGAATCCGGACACGCCCGTCAACAGCGCCTTCATGGCACCAGCCCTTCGGGGCCCAACTGCAGCCACGTGCGCCGCAGGCATTGGGTCGCCGCCCGCAGGTTGCTGCTCAGGCGCATAAGGGCGGCAAGTTCCCAGGGGCGGCGCAGCAGCGACAGAGCTACTGCGGCACCCGCCGGCTGCTCGCGCCCCCCAAGCCCCGCCATCGCTGCCTGCGGCAATGTGGTCTCTGCCGCGTCCACGACCGCCCTCAGCACCAGGCCGGGCACCCCGGCTTCCGCCGCGACGCCGAGCACTGCGCCACTTTCCATATCCACGGCGGCTGCTCCGGTTTCGCGGTGCATCCTTGCCTTGGCCAACGCCGTAACCACGGGTTCCTTCAGGGTCAGCAATAAGCTGGCCGCAGGGCCCGCATCCGGCGTGAGGCGCTGCGCAATCCGCCGCCTCCAGGACAGGTCCACGACCCGCCGGCTTCCCAGGAAAGAGACCTGTTCCGGCAACAACAGGGTACCCGGCGCTAGACCGGGGGCCAGGGCGCCCGCCAAGCCACAGCTCACCAGGCTGGTCGCCCCTTCGGCCAATAGGGCGCGCGCTGCCGCTGCTGCCCTTTCCGGACCCATTCCGCAGATGCGCAAGGCCAGGGATGCGCCGATCGGTATCGTCATCCGATGCGGCAAATCTCCTCGCGGCAACAAGGCCCGAGCCTCGTCCTCAAGCGCGACCACCACGCCTACCTTCACGATGCCGCTGCCCCCAGAATGCTTCGGTAGCGCGCCAGCGCCCAGAGCGGGAAGTAGCAGCGATAGCCGTGGTAGATCAAATAAAAGACACGCGGAAAGCCGGGAGCGTTGAAATAAGGGTCGCGCCAGCATCCTTCGCTCTGGTGTTCCACGAGCCAGTCTATGCCGCGCCGCACCGCCTTGCTCTGCCCCTCGCCGGCAGCCATCAGACCGAGGCAGGCCCAGGCCGTGTGCATTGCCGTGGAAGGCTGTCCCCGTCCGGCAAGGGCGGCATCAAGATAGCTGTCGTTACTCTCACCCCAGCCGCCGTCCGCCTGCTGCACCGATGTTAGCCAAGCCACCGCCCGGCTGACCGCGGGCTGGACGGTTGCATCATCCAGCAGCTCGAAGGCCATCAGCACCGACCAGGTGCCGTAAATGTAATTGGTGCCCCAGCGTCCGAACCATGCGCCGCAGCTTTCCTGCCCGCGCCGCAGAAATTCCACCGCGCGATGCAGCGCCGGACGGTCCTGGGGGCGGGCGAAGTAGGCGAGGAAGGCAACCACGCGCGCCGTCACGTCCGCGCTGGGAGGATCCAGCAGGGCCTTGTGGTCGGCGAACGGAATCTCGTTGAGATAATAATGCGTGTTGTCGGCATCGTAGGCGGCAAAACCGCCGTTCCTGGATTGCATGGCGACCAGCCAGTCGGCCGCCCGATCAAGAACGGCGCGGTTCTCGGGCCCGGCCGCACGGGCGATGGCCCATGCCACGGCGGCGGTGTCATCCAAATCCGGATAATGGTCATTGTGGTACTGAAAGGCCCAGCCGCCGCCCCGTATGCCGCGATGATTGACCTGCCAGTCGCCGGGAGCATCCACGATCTGGCGCTGCTTCAGCCATTCGATCGCGGACAGGAGATCGCCGCCGGACAATTGATCGGCCTCCAAGAGCGCATGCATGGCCAAGCCCGTGTCCCACACGGGCGAAACGCACGGCTGGCAATAGGCCTCTTGCGGGCGTTCGATCACCAAACGCCGCAAGGCTGCCCGGGCCTGGCGCCGGTAGGGATGATCCTCCGGATAATTGAGCACTGCCAGAGCCTGATAGGCGTTGACCATGGCGGGGAAGATGCCGTTGAGACCGTCTTCTCCATTCAGGCGCGCGGTGAACCATTGCTCCGCCTTGCGCAACGCGCGCTTCCGCATTGCCCTGGGGATCAGGGGTTCCAAGGCTCGCCCCAGGCGATCGAGGAGAAGGAATGCCCTGGCCAGCGATGTCGTACCGCCGCCAGCAAAATAATTTGCTATCCCTTCCGGATCCTCGCGAAAGAGCTCGCGGATGTCGATGCCCAGAGGGTTTGCGGCGCGCGGCTTCAACGTGCAGAGAATAAAAAGCGGCACCATCACCGTGCGCGCCCAGGAGGACACCTTATAGATGTGGAAGAAAAACCAGCGCGGCAACAGCATTATCTCCACGGGAATGAACGGCACCGCGCGCCAGGGAACCTGGCCGAAGTAGGCGAGCGTGATGCGGGTGAAGACGTTGGCGTGCTCCGCGCCGCCGCATTCCAGGATGGCCTGCCTTGCGCGCCGCATGTGCGGCGCCCCGGGATCGTCGCCAGCCAGCTTCAACGCGTAGTATGCCTTCACCGCGCAGCTCACGTCGGTCGCTCCGTCCGTATACAGCGACCAGCCGCCCGCAGGATTTTGCCGCGCCCGCACGTAGCTGGCGAGCTTCGCCTGCAGCGCATCATCGACCTCATCCATGAAATGCATCATCAGGATGTATTCCGCCGGGATGGTGCAGTCGGCCTCGAACTCGAAGCACCAGTGGCCATCGGGGTGCTGACAAGACAGCAAGGTTTCGCGTGCCCGGGCAAGGGCGGTCTCCAGGGACACGTCCGTGACACGCGGGATGCTCAAAGGCTTCGTCGCCATGGCGCCGCCTTTAACTATGCATCCGAGGCAGTGGGCCGGGGCTGCGCAGTCCGGTGCGACTTGCGCGGCAAGCCGGTGCCCAGGGCCAGGAACAGTTGTCGCAGCAGCCGATCCCGACGTGCCGCGAAGCGGCTCACCATAATGGTTGCTGCGACACTGCGACGCGTGATCTTGACCTGCCGCCCGGCGCTGAAATCGGGATGCCGGTGCAGCTTGCGCAAGGTGAGCACCGCCATGCCGATGGCCCACAGACAGAAGTTGCGTATGCCTTCTTCCTCGCGTGGAATCAGGAGCGTGTATTCCAGCGCCTCTTTCAGGCAACCGCGGGCTTCCGCAATCAACCGGTCCAGACCTTTGCCGAAGCCGCTGTGGTAGCGCCCTGGCTCCAGCCGGCTCAGATCGCAGCCGTGCTCCGTAAAAACATCGCGCGGAAGCCAGCAGGCGCCCCTGCGTCGGTCCTCCCAGATGTCCTTGAGGATATTGGTCATCTGGAGGCCCTGTCCGAAAGACACGGCGCGCACCATCAAGGCGTCTTCGTTGCGGGCGATCTCGGGCGAATAGTCGCAGAACAAGCGGGTGAGCATCCCCCCCACCACACCGGCCACGTAGTAGCAGTAGCGGGCGTGCTCATCGAGGTCCCTGAGACCGTGCAGGCTCTTGCGCTGCTGGAACTCCGCCATGCCCGAAGCCATGATCCGCACGCATTCCGTTATGGCGGCGCGCTGGGCCGGGGCAAAGCCATGCATGATGCGGATCACGGCTGGAATGGCGCGCACCAGCGCGCGCTCATGGGCGGATGCGGTTGCCGAAAGCGCGGGAATCAGGCTGTCCACCCAGTGCTGGGGGTCCTCTTCGCCTTCCACCGCCCGCACGAAGCGCGCGTAGAATTCACGCTTGCCGGCCACCTCCAGGATGGTCTCGTCTTCTATGGTGTCGACGATCCGGCAGAGCAGGTAGGCATTGCCCACCACCCGAACCAAGGATCCCGGCAGTTGCGGTATGGTCAGCAAGAAAGTGCGCGAAACCCCGGCGAGCAGCTCATCCTGAAAGCGGTCGGCGTCGGCTGCGGCGTCGGCGGATTCAAGCTTCATGGCAAGCACGGAGAATTCCCTTCCAGGTCTTGATGTCACCGCCTCGATTGCAACGGCTCACCGCCAGCCCCCATGCGCGGCGCTTCCGCCGCTGGGTGTGTCTTGCCCGTCCCTGCGCATGCGGTCCGGTATGGCGGCCAGTTTGTCTTGCGTATCCAGACCGTAGGCCGCGAGGAGCTCCTGGCGGCCGCCCCTGGACCGGCGAGCCGTCAAGCAGCCGCAGATTGAGTGCCGGGGTTCGGCTGCCGAGCAACAAAAGGGGCTCATTCAAGGCCGCTAAAAGATCGTGGGACTGCACCATCTCTATCCCCACAGTCTCATCCAGGGGTTTGACGAACGGCATGTTCACCGCCGCGGCATCCAGCACCTCACCTGCCCTCAGCGCGTATTTCAGCATAACGCCAAACGCGGGAAGCGCGACGCTCTGCCCGTGGCGGCAAACCGCAGCCCGCAGCAGGAGAACGCTCCTTCGGGATTGGCTTTCCATCAACGGCCGATCCTCCTCCGTTCCGGCATCCAGCCAGGGCGGGTGCGCGACCGTATTTCCGATTGATCTTGCGGTATCCGCAGGGCCACTTCTTGCCGAAGCCGCCGCGCTGCGCAAGTTCGCACCTTGCCCCATCTCAGCGTTGCTCCGCGCCCTCGCGGCTGGCTGCCACGGGTATGGATTCGACGCTTCGATATCGCATCGTCGGCTCCGGCACCATTTCGCCCTCTGTGCGCGGACCCCGCAAGTGGACCCAGAGTGCCTTGAGGGGATGGGCGACGGCGTCGTCCACCGCGGTGCCCTCGTAGCCGCAATGGGCCAAGCAGTTGTTGCAGGACGGGTGCCGGCCGGCGCCGTAACGGTCCCAGTCGGTTTCCTGCATGAGCGCCTGGAAGCTTCCGGCATACCCGCCTTCAGCCATCAGATAGCACGGACGTTGCCAGCCGAAGATATTGCGAGTGGGGTTGCTCCAGGGTGTACAGTGATAGTCCTGGTTGCCGGCGAGAAAATCCAGAAACAGGCTCGAATGATTGAGCGGCCAGCGATGCCGACGTTCCTTGCCGCGCTTCAATATTTCGCGGAACAGGCGCTTGCCCTGGCGGCGCTGAAGAAAAACGTCCTGGCGCGGCGCGCGCACATAATCGTAACCGGGCGAAACGGTGATGCCTTCCACGTCCAGGGCAGCGCAGAAATCAAAAAACTCGGCGACTTCATCGGGATTCTCGCCCTGAAACAGCGTGCAGTTGACGTTGACTCGGAAGCCGCGGCGGCACGCCTCGCGGATGGCTTCGACAGCGGTGTCGAATACGCCTGCGCGACAGACCGCGGCATCATGCCGCTCGCGCAAGCCATCGAGGTGGATTGAGAAAGTGAGATAGGGTGACGGGCTGTAGTCGGCGATCTTTTTCTTGAGCAGCAGCGCGTTGCTGCAGAGATAGACGAATTTCTTGCGCGCCACGATGCTGGCGACGATCCGGGGCATGTCCTTGTGGATCAGGGGTTCGCCGCCGGGGATGGATACGACCGGCGCATCGCATTCGTCCACCGCCGCAAGACATTCCTCCACGCTGAGACGTTTGCCCAGGATATGATCGGGGTAATCGATCTTGCCGCAGCCGGCGCAGGCGAGGTTGCACTGAAACAACGGCTCCAGCATGAGCACCAGCGGATAACGTCGCCGGCCACGCAGTTTCTGAAGGAGTATGTAGCGGGCAATTCGGTACTGCTGTCTCAGGGGGATGCTCATGGCGGGCCAGGATCCTCAGCAAACAGCGCTGCGTCTTTTTTCTGGAGCAGGATGGCCGGCAGATTGAAGTTTACGCCTTCCGGCTCCGCAGCGAGTTGTCGCACCTCAATGTCCTCGATTTGGGCAAGCCTGTGCAGCACTTCCTGCACCAGACGCTCTGGGGTGGAGGCACCTGCGGTAACCCCCACCCGAACGCCTGCCGAAAACCAGGCGGGATTGAGTTCGCTGGCATCCTGCACCAGGTAGGCAGGTATCCCGGACTGCTCGCCCACCTCGCGCAGGCGGTTGGAGTTGGAACTGTTTCTCGCTCCAACCACAAGCAGAAGCTCGGTTTCGTCGGCCAGCGCCCGCACCGCATTCTGCCGGTTTTGCGTAGCATAGCAAATGCCGTCCAGTTCGCGGCCGCGTATGGTCGGAAAACGCGTGCGCAGGGCCGCAATTACGTCCGGCGTATCGTCTATGCTGAGCGTGGTCTGGGTCACGTATGCCACGTGATCCGGGTCACCAACGTCTAGCCCCCAGACATCCTCCGGGGTGGACACGACATGCACCGGTCCCGGGATGCGCCCCCGGGTGCCTTCCACTTCCGGGTGGCCAGGGTGGCCTACGATGATGACCTCCGCGCCCTCGCGGCTGTACTTCTGCGCCTGCAGATGAACCTTGGCGACCAGCGGGCAGGTAGCATCAATCACGTCCAGATCCCTGGCACGTGCCTCTTCAACGCGCGCGGCGGAAACTCCGTGGGCGCTGAAAATGGTAACCGCTCCGGGCGGGATGGTGGAGAGATTTTCGGTAAAGACAACCCCGCGGGCGCGGAGATCGGCGACCACGTGCTGGTTGTGCACGATTTCGTGCAGCACGTATATGGGGGGGCCATACACCTCCAGGGCCTGTTCGACGATCTCGACGGCACGCACGACACCGGCACAAAAACCCCGCGGCTGGGCAAGCACGATCTCCATTTCTTTCCCTCCTTACTTGCGGGGCGGCCGCGTCATTCGCCTGGCCATTATGCGGTCTAGCGGCATCAGTATGGGAGCGGCCTCAGACATCGCCCCCTTGGACCCAAAGGCATGAGGCGCCGTTGTGACGTTTCCGATCCGGCAAATGTTCAATCCATCCACACGGTTGCCGGGGAGCGTTGTGGATATCTGCGGTCGGACGCCTGAAGCCCGACCCATAGAGCCGCCCGCGAATTGCGGCAGGCTGCGTTATTCGGTATGAAGCCGGGCACCACACCGCTGCTGCGGATGCCTGGGCAGCTGAGTTAGGCAAGCCCTGCCCCCGTCCATTTCCTCAGACATCCCATTTTAGAATACAACGTGAAAATTTGGTTCCTGGCGGGAAGCTGGCGAAGTTCGGTGCCCTATGCACGGAACGATGAGGCCTGTTTCCCCGACGGGCGAACCAAGCAGCAATCAACCTCGAAATTGCATTGAACCACATGGACACAGAGAAAGAAACTAACGACTTGCATGGCCACGCAAGTCGCCCGAGGGCTGACCGGTGTTGCGGCCCAACGCTTTGTTTCTTTTGTGCTTATCTGGTTGTGGTTCAACGACACCATTTACGTGGCACGGGCGACAATTGCCGAAGACCAGGAGCGAGCACCGTGTCCGATGCCAGAGCGGGGGAGATTTTCCGTTCCCGCGCTCAGAACCGGAGTTCAGCGTCTGTTCCGAGACAAGGCGGCGTGTGCAGTTTGCCTTGGAGTACCCGATGAAGAGCCGGGCGCGCATTGCGTAACGGCCACCGATCCGCACTGATTCACCAGGCGTCCAGCCGTGCTCCGATCCGGCATTGCCAATGCGGCAGCCGCCTCACGGCAGGCACGGTCAGCCAACGCCACGTCCGGGCTGAACCGGTCTTGCGCCACTTAGGCCCGGCGGGTAAGGTAACCGTGGCCACCGGCTGACCCCAGCACCCGATGCACTTATGGCCGTGGTGCCAGACATTCCGACAGATGCTATGCGTATGCATGCGGCCGGTGCAATTCCTGGATTCGAAGCGCGCACATGCTTTGCGCCGGCTCCGGAGCGAGAATCAGTGTCCCGGCGGACCGGCTTGAAACCACCAATGCGGCGATGAGTCCACAATCTGCGCCATCTTCGTGTAACCGGCGCTTCCCGGGTGTGCGCCGTCACGTTTCAGAATTTCATTCCTATAGGCTTTATCCGCTGCCAGCGGCGTGAAGAGATCGATGTATGACACGCCTTGGGCATCGGCCTCTCGGGCAAATGCCCCCGTCAGTGCCTTGATTCTCTCGTTCCAGCCATCGTCGCTGACCGGCGGCGGGCCGACGATAAGCGCGGCGTAGCGGCGTGCCTTGCACAGAATGTCGCGGAAATTCGCGCTGGACTCTTCGATATCGACGCGAACCCTGCCATTCTCGATTGCCGCATCACTAACACCGGCCGAAAGAACCATGCGGCCATCGCAGGAGGCGGGCAACCGTAGGGCACATTCCCGCTCCCAGCGCAGCAGTATGTCCCGAGTCGTATCGCGCCGGATGCCGAGGTTATAACAAGTCAAGGCGGCGCCTCGGATCGCCGCCGCAGCGCACAGGCGCCCTGCCCAGCCTAGAGCGGCTTCGTCCCCGGTGCCATTGACGAAGGAATCCCCCACGAAACAGATTCTGACATCGCGGATCATTGCGCGCTTGCCGGCGCCATTACCGTCCCTGCTCGCAAACCGGCGCATGGCCGGGCGCCTGAACCCGACATGCGGTCCGGACATCTCCACCGCCCGGATCGATGCGCATACGGGATCCACGCCACAGGCCTACTTCACCGTACCGGGGCGGGCGTGGGCGGTCGCCGACTTCTTTATGAGATAGGCAACAATCCGCAGGCAGCGCCGCTCGCCACCCGCAATCGACGGATTGGTCATATACCGGCCATCAACCACAAATGTAGGCACCGAGTCGATACCATAAGGCACCTCCATGGCTTGGGTGCGACGCACATCGGCGTTGACGCTGAAGGAGTTGTACGTGTTCAGGGCCGTTTGCCTGCTGATGCCGTATTTGGCCAGAAATGCTGCAACGTCGTTGGCATTGTTCATATCCTGATGCTCGACATGGATCGCGCGGAAGAATGCGTAATGCACCTTGTTGGTGATGCCCAGAGCCTGGAAGGTGAAAAAGGCGCGCGCCGCCGGCGCCCAGGCCGGATTGAACACGGCGGGCGTACGCACGAATTTCGCATCGCTCGGCAGGGTTCTGAGCCACTTCTCCAGGATCGGCTCCATATGGAAACAGTGCGGGCAGCCGTACCAGAAGAATTCGCGGACCTCGATCTTGGGGCCGGTGACTACGGGTTGCTGCGGAATCACCCTGTAGTCTATGTCCCGCATGTAATTCGCGTACCCGATTCCGGGGACAACAACCGCCAGCAGAAACAACAGCCGGAGCACTCTTTTCATTGTGGAATTTCCTCCTGTCCTGTTTTCAACCAGACCGCGGGAGGTTAGTGAAAAATCGCCCGCCTTGCAACGGCTGCTTTTTGTTTTCGGTGGTAAATTTCAGTATGCTAAACGCCAACGCCGCTGGTATTGCGCAAGGGCCTTTCCGTGACGAATACTTCGAAGATCGAGCTGACGCAATTTCTCAACCAACAGTACCTGTGTGAATCTCTGACGGTGCGGGAAATAGAGACGCTGCTCGATTTTACCGAACTCACCCACTTTGTCCGTGGCCAAATAATTGCCGACGTGGGCGAGGTCGGAGAAGCGCTTTTTTTCGTGATCAAGGGCGAGGCCGCTCTCTACTATGACGATCGCGGCACGGAACACGAGATCGGCCGGGTCGGCGAGGGCGAACTGATGGGCGAAATGTCCTTTTTTGATCGCGAGCCGCGCTCGGCGCGCATTCGCGCACGCGCCGATGATACGCAGATCCTAGTGTTGACACGCACGATGTACGACCGCCTGAGGGTCGAACACCCCTATATTGCGGTAAACCTGCTGGAGCATGCGATCATCAGCCTGGACCACCTGTTCCGCCGCCTGTCCAATGACATAGCAACGTTCTCGCGCTACATTTTCGGGGTCGGAAAAAAATGAACCATGACGGCGCTCAGAGGGCGCCGTCTTCCGCCCATGGCGGCACGAGGCTTTGCCTTATCCCCAAGTGGTCGAGCACCCGAGCAACCACGAAGTCCACGAGATCGGATATGCCGCGCGGCTGGTGGTAAAACCCCGGACTCGCAGGAAGGATCAGGGCGCCTAGCCGCGCCAGCTTGAGCATGTTCTCAAGATGGATTGCCGACAACGGCATTTCCCGTACCACCAAGATAAGCTTGCGCTGCTCTTTCAGGGCAACGTCGGCAGCGCGCTCGATCAAGTTGTCGCTGGCGCCATTGGCGATGGCAGACAGTGTCCCGCTGGTACAGGGGCACACTACCATTGCCCGTGGCGCGCTGGAGCCGCTCGCCGGAGGCGAATGCCACTGGTCGCGCGCCAGAACGTGGAGCTGCCCGGGAGTCGCCTGATAGCGCTCTGCCAGGTAACCCTGCATCTCCGCCGGACGTCCCGGAAGCCGCAGGTCGGTTTCCTCGGCAATCACAACCAGGGCTGGCGCCGAAACCATCAGATAGACAGTCTTCCCCGCCGCGATCAGACATTCGAGGAGACGCAGTCCATATAGCGCCCCGGAGGCTCCGGTCATCGCCAGCGCTATGGCGTCAGATTCGGGGGGGTCGGCGCTCATTTTCCGACCTGCCGGAGGCGGTCCAGAAGCCGCTGATGGAGGTTGTCGAAGCTGCCGTTGCTCATCACCAGCACATGGTCTTCGGGTTGCAGTTCGCCAGCGAGAACAGTGACTATATCTTCGGTTGATCCGAACACGCGGGCGCGCGTTCCACTGTCACCCGCGCCGCCTTGCGGCGGCCGATGCCGGTTCAGCTCCGCCGCGACCGTCTGCAGGTCCCACTTGAGGTCAGCGCTCTGATACAGCAATACCCTGTCCGCTGCATCCAGGGCCGGCGCGAGCTGGCTGCGGTGAACGCCCAGACGCATTGTGTTGGAGCGCGCCTCCAGGACAGCGATGAGGCGCTGCGACCCGATGTGGGCCCGCAGCGCACCGATGGTCGCCGCAATGGCGGTGGGATGGTGGGCAAAGTCATCGTAGACGGTAACCCCCATGGCTGTGCCCCGCACCTCGAGACGCCGCCTGACATTGCGGAAACCAGCCAGCGCCTCCAGCGCGACCTGCGGCGGCACGCCGGCATGACGGGCAGCCGCAATGGCGGCCTGCGCGTTCAGCACGTTGTGCATCCCCATCAGCGGCCATGACGCAACGCCCAGCTCCGCCTCTGCGAACCGCAGCTGAAACCGGCCACCGTCGCCTTGGAGTAGGCGCGCATTCCAGCCTTGCGGGACGTTGAAACGCTCCACCGGGGTCCAGGTCCCGAGATCGAGAGTGGCCTGCAGGTTCGGATCGGCGCCGTTGATAATAAGCAGCCCGTTGCCTGGGACCGTTCGGATCAGATGGTGAAACTGGAGCTTGATCGCCTCTAGGTCCGGAAAAATGTCAGCGTGGTCATATTCGAGGTTGTTCAGTACTGCCGTGCGCGGACGGTAGTGGACGAACTTGGAGCGCTTGTCGAAGAAGGCGGTATCGTACTCGTCCGCCTCGACGACGAAAAACGCCGAGGATCCCAGGCGCGCGGAAACTCCGAAATTCTCCGGCACCCCGCCGATGAGAAAGCCCGGCGCCAGGCCGGCGCTCTCCAGAATCCATGCCAGCAGGCTCGTGGTGGTGGTTTTGCCGTGGGTACCGGCAATAGCCAGCACCCAGCGGCGCGCCAGCACATGTTCGGCCAGCCACTGTGCGCCCGAGGTGTATGGCAAGCCCCTGTCCAAAACCGCCTCGACTTCCGGGTTACCGCGCGACAGGGCATTGCCGATTACCACCAAATCCGGCGTCCTTTTCAGATTGGCGGGCCCGTAGCCGTCGAAAAGCTCGATGCCACGCTCCGCAAGCTGCGTGCTCATTGGCGGGTACACTTTCGAGTCCGATCCGGTCACGTCGTGCCCTAGCTCCCGCGCCAGGACTGCCAGTCCGCCCATGAAACTGCCACCCACACCGAGGATGTGGATATGCATCAGGGCACGCCGGGTATGGGAAATAGCATTAGCAGCAATAACCCCGAAACCATCATGCAGGCAATGCTGACCAGCGCGCTGCGCCCGATCGGCAACTCGAGGGCATGGTGCATCACGTTGGTCATGATCGCCAGAAACCACACGGTCATTCCGACACCGAGCAGCAGCGCCCATTCACCGCTTGCAGGAGCGTTCGGCAAAATCACGAGACTGAACAGCGGCCACGCGATCAGATTAATTATCGCGCCGCCGGCGTATAGCGGTGCCATGGTCTGCATCCAGCGCTGCGGGAAACCGCGCAACCTGAGCGCACCCCAGACTACCCCGCCGAGCAACACAACTTGTGTCACGGCAAACAACAGGCGCAACCCGGCGTTCGGATGGAGGTCGTCGATGGCAAAATTGCTGGCGACGGACAGCAGCGCCGCCTGCCAGACCAGGGACCTGTCGGCCGGCAGGTCCTGCGGCTTACCGCGCAGCAGGAAGATATCAATCAGGGTTCGAATGGCCGACATAGCGCTTACGGCGTGAGTTCGCTGTTAGTTTATTCGGCTGACACCGCCGTGACCAGCCAGCCACGACCGGGCACGTCCTTCAGCGTCACCCGGAACGCCACGGCGCCGCTGCTCCGGCTGCCAGCACGGGCGACGCGTATCGTGACGATCTGGACCGAGGACCCTTCAAGGCGTACGGAATCTACCGTGAAATCCTGTTTTTCACCCTGGCGCTCACGCGTCTGCAGGTAGCTGACCGCAACGTCGGTCGACAGGCCGTGCACGACCATGGTCGGGTCCTGGCCGGCCGTCACGTCGGCAAAATTGCGCAGATTCCCGACATTTCCCGGATCCACGATCAGCGTCCGGATAAACTGTGTCGCATTGTTCTCGGGAGCGTTGCGGACAAAACCGCATGCGCTGAGCAACAGCAGGCAGATCACGGAAGTGGTTGTCCTGACCAATCCTCATCCCTCCGACCCCGTACCTCTTGTGGATGATAGCACGCTGCCGGCGGCAACCGGCCATCCGGTTACGATCGAACGACCGTCTAAGATCCGGTCCGCCAATCTGGTACACTGGCCGCATGACATCCAGGTTCATCGCGTCGTACCCAGACCTTGCGGAAGTATGCGGAGAATTTTGCCGACAGGAATGGATTGCGCTCGATACCGAGTTCATGCGCGAGCGGACATATTACGCGAAGCTGTGTCTGGTTCAGATCGGCACACCACATGAAATTGTCTGCGTCGACCCGCTGGCCATCGATGACCTGACACCGCTGGTAGACCTGCTTTGCAATCAGGGCGTGCTCAAGGTTATGCACGCGGCGCGCCAGGACATGGAGGTTTTTCACGACTTGTGGCGGACGCGCCGTGCCTCGGCGGACGCCGGGGAGAGCGTCGGGCCGGTCCCGGGACCGGTATTCGACACGCAGGTGGCTGCCGGCTACCTCGGATACGAGGACCAGATCGGCTACGCAGCGCTGGTCAAGTCCATCACCGGGACGGACCTGGACAAGTCCCATACGCGTACCGACTGGTCGTCGCGCCCCCTGAGTCCAGAGCAGCGCCGTTATGCGGAAGATGACGTGCGCTATCTTCGCGACGTCTACGTGGCCCTGGCCAAGGCACTCGAGACGGCTGGCCGCAGCCATTGGCCACTGCAGGATTTTGCCCGCCTCAGCGATCCCAGCCTATACGAATCCAGTCCCGATGATGCGTGGCAGCGGGTAAGGAATGTTCAGCAGCTGGACGTGCGTGCACGCCGGGCGCTGCGGCAGCTGGCGGCCTGGCGGGAACGCGCCGCCCGCTCGAGCGACCTGCCGCGCAGCTGGGTGGTCAGTGACTCTGCGCTGCTCGATCTCGCGCGGCGGAGACCGTCCGACTCCGCGACCCTCGGGGCGGTGGGCGGATTGACCCAGCGAGCCGTGCACCGGTGGGGGGCCGGCATTCTCGAAGCCATTGCCGCAGCCGACCGACCCGGGGTCCAGGAGATGCGTCCACCGCGCCAAATGCTCGATGCGGACCAGACCGAAATATACCGGCGCATGGCAGCAGAGGTTGACCGGGTCGCCCGCGAAATCGGGATCAGTTCGGCGCTGCTCGCGCCGCGGCGCGACGTTCAGCGCCTCGTCCTTGGCGAGCGGGACCTTGCGCTCCTCACGGGCTGGCGTCGCGAACTGGTGGGAGAAAATCTGATTGCTTTGCTGGCGCAGGTTCCGGCAGCGGACAAACCGGCGCCGGCCGGCTCTCTGGCTGGCGTCCGGTTCTGAGAGTTTTGTCGGGGCAGTAGTGGCTTGTGGGTGCAGGATCTGGTAACTGTGGATCGATAGGTAGCTGATGGCCCGGTCGGCGCTCGGCAATTTGGGTCGCGGGTTTCTGCTGGTTTTGGCAGCGGGGCTGTTGCTGTTCGCTGTTATGCGCAAACTGCGGGGGCGCGAACCGCTCACGTGTGTAGCCGGCAGCGCCCGGGCACGCGCCCGGGCAATTGTGCCGGTCGCACTGGCCACCCGCTATCTCGATGCCCGTCGTATTTTGTTCGGTATCGGAGACGGGGCAGTGCATGGATGGAAGAGCCTGGGAGATGCCGTGGTCGCCGGGGGCCGCGTATGGCTCAGGTCCACGAACACCGCATCGCCTGATTATTACAGCCTGGTGGTGAACCGCTATTTTCAGACCAGCTTCCTTGCCTACGTTCCGCCCGGGACACAACCGAGCACGACGAACGTCATGCCGCCTGGCGAGGACATAGACCAGATCTGGCGGCAGCTCGCACGCAGATATCCGCAGGGAGTCATGGTTGAAGGATACGCAAAGCTGAAGACACTCGACACCATAGCCATTTCCCGCCCGCCATTCAGCGGGCTTCCGGTGGCAACGCATACGCCATTCTATTACACGCAACCGATGGAATCGGCCGATGGCGCCTGGGTCTACCTGATTGGAATCGCTGGCCGGCTCTCTCCCGCTCATTGGTGGACCGACCTAACCGCGTTGCGGCGGCTCGTCCCGCGCGACCAGATGCACGGGGCAGACGGGGTGGCAGATGTGCTGCAGCTGCGTGCGCGCCCGGCTAACACCGATTCGCCGCCCGACCCCAGCACCGTCCTGGGTGTGGGGCAGCTCGTCGGACGTTCGAAGGTCGCCCGCGGGCGAATGCGGATCTATCCGATACGTCGGATTTCGGACTGCTCCAGCGCCTGGGTGCGGAGTTCGGGCTCAGCCTTCGTCGCTGGCTCCACCGCCAGGCAATAACACGTACAAGCGTCCAGGCTCCTTCATGCGCCCGGCAAGCCGCTCAGCGCGCCGGCCCCGCCCGAAAAAGACGTCGGCCCTGACTGGGCCTTTGATGGCACCTCCGGTATCCTGCGCCAGCATCAACCGCCGGTAGGGCTCATTCCCCTCCGGCAGGGTTGTGTCGAGCCACACCGGCATGCCTAGAGGAATAAAGGCCGGATCGACCGCGATACTGCCTTGCGGCGTGAGCGGTACCTGCAGCGCCCCCACGGGCCCGGAGGTTGATGCACTGGTGAGCCGGAAGAACACGTAGCTCGGATTGCTGTTCAGTACGGATTCGGCCTCATCCGGATGGTCATGCAGCCATCGGCTTATCGACTGTAGCGAGACCTCTTTCTGCTTGAGCGCTCCCATCTCGACCAGGCGCTGGCCGATCGCGAAATAGGGATAGCCATTCTGGTCAGCATAGCTCACTCCGATCAGGCTGCCGTCCGGCAGGCGTACCAGGCCGGAACCCTGAACCTGCAGCATGAACAGCGCCACGGGGTCGTCCACCCACAGCAATTCCTGGCCGCGGAGCGGGTCAGCGGAGTCGGTGATCTGGCGGCGGCTGTAATATGGGACCACCCGGTCCCCATCGAGCCGCCCGCGGAGGAGCAATCCCTGGAGTTCCGGATACTGCGCCCCCAGATCGATGCGTACAAGATTGTCCGGCCGGCGGTAAAGCGGGTATCGAAAACGAGCCGTGCGCACGAGACTGCCACTGAGGACCGGCTCATAATATCCGGTAATTAGGCCATGGCGACGACCGCCCAGCCCGATCATTTCATGGGCGCTGAAGTACTGCTCGAAGAATCGCCGTGCCTGGGCATCGTCGGGCGCGGCCGGCATGGCGGCGGCCGCCCGACAGATTTTCGCCCAAGCCGCGTCCCGGACAGAAAGTTTCCGGCAGTCCTGCATCAGCGCGGGCCACGCCGCGGCCTGGTCGCCGTCAGACCAGCCTGGAAGCTCGGACCAGGCCACCTCGTGTCCGATGCCGGGAGGTGTCGGAACAAGCCACGTGCACGAAGACAGCACCGCGACCGTGCAAATCATCACGATGGTGCGCGTCACACCACCACCCGTTCTTGCCATATTGCGTCAACCCTGACCGAAGCAAACTCAGCGTGCTGCGTTTCTACCACGAGCGCGCCCCGATCGCCATCCTCACGTGATCGACTGCAGCGTACTGGCATTTGTGACAACTGCGGTCGAGGCCATGCCAGGATGCCACGCAAGGTATCCGGATCCCGGTGCCCGGCCGGCTCGGTGGGGGACTTTCTCGGGGCAACGTGGCACAATGCGGGCTCGCCTCGAGGTCGCGAGCACCCTGCAACTAGGGGAGTCCAGGCCGGAGGCGTTTTCACAGGGCGGCCGCTTTTTGCGGCTAAGCCGCAACCGCGAGGACCCGCCATGCAGATTGCCAATGGCACAGTAGTGAGCATCAATTACACACTTACCGACGACGGAAACAACGTCATTGACAGTTCCGCCGGCGCGGAGCCGCTTGCCTATATTCACGGCGCCAACAATATTATTCCCGGTCTCGAAAAAGCCCTGTCTGGCAAGGCCACCGGCGATCGTCTCGAGGTATCCGTGCCTCCGCAGGAAGCCTATGGTCTGCGGGATGAGGCGCTGTCCCAGGTCATACCGCGCGACCGCTTCGAGTCCGAACAGGAAATCGAAGTCGGAATGCAGTTCCAGACGCCCACCTCGGACGGGGTCAGCGTCGTAACCGTCACCGGGGTCGACAATGATACCATCACGGTCGACGCCAACCACCCGCTTGCCGGGGTAACATTGCACTTCCAGGTCGAGGTTGTCGCGGTCAGGGCCGCTACCGCGGAGGAGCTGGAGCACGGGCACATACACGGAGCTGGCGGACACCAGCACTGATGAGCCGAGAGCCAGCGATCACATGAGTCAGGCCTGTTTGGCGCCGGTATTCTCGGCTCCGGGCACCTCTCCTTCGTAAGGTTCGGCATAACCGCATTCCTTCTGCGGGCACACCTTCTCCGTTCCGCGCCGCTTGGTCGTTTTTATCGTGAGGATCGGAAATCCGCATTTCGGGCAGGGCTCGGGAATAGGCGGATTCCAAACCGCGTACTTGCAATCGGGGTAACGCGAGCACGAATAAAAGATCTTGCCGTACCGCGACTTGCGCTTGAGCATCGTACCCTGCTTACATTCGGGGCATTGGACGCCCGTGTCAGCCGGCTTTTCCAGCGGTTCCATATGCTTGCAGTTCGGGTAATTGCTGCCGCCGATGAATTTCCCGTAGCGGCCACGTTTGACCACGAGCGGCGATCCGCACTTCGGACAGGTGCGGCCCTCGACGATCTGGGGCTCATTGGCTGCGCCCGCTTCGTCATCGACGTTGCGCGTGTAGTCGCACTCCGGGTAACCGGTACATCCGATGAAGTACCCGTTGCGGCCCAGACGCTTGGAAAGCTGCTTGCCGCATTTCGGGCACTTCTCATCCAGAAGCTCTACTCCGGGCCGTTCGGCGCCTTCCTTGGCCGTTACTTGACCCTTGAACTCGTCCCAAAAATTTTGCAGAAGCGGCTTCCACGCCCGCTCTCCACGAGATACGGCGTCCAGGTCGTCCTCGAGCCGAGCTGTGAAGTCATAGTCAACGTATTTCCGGAAATGCTCGGACAGGAATTTGTTCACGACACGGCCGACGTCGGTCGGCTGGAAGCGGCGCTTGTCCAGGGTCACATACTCGCGCTGCTCGAGCGTCGAAATGATCGTAGCGTAAGTCGACGGCCTGCCGATACCATAGGCCTCGAGCGCCTTAACCAGGCTTGCCTCGGTATAGCGTGGCGGCGGTTCGGTGAAATGCTGCTCCTTGCGAATACCACGCAGGTCCACATATTCGCCCTTGATCATCACCGGCAGCAGGGCCTCACCTTCATCCTCCGGCTTCTTCTCGTCCGTTCCCTCCTGGTATACGGCCATGAAACCCGGCTTGACCACCGTGGATCCAGTTGCCCGAGAGACGTTTCCGGGCCCAGCCTCGAGATCCACGGCTACGGTGTCCATAACGGCGGGTATCATCTGGCACGCGACAGTGCGCTTCCAGACCAGCTCGTAAAGCTTGTTCTGGTCCGGTGTAAGGTGTTTTTTCACCTGCTCAGGAATGCGGTCGACGGATGTGGGCCGTATCGCCTCATGCGCTTCCTGGGCATTCTTCGACTTCGTCTTGTATATCAGCGCCTCATTCGGCAGATTGTCGTCGCCATAACGCTTGGCGATCAACCCGCGTATCTCGGCCAGCGCTTCGGCCGCGAGATTCACCGAGTCTGTGCGCATGTAGGTGATGAGGCCCACAGTCTCGCCACCAATGTCAACGCCTTCGTAGAGCTGCTGTGCGGTGCGCATCGTGCGCTGCGCAGTAAATCCGAGCTTTCTGGATGCTTCCTGCTGCAGGGTCGAAGTAGTGAAAGGTGGTGACGGATTGCGCCGTTTCTGCTTCTTGTCGACCGCGACAACCAGATAGCGGCCCTGTGCTTGCCCGAGCAGCTCCGCCTCGATTTCCGCAGCGCGGCCCTCGTTCTCCACGGAGAACTGGTCGAGCTTGGTGCCCTTAAAATGGATGAGCTTGGCGACGAAGTTCTGTCCCTTTGTGGACAGATCGGATTCTATTGTCCAGTATTCGCGCGACTTGAATCGCTCGATTTCCTCCTCGCGCTCGACAATCAGCCTCAGGGCCGGGCTTTGTACCCGCCCGGCGGAAAGTCCGCGACGGACCTTCTTCCACAGCAGCGGCGAAAGATTGAATCCAACGAGGTAATCGAGGGCACGGCGCGCCTGCTGCGCATTGATGAGGTTGACAGACAACTCCCGCGGCTCATGGATCGCCCGCTGAATTGCCTGCTTGGTGATCTCGTAGAATTCGACGCGATGCACGGGTTTGGAATCAAGAGCACCGCGGTCCTTCAGGATTTCATAGAGATGCCACGAAATCGCCTCGCCCTCGCGGTCGGGGTCCGTCGCTAGATAAAGCGCGTCGGCTCCGGCCATAGCCTTCACTATCGCGTCAAGATGTTTCTTGTTCTTCTCTATCAGCTGGTATTTGAGCTCGAAATCATGTTCGGTATCCACCGCGCCCTTCTTTGGCACTAGATCGCGCACATGACCATAGGAGGCAAGCGCAGTGAACTCCTTGCCCAAATACTTGGACATCGTCTTGGCTTTCGCCGGCGACTCGACAATGATGAGATTCTTAGGCATCGATCTGGCTGTCCTCTCG
>JAJYEK010000014.1 GCA_021785795.1 Pseudomonadota bacterium
GCCCGCATGCGGCGACGCCCCAGGGATGCCCGCCGCACAGTCCAGCGTTTGGAATGGGTCATCGTCCGGCCAGGGGATCGGCCGGTTCGCGACCCGCCTGGGGGATCACGGCGCGGTGACGGCGAGTCGGTATCGCGTCGCGCGGGGATTTTCCGGAGCGCAGTCCGCCGGCGCTATCGTGATCGCAACGACACCGCAGACCGGACCCGGCGACAGACCGTCCCGGGACCTCAGGCGCGATCCTCCGCCGCGGCGAGTATCGCGCGCCGCACCAGGGTCGACAGCAGCGGCAGTTTGTAGGCATTTTGCGACAAGGGCGTGGCGCCCGCGAGCGCCGCTTCGGCGGCGGCCGCGGCCACATTCCCGTCGATACGGACCCCGGCCAGGGCAGCTTCGGCCGCATGCGCGCGCCAGGGGGCCGGGGCGGCTGCGCCCAGTACGATGCGTGCCTGCCGGCAACGTCCGGTCCCGTCGAATTCGAGGACCGCGGCCACGGCTGCAATCGGCCAGTCGAACGCGGCCCGTTCCGAGACCTGCAGGTAGCGCGAACGGCTGGCGGGCGCTGCCGGCAGCCACACTGCCGTGATGAGTTCGCCGCGGGCAAGGGTGTTCTCGCGGCGCATGTCCGCTTCCGGCAGCACGAAAAACTCCGCGAGCGGAACCCGCCGGCGGCCGGCCGAATCCGCGATCTCCACTTCGGCCCGATAGGCGAGCAGCGGGGTCGCCGGCGTGGACGCGTGGACGATGGCGCAACCGTTGTTGGCGAATACGGCGTGATAGCGGTTGTCGCCCCGGAACGCAAAGCAGTGCGCGCCGCCCTTGCGCAGGCAGTGATGGGCGGCGGACCGGAAATACCAGCAGCGGGGCCGCTGCAGCAGGTTGCCGCCGAGGGTGGCGCGGTTGCGGATCTGGGGGCTCGCGGCCAGGGCGGCGGCCTCGACCAGGGCGGAGTGGCTGCGTCTCAGACCGCTGTGCGCGGCGATGTCGCCGAGCGTCGCAAGGGCGCCGATGCGCACGCTTCCATCCGGCTGGACCTCGATGCCGGCCAGTTCCGGCAGGCGGCCGATGTCGACGAGACGCGCCGGACTCACCAGACCTTCTTTCATGAGGTCCAGCAGGTCCACCCCGCCGGCCTTCACGAGCACGGCCTGCTGTTCCTCCGGCTTGCCGGAGAGCGTGACCATCGCTTCGGCGGTGGTGTGGGTCGAGAGGGCGGCCGCTTCCGCGGCCGATGCGGCCTGCTGCCAGGCGAAGGCATCCATCAGTGACGCCCCCCCGGCACGACGCCCAGGGCACCGAGCACCGCTGCCGGCGTCATGGGCAGCGACCGGATGCGCACGCCGGTGGCGTTGTACACGGCATTGGCGATGGCGGCGGCGGTCGCGATGTTGGCCGGCTCGGAAATGCCGTAAGCATCCGAGGCGCTGAGCCCCTGGTAGTATTCGAGCAGCAGCACCGTGATGTCGGGAACATCACGCGGTCCGAGCAGCTTGTAGTCGATGAGGTTGGGATTGAGCATCCAGCCGGTATTGGCATCGAGGACCCGCTCCTCCATCAGGGCGTAGGAAATCCCCATGAGCACGCCCCCCTGCACCTGGCTCTCGATCTGCACCGGGTTGATGGGGCGGCCGCAATCATGGACCGCCACCACCCGCAGTACGCGGACGACACCGCTCTCGGTGTCCACTTCCACTTCGGCAAACTGCACGCCGCCCAGATCGTTGTGGGCAATGGCCGCATCGCCCGAGCGGCTGCGGAACCCGGCGTAGTCGTCCACCCGTCCGGCCGTGGCGCTGATGCGGTCCGTGCGCAGCAGGGCGGCAGCCTCGCGCCAGGAGAGGCGGCGCCCGGCATTGTCGCGAACCTGGATCACGCGATCGCGCAGTTCCAGGGACTGCGGATCGACCTCCCAGGCCGATGCGACCGCGCGCAGGAGCATCTCCCGGATTCGCCAGGCGGCGGTGCGGGCGGGCGGAGTGATGGAGGCGGTGGTGCGGCTGCCGTAGGAGGGCGGTCCCGAGGGAAATTCCGTATCCCCGATGCGCACGCGGATGTCCTGCGGCTCGAGACCAAGCTCTTCGGCGACGACCTGCGCCAGAATGGTCCCGACCCCGGTGCCGATGTCCTGCACGCTGGACAGCACCTCGACGGTTCCGTCCCGCCACAGCCGCACTTCACAGGCGGCGTTGGTCTGGACATTCGCCGGCCACAGCGACTGGGCCATGCCGATGCCCCGCTTGACCGGTCCGGCGTCGGCGCCCGGTGCCCGGCGCCGGGTCCAGCCGATGTGCTCGGCGCCGATGCGGCGTTCCTCGCGGCGCACGGGGCTGGGATCGATCCGGTCGCGCAGGACGATCGGATCGATCGCGAGCCGCTCGGCCAGTTCGTCGATGCTCTGCTCCAGGGCGAAAGCGCCCTGGGTATTGCCGGGACCGCGCATCGCGCAGCCCGGGCCGGTATGGGTAAAGACATCGTAATGCAGCGATTCCAGGTTGGGGCAGCGGTACATCGCGCTCGCGATGTTTCCCACGGCGGCTCCGAAAGCGATGCCGGCGCCGCCGTAGGAGTGGAGCGAGATCGCTGTCAGCGTGCCGTCGCGCCGGGCGCCGATGCGCAGGCGCTGTTCGCTGGCGGGACGGTTCCCGGTGTCCAGCTGTTCCTCGTCGCGGCGGTAGACCAGCCGCACCGGCGCCCCGGCCAGACGCGCGAGTGTCGCCGCGGTGCGTCCGTACACCCCCATCTGGGACTTGGAACCGAAGCCCCCGCCCATGGCCTGGACCCGGACCCGGACCCGGGACAGGGGCAGTCCGAAATGCCGGGCGAGCTGGGCGCGCACCCCGGCGGTGAACTGGGTGGACATCCACACCTCGAGGCTGTCCCCCTGCCAGGAGGCGACGATGGCGTGCGGCTCCAGGCAGCAATGGGTTTGTACCTGGGTACGGTAGGTGCCGTCCACCGTGACCGCGGCCTCGGCAAAGCCGGCGGCGGCATCGCCCCGGCTGTTGCGCTGCTCCGGACCGAGCACATTGCCGTTCAGGGGATAGACCGCGGCCGAGGCGGGCAGCCCGGCCGAGGGTACGCTTTCAAGATCTTCCTTGCGGTAGACAGCCGGCGCATCCGGCTGCCGGGCGCGATCCGGATCGACGACGAACGGCAGGAACTCGTACTGTACGTCGATCAGCCGCAGGGCCGCTTCCGCCTGGACCGCGGTATCCGCGGCCAGCGCCGCAACCGGCTGGCCGATATAACGCAGGACCGCGGGTTCGCCGGCCGCACGCGGTTCCGCCACCGCGAGCACCGCCCGCACGCCGGGTGCGGCGGCGGCGCGCGCCAAATTGATCGAGCGTATGCGGGCGTGCGGCCGGGGCGCGCGCAGCACGGCGGCATGCAGCATGCCGGGCGGCGCCATGTCTACGGTATAGCGGGCGGCACCGGTGACCTTGGCCTGCGCATCCCAGCGCGGCGCACTTTTCCCGATTTGCCGCAGACTGGAATTGGGACCGAGCGCCGGCGGCTCGTCCGCCGGGATCTCGCGTTCGATCTCGGTCAGGCCCAGATGGGCAAAGCCGGCCGGGAATTTCTCGGGCCGCCGCGGAAGATCATCACTCATGGTGCTCGTCCCGCCCGCCGAGTGCCAGCATCGCCTGGACAACATGCGGATAGGTGCCGCAGCGGCACAGGTGACCGCTGATGGCCTGCTCGATCTCGGTCCGGTCCGGACTCGGGTTGCGCGCCAGCAGGGCCGCGCAGGACATGACCATGCCGGGGGTGCAGAATCCGCACTGGACGGCATCGTGGGCCATGAAAGCCTCCTGAACCGGGTGCAGCGTCTCCGGTCCCGCCAGTCCTTCGACGGTGGTGATCGGCCGTTCTCCGACCTCGATGGCCAGGACGCTGCAGGAGGCGACGGTCAGCCCGTCCAGCCAGACCGTGCAGGCCGAGCACACGCCATGATTGCAGGCGATCTTGGTGCCGGTGAGGCCGAGCGGACCGCGCAATGCCTCGGCGAGGGTGGTGCGCGGCTCGATCATTACCGTATGCATTGTCCCGTTCACCTGCAATACGACCGGCCGCGGACCCGTGTCCGCGATGCCGGGAACGGCGCCATTTTCTTTCCGGCTTTCGTTGCTCATGGCGAACGTTTGCGACCTCTGCCCGGGATGGGGGTGACGAACAGGACCTGATGTGCGGTCAGGACGATTTACTATATCGACCGACGGCCCGGGCCTCAAGCGCCGCTGCCGGACCCGGATGCCGTTGCGGCATTGATCATGCGCCGCTGTGGGCGGACGGGCAACTACGTACAACTACGATCAGCGCTGCGTGCGTATTCGGCCGGTGCCGTGAACCCTGCCCTCCGGTCGCCGGCGGCGAATCGGTCGCCGCACATCCGGAGGTGGCATGCGGTGCGCGAGGGTCCCGCCATCCCCGGCCTGACGGCCGGGGATGGCGGGGTGCGGGTGTTTCTTCGGAGCGGTTGCGAGGCGGAATCGACGCCGTGTCTTGACCCGTCCCTCGACGCCCTACAGGCCCGCTTCCTTCTTGAGTCGCACGATCGCTGCGCCAACGGTGTTGGATGCCTGCGCGTACGCGGTGCCGGCATTGATCATGGCTTCGGCCTCGGCGTATTTCCTGGCGTTGATGGCGGCTGCCACCTTTCCGGCTTCAGCGTGGAATGCGGCATGTTTCTGGATGCAATCCGCATGGGCGGGCAGGTGGCCCAATTGTGCTTGCGCGTCGCCATGAAGCCACTTGCCCAGCTCGCAGCAGTTGTCCTTCGAGATGGTGGCGGCGTCCATCTGTTCCTGCTTCGAAATGGCAGTGCGGAATTTCAATTTCCACTCGGCATGCTTGCTGATTGCGCTGTCTAAATCCATCTTCGATTATCTCCCGGATTGTTGTTCGTTGTGATTCACAAGGAGTGCCTGCCCGAAAAAGGCATAGCCAGGGAATGGGAACGCGCAAACCGGCCTTTCGAATCGGCGATCCCGAACGCCACGTACGGGCCGACTGCATCCCTGCCGGCGTGGACACGATGGCACCCGTGCCTTCTGCACGGGTAATTTCGAATTATTCCAGGTCATTTGGGCGCTTCCGGAGTCATATGGATGTATCCCACCATCCCCGCGGCATAGTGGAGCGGCTCGTGGCAGGCGTATTCGAGCGTCCCGGTACGGTTCGGAAAATGCCAGATGAGGGTGCGGGTCTGACCCGGAGGTATTGTGACCCCATTGGGGGCATCGACCAATTTCCTGAGGCCGGGGTGTTCTTCCGCGAGAGCCTCATAGTCGCGCTGTTCGGCCCGGTTACCGATGAGGAATTCGTGAGGTTGCTGTCTGCCCAGGTTGCGGATCACAAACCGGACGGTCTGCCCGGGACGCACATCGACCTTCGATGGCTGGAATTTCATCGAATCGAGCGCCGCTATTTTTATGGTTCTGGTTACCGCCAGCGCATGTCCGGGCGATCCATATGCGTCCACCGAAGCCTGTACTCCGGGGACCGCCGCTGCAGCCAGCAGGCTGCCGATAAACAACTTCTTTATGGTGCGTTGCATGTGCACTAACCTCCTTTTTGCTGTGTGTTGATGGTTGGGTTGATATCAGCCGGATCCGGGCGCTGATGGGCGTCGGTTTCACCGGCGTGCGCACCGACGGATTCCAGAATCTGTGTGATGGCCGTATTGATGGCCCGTATCTTTTCGGAATCGCTCGCAGGAGCATGAACCATTGAAAGAAGATAGGTCAGCGTTGTGACGGTGGCCTGCGCGGTCCAGGTTTGCCGTGTTGTAGGCCTCATCGTGTGTTCCTGCACCTGCTCGAAATGCCGCGTTCTGATTGGCGCCGATGGCGCCCGAAACCGCACACCGGCGGATTCCTGGGCTGCTCGCCATTGGTACTTCATCTACATCGCCGGGCTGCACGATCTAATCTGATCGTTCCGCCTGCTTGTTGAGCCCATTCATTACATTTAGCACATTTTTTATGTGTGTATTGGTGCTACCTGTCACACAAGCCGAACACGACGATTGGATGTATGAGATTTTTCCCCGGATAGCCGTCGCCTTTTCGGCTCAGCCCTTGAATAGCAAAGAGGAAACTTGCGGCGAAGTGCGCGGGTCGCGCAGCCGGCGGGATCGTGAACGCCGAGGGATCGGGTGGAGCCGCATGCTCCGGCCACGGCCCACATGGCGCCGGTCGGCGGGCCGGATCTCGTCGGCCGGATCAAACAGGCTGGCGCGCAATTGCAGCCGGAGCAATTCGTGGCGGCGGTCGCTGCCGCGCACAGACCCGGGGAAGTTGCGGCGCGGCGCGTGCTCGCGGACACCAAAACGGTCTTACCGGTCGCCCGCATACGGTGCGTCTGATTTGCTAAAAGTGGAAGGTTGACAAAGTCTTCTGTAAGGTTGACAATAGTAACCATTGAGGTTGCCAATTGCCAATAATCACGTTGACAATGATTAAATAGAAGGTTTCTAAATGACAAGAGTTCGAGAACGGGGAGAAGAAATTCGACGTTTTATTTTGAATCACGTCGTAAAACATCCTGCAGCTGTAAGCAAACTAGCGGCTGAGTATTTTGGAATTAGCAGGCAAGCAGTAAACAAGCATTTGCAGAAACTTACTGCAGAGGGCGCCCTATCCGAAACAGGTCATACACGAAACCGATCTTACAAACTCACTCCTTTAGTGGAGTGGAGAAAAGAATATAAAATTTCGTCCGACTTAGCGGAAGATCTAGTTTGGTCAGGCGACGTGCGCCCAGCGCTTGGTCAATTGCCAGAAAACGTGATGGACATTTGGCACTATGGTTTCACCGAGATGTTCAATAATGCAATTGACCATTCTGACGGATCGCGAATTATCGTCCGAATAAGAAAAACCGCTATAAGCGCCGAAATGGTCTTATCAGATAACGGAATCGGCATTTTCAAGAAAATTCAAGAGGCCCTACATCTTTTGGATGAACGTCATGCAATTCTCGAACTAGCTAAAGGGAAACTAACAACTGATCCGAAGAACCATAGCGGAGAAGGTATCTTTTTTACATCAAGAATGTTCGATCATTTTGATATCCTTTCTGGCGGCGTCTTCTTCACTCACAAATTTGGTGATGATATGGGTTGGCTTCTCGAAAGGGATAAATTTCGGCATGGTACTTCTGTGTGGATGGAAATAAATAACCATTCTGCTCGCACTGAAGTCAAAATATTTGACCGCTATTCAACAGGTGATGATTATGGTTTTAACAAAACTATCGTGCCCGTAAGATTAGCTCAGTACGGAGAGGATAAGCTCATATCACGCTCTCAGGCCAAGCGAGTGTTGGCGCGAGTGGAATTATTCAAATACATAATTTTCGATTTTGACGGTGTCATTGCAATTGGACAGGCATTTGCCGACGAAATCTTCAGGGTCTTTGCTAGGAGGCATCCAGAAATAATTTTATCCGCTGTCAAAGCCAATTCTTCGGTTAAAAGAATGATAGATAGAGCTAGAACCGGAGTTCTCTGAAAAGAACAAGGTTCTTAACGTCTTGAAAATTGTTCAGGCGACGATTTTTTCGGAGGATATTTACGTTTCTCTTGTTGGGTGGCGATTTCTACAATTACTCATAGCCATCTTATTTGAATCGCACGGACGTTTTGGCTTGTTTGAGTGATTAGGCATGCCCCGGTTTTGGGGTAGATGGGATCAGCCGTCAAATTCAAGCTGAGACACTACCCAGAATCCGGTTCATTTGACCTCTTTTGGTGATATTGAATCCAGGTCGGAACGATGTCAGGCTGTGCACGGTTTGGGTGCACGTGCACCAATATCACTGCTGTCCAGGATAGCCGAAACGGGATACCGGCCCTCTTGAACTGATGCGGGTTGCCTGCTGTTTGAGTAAGCATGGTCATATAGAGACGTTAGTACGAACAGCCATTCGGTTAGGGTTTATGAGACTAAGCGTATGGGCCGAACTTCAAGGCATCCGTCACAAGACTGCCTGGCGTACGTGGAAAGCGGGTACGCTACCGGTACCGGCGGCCCAACTGCCGACCGGAACGGTGGTTGTGCATGCCGCGCGACGCGGGTCGGGTGGCGCGCGCTATGCGCGGGTATCCAGCGCGGATCAAAAGGCGGATCTGGATCGTCCGCTTGCCCGCCTGCCGGAGTTTGCCGTCTCGCAAGGCATGACCGTCGTCGACGCCGTCAAAGAGACGGGTTCAGGACTGAACGGCCACCGCAAGGGCATGATGCGCATATGCGCAATCCCGGGATCCAGACTATCGTTGTGGAACACCGCGACCGGCTGATGCGGTTCGGTTTTGAATATGTGGAATCCGCCTTGGCGGCGCAGGGCAGAAAGGTCGTAGTGATCGAACCGGACGAAATGACCGATGACATCGGGCGCGACTTGCATGCGGTGATCGTCTCCATGGGCGCCCAGCTGTACGGCAAGCGCAGCGCCCGTAACCGGGCACAAAAGGCGCTGGACGTGATACATGAGTGATCGCCCGATCTGCACCTATAAGACCCGGCTCGAACTGACCGAATCCCAGGCGGCGGCTCTAAGTACCTACGCAGCTCTGCATGGTCGGACCGAACGCAGCCTGTGTGGTCGTTCTGGTCAGCGGTGCGGATAAGACTCAAAGCGGCGCATGCAGCGCATAATCGGTCGGGGGAGGAAACCGCCAGGCCCGCGCCCCTGATCCCGGCAACGCGGTCAGCGTGCTCTCACCGATCTTTGCCGGCGAAATTCCGGTACGCGAATCGCTGTCAGCACTGTTCGGAGAGCGTCTTGGACGACATTCCTTGGCAGGTGGAATGTATGTCTGGGCTTTTAGGAACGGCTTGCCATCGGTCTGGGCCGGGATGCTGTCGTCGAAAGACGGGAAGCCCGGTGACTCCGGTGGATTCGCCCTTAGAACCCCCTGCCTTGAGGCATGGGGAGGTTTGGTGTTTAGTGCTCGATGTTTGCTACCTCGGAGGAGAATGCCGTGAAAAAAAATGCGTGGCAGGGGATCCTGTATGCAGCATTGCTCGTGCTGGCGGCCGCGATCCCGGTGCAAGCGGACCGGCTGAAGCCCTATATCATGGGGAATCCGCCCCCCGGCGGGATGAGTACGCTCGATATCGAGAATCTGGTCGAGCTGCAGCTGGCATCGCAGGGGTTTGATCTGTCCGGACACTATTCTCCGTATCCCTCGGCCCGGGTGGTGACCGTAACCGACCGGGAGCTCAAGGCCGCGGCTGCCGGTGCCAAGAACGGCGGGTTCGGCGTGGCCGAACGCGTGGCTGTTACCCGTGTGAACGGGAAGGTGCAGATTTCTTACGTGAATCCGGCCTATATGGGTGTGGCCTACGGCCTGGGCCGGCTCCCGGGCGTGGCGGCGAAGCTCAAGGCGGCCCTGGGCGACCAGTTCGCCTTCGGTTCCAAGGATGGCATCCCGGCACAGGACCTGGGGCCCGGCGAATACCATTACATGATGGGCATGCCGTATTTCAACGATGTCGACCTGCTCGCGACTTACCCCAGCTACGCCGTCGGCGTCGCCACTGTGGAGCGCAACCTGGCGGCCCATGCAGGCGGCACGGTGAAGGTCTACGAGATCCATGTGCCCGGAAAGCAGGAAACGGTGTTCGGCGTCGGCATCAACAAGGGCGCCAACCCCCATTCGGACGCGAAGAACACCGACCAGAAGATCATGGCGGTCATCGATTACGGTCAGTACCGCGCCACCGCCTTCCTGCCGTATGAGATGATGGTTCAGGGTCGGAAAGCGATCGCGCTACCCGCGCGCTACCGAATCGCGGTATTCTTTCCCGATACGAGCATGATCGGAGAGCACGGGTTTACCAACATCATGAGCGCACCCGGCGCGATCCTGAAGTCGCTGACCGACGTTGCCAGACCGGCCCCGACGGACGCAGCGTCGCAACCGTAGCCGCGGGCCGTCATCGCGGCGGGGGCGCGGGAACGCTCCCGACCGCGAGAGGCGGGGCCCGCCAGTTTCAAGCGCAGACACGCAGAACGGGACCCATGAAAAACATCAAGGTGACCGACGTCGGTCAGATCCGCAACGAGCTCAACAAGTATCGCAAGGGCAAGAAGCTCGATATCCGCCAGTTCAACCAGGCGGCGCGGCTCGCCTGGCTGGGCAAGGCGGTGATGATGCCTCTGGATCCGGAGGATCCGGACACCAAATCCTATTTCATCTATCTCGACCATCCCGATCCGTTTTCCGCGCATTTTCTCAACCTCGACGAGGACCTGGTCGGGCATATCTTCATCCTGGACGCCGAGCAGGCCCGGTACCTCGCGGAAATCATCGAGCAGGGCGTGCACGACCGTGCCGCGTTGTACCAGGACCTCGACCGGCGCGAATTCTACTTTGGCAAGTTCTACCGCCCGGAGCCCGAAGATCCGGAGCGGGACGGCTAGCCGGCCGCCGGCCGAACCGATGCCGGATCCGGTGCGGGCGCGATTCCTCGATCTCGGCACCCTCCCTCCGGATGCCCTGCACGCGGCTTATCACGGGTTGGCGATGGCCCAGGGCGAGGCGACGCAGCCGGTGCTCGCCTGGGCACGCAGCGCCGCGCCGCATGTCTGCATCGGTCAGTCCCAGTCGGCCCGCGCCGAACTCGATCTGGACGGGTGCGCGCAGTCGCAGGTCGCGGTCGTGCGCCGGACTCTGGGCGGAGGCACCGTGCTGGTGGACGGCAGCCAGCGCTGCGTCTTTTTCATTCTGCCGATGACTCTGGCCGCCGCGCGTCCGGCGCGCATTTTCGAGTACTGTCTCAGACCCCTGGCCCGGACCTACCGGTCCTTCGGCATCGGCGCGCGTCCGGTCGGGCGTGCCGACCTGTGGGTCGCCGACGCCAAGATCGCCGGCAGCGGCGCAGCGACGCTCGGCGGTTGCATGGTGTTCGGCAGCAGCTTCGTTCTGGACTTTCCCGATGAGCTGTTCTGTCGTCTGGTGCATGCGCCCTCGCCGGAGTTCCGGGCGTGGCTGCGCGAGGCGCTGCCCCGCGCCTTCACCAGCTGGACGCGGCTCGGCACGGTTCCGGCGGATGCCGTCCTGACCGGGGCCCTGTGTGACGCGGTGACCGCCGAACTCGGCTGGGCGCTTGAGCCCGATCTGCCCTCGGCGGCGGAGCGGCGCGCGATGCGCGCGGCAGAAGACGAGCTGCGTCGGGAAGCGGCGGAGGAGGACGTCGTGACCGCCTCCCGGCGGGTGCGAAACGGGATCAAGATCAATGCCCGAACGTATCTTGCCGAAGACCGCACGGGCCGGGACTGGCTGCGGGTGCTCCTGCGCAACGGCCATATTGCCCGGATCGCCGCCCAGGATCCGGCCGTCGCGGCGGCTCTCGATCATTGTGTCGGCAGTCCGGTCCGGGTCGCCGATCTGGAGGTCCGTCTGGCCGAGAACCTGGCTCCGGCAGCCGCGCGCGCCTGGGCGCAGCGCATCGAGCGGTGCATGGCGGGCGCGCACAGCGACGACGATTTCGACGAGGTGGCCGGCCGATGAGCATGCCCACCATCGCGAAGCGGCTGCAGCGCCGCTTCCTGCTCTTCACCGCCGATCCCGCCATTGAAGCGCGCCTGCGCGCCGTGGTGCCGGAGGGCTGGGACATGCAGGTGGTGCAGAGTCTGGAAGAGGTCGGAGATTGGGCCGAGATCCTGCTCTTTCGTTTCATTCTGCTCGATCTCGATGACCCCCGGGATTTCGATCCGCTGGCGGTGATCCGCGCGTTGCGGACTGAGTACATGCTGCAGACCGCGGTATTCTGCTTTGGTGGCGATGCCGCTTTGCGCGATGAAATGCGTCTAAATCGCGCCGACCGGTTCTTTGAACGCGACGAGATCGTCGGGCGCCTGGAATCCTTCCTGCAACAGTACGGCTGGTGAGGGCGCGGCGGATGCCGCCGCAAGCCGGTATCATGACCTGGCGGTATTGCGCGCGGGCGGCCCGCGGGTGCAGCATCGGGAACGAGAGTCCCGATGCACACAGCCAGGCGGTGGGCGCCGCCTAAAGGATACCCGATGCCGACCATGCAGACTGAAGAGCTGGACGCCAAGGAAGCGGCCGGACTGACCGTCCCCGCAATGTTGCAGCGGCTCGGCAGCAGCGCCGAGGGGCTCGATCAGGATGAGGCGCAGCGGCGTATCGCGCAATTCGGGCCCAACCTCCTGCCTGAGGCCAGGGAAAGCCTCATCAAGAAACTGCTGCATTACTTCTGGGGCCCCATTCCCTGGATGATCGAGGTGGCAGCGGTGTTGTCGGCACTGGTGCGGCACTGGGCGGACTTCGTGATCATCGTGCTGCTGCTGCTGTTCAACGCCGCGGTGGGCTTCTGGCAGGAATACAAGGCGTCGAGTGCCCTGGAGGCGTTGAAGAAACAGCTGGCGCTCAAATGCCGGGTGCGGCGGCATGGCCTGTGGCAGGAACTCGATGCCAGCCAGCTGGTTCCCGGCGACGTGGTGCGGGTGCGTCTGGGCGACATCCTGCCGGCTGATCTCAAGCTCATGCAGGGCGACTACCTGAGCATCGATCAGTCGGCGCTCACCGGCGAATCGCTTCCGGTCGATCGCAGGCCGGGCGACGTGGTGTATTCCGGATCGATTGCCCGGCAGGGCGAAATGATCGGTGTGGTGTTCGCTACCGGTGTCCACACTTATCTGGGCAAGACCGCGCAGCTGGTGCAGAGAGCCGGCGCGGTGTCGCACTTCCAGAAAGCCGTGCTCAACATCGGCGACTATCTGATTTATGTCAGCCTCGGTCTCGTTGTGATCCTGGTCCTGGTGGAGCTGGGGCGCGGCCTCCCGTGGATCGACCTGCTGCAGTTTGCGTTGATCCTGACGGTGGCCTCGATCCCGGTGGCAATGCCGGCAGTGCTATCGGTGACCATGGCGCTGGGGGCGCTGGCGCTATCGAAAGAAAAGGCCATCGTCTCGCGGCTGGAATCGATCGAGGAGATGGCCGCGGTGGACGTGCTGTGCTCGGACAAGACCGGCACGCTGACGCAGAACCGGCTGACCCTGGGCGAGCCGCTGCTGCTGGCGGCAACCGATGCCGCAACCCTCAACCTGCGCGCAGCGCTGGCGAGCCAGGGCGAAAACGGTGACGCCATCGACACGGCCGTTTTCAGCGCACTCCCGGAGCATCGCCTGCCCGCGGGCTACACTGCGCAGCACTTCATGCCCTTCGACCCGGTGGGCAAGCGCAGCGAAGGCAGCTGGACCGACGCGCACGGGCAAACCGTGACCGCCACCAAGGGCGCGCCGCAGGTGATTCTCGGTCTTGCCAAGGTTGATGCCGCCGCGCACGACGCGGCGCAGACCTGGATCGACGCCCAGGCCGCCAAGGGTTTTCGCACCCTGGGTGTGGCGAGCAAGGCGGGTGACGGCGGGTGGCAACTCGACGGCATTCTGGCGCTCTACGATCCGCCGCGCCCGGATTCGGCGCATACGATCGCCGAGGCCAGGCAACACGGCATCACGGTGAAAATGGTCACCGGCGATAACGTGGCCATCGGCCGCGAAATCGCCGGGCAACTCGGGATCGGGCGCAACATCGTCACCGCGGACTCGGTGTTTGGCGGCGGGGGGTCAGGCCCCGCGGTGGGCCTGGCCGGGCAGGTCGCCGCCGCCGACGGCTTCGCCCAGGTGTTTCCCGAGCACAAATACGGCATCGTGAAGGCCCTGCAGGATGCCGGCCACCGCGTCGCCATGACGGGTGACGGCGTCAACGACGCGCCGGCGCTCAAGCAGGCCGATGTGGGCATCGCCGTCTCCGGGGCCACCGATGCCGCGCGCGCCGCCGCCGCGCTCATCCTTACCGCCCCAGGGCTGTCCACCATCGTCAAGGCGGTGGAGGAGGCGCGGCGCATTTTCGAGCGCATGAACAGCTACGCCATCTACCGGATCACGGAAACGATCCGCATCATGGTGTTCGTCGTGCTCGCAATGCTGGCCTACAACTTCTACCCGATCACGGCCGTGATGATCATCCTGCTGGCCTTCTTCAACGACGTGCCGATCATGACCATCGCCTATGACCGCACCGCGGTCGATCCGCAGCCGGTGCGCTGGGACATGCGGCGTGTCCTGACGGTGTCCACGGTCATGGGCCTGACAGGCACCGCCGGCAGCTTCCTGATGCTCTATCTGGCGCTGGACTGGCTGCACCTGCCGATACCGGAGGTGCAGACCTTCATCTTTCTCAAGATGGCTGTCGCCGGCCACCTCACGCTGTTCGTCTCCCGCGCGAAGGGCGCTTACTGGCGCAAGCCCTATCCGGCACCGGTCATGGTGTGGTCGGCGGTGGGGACCAAGCTTGCGGCAACCCTGCTGTGCGCCTGGGGATTCGGATTGATTGCCCCGATTTCGTGGGCGGACATCGGCATGATCTGGGGCTACTCGATCATCTGGTCTGTGGTGACGGATTGGGCCAAGCGCGCAGTCTACCGGCACCTCGACTATCGCGCGCACCGCCATCAGCGTTTTCTCAGGCTGCTGAAGCGCCGCACGCTGCGGGGGGTGCGCTGACCGGCAGTGCATGCGCAGCGCGACCGCATGCCGGGATGTTGAGCGCGCTCGCCCGGGCGGAGCGCCGCCGACGAAGACCGGCGAATCCCGCCCTACGGGTACGTAGCTCTCGGTGGCAAGGAGACTGCGCCCGACAGCCGGGCCGGGCATGTCGTCCGCCAGCTGGAATGGCGGATTGAAGTCGAGGGTCGTGAGAACCCGGGCAGCCACCTTATTGTCGGCGAAGTGGGCAACGTCCGGACCTGGGTTGCCGCGCCGGGATAGAGAAGAATCACTGCGGGAGACCGGCTGCTAGCCGATCCATTCGTGTTCCATGACGTCCAGGCGGATATCCTGGCTGAACGACTCGCCGGCGGTTTCCACGAACAGGGTCGCCACCCGGACCCCGGGCGTATCGAAACTCAGATCGCAGTCGAAGCTGCCCGGCAGCTCGATGCTCTGGTTGCACGGGATCGTGCCGTCGACCTCCACCTTGGCGCGCGCCGTGCCGTGGCCGTCCAGCAGGGCCTGGATGCGAAACGGCTTCTTTGGAACGCTGCGATAGACCTGCGGGTCGCGGTTCGGGTTGTACTGCAGGTTGTTGAGCTTGATGAATCGGACCAGTTTGGCCATCGATGGTGCTCCGGTGAGAGGGTGTAGCGGAAAACTATCCCCGACGCTGACACTAAAGTATTATAAGTATTCCCTAATATGACGGCAAGGCCGGCGATGGTTCCGATGCGCCGGCCCGGGACGGAAATCTTGCCAGACACCCACAGGCTGGACCAGGCGTTTGAACAGGTGGACGGACGCTTGCGCGCGCTCGAGCAGGCGCTGCGGGAGCGCGGTGCGCTCCCGCTCTCGGCGACCGTCGACGAAAGCCTCGATCTGACGCGGCAACTGCTGCGCGGCCACATCGCGGCCCATGCCGGCAGCGTGCCGGCGGCCGCGGACGAGGATGTGCTGGAGCTGTTCAAGCAATTCGTCCGGGGTGATCCGAGCCTCAATGCGGTGCGCGACAACATCCGGGAGCTGGTCTATTACCGCAACTGCATCGATCTGAAGCGCGAGGACGCGCTGCCGGTGCGTCCGGATGCCATGGCGGTGCGCACGGTCCGCCACATTTATCTGTACCTGCGCAGCCGTTCGGAACAGGAGCGGCGGCCCGCGCAGGGCTAGCCGCTTCCGGCATGTCCGGTCCGATGGAAGCCATCAGCGCATGCCGGATCCCCCCGACGCGTCCGGCGGTCTTCATCGGGGCGGACCGCTACCGGCGCCACAGTTACGGCGCCAACCATCCTCTGTCGATTCCGCGGGTGTCGCTCACCTTCGATCTGATCAACGCCTACGGCGCCCTGCTCCCGCAGGAGTACCGCGTCGGCCGGGCCGCCTCTGAAGCCGAGCTGTGCGGCTTCCATACGCCCGCCTACATACAGGCACTCCGGTGTTGCGAGGCCCAGGGAGGAGTCAGCGACGCATATCGCCAGCGCCACAACATCGGCAACCTCGAAAACCCCTGGTTTCCCGGATTCTTCAGCACTCCGGCGCTGGCGACAGGGTCGAGCGTGCAGGGTGCCGAAGAAGTGCTGGGCGGACGCAACGCCTTCAGTCCGGCCGGGGGCATGCACCATGCGCGGCCGGACCGGGCCCAGGGATTTTGCTATTTCAACGACGCCGTGCTGGCGGTTCAGCGTCTGCGGCAGGCCGGTCTGCGGGTGCTCTATGTCGATATTGATGCCCACCATGGCGACGGGGTCGAAGAGGCTTTTTCGGGCGATCCGGAGGTGTTCACCTTCTCGCTGCACATGGATACCCGGTATGCCTATCCGTTCCGGGGGGGTGCGGTCACCGACTTGGGGATGCCGGCGGGCGCGGGCACCTGCCTCAACTTGCCGCTGCCGCGCGCAACCAATGACAGCGAGTACGCACTGGTGTTCGAGACCCTGTGGCCGGCGGTGCTGGCCGTGTTCCGGCCGGGGGCCGTGGTGCTCCAGGCCGGCACCGACGTGCTGCAGGGCGACCCGCTCGGCAAGCTGCACATTTCGACGCAGCAGTTTCTGGCGGTAGTGGCGAGGATCGTGCAGGACAGCCCGCGCCTGCTGGTGATCGGCGGCGGCGGGTATCACCCGCTGTTGCTGGCCCGTTGCTGGACCGGGGTGTGGGCACTGCTGTCCGGACGTGCGCTGCCGGCGGCGGTGCCCGAAGCCGGTCAGGCGCTGCTGCGCGGGGCTGGCTGGGAGGAGGATGATGACGACGAGGATGGCGACCGGCGCGACACCCTGATCCGCTCGCGCCTCGATGCCGGCTGCCGGGGACCGGTACGTCCCGACATCCTGGCGCTCCTCGATCAGGTCCGGCAGCGCCATCCCCTCATGGCGGATCTGTGAGCACCGGAGCGCTGCGCACGGATGAGCCGGTGGCGGGCTTCGCCACGGCCGCCATGACGCGGGCCTACGCCCGCAGCCGCGGTGCCCGGTGCGCGCCCGGCCATTACAGCGATTTTTCGAACGGACTGCAGCTGAGTTCCATCGGCATCGGTACGTTTCCCGGCGAGGCATCCGATTCGGTGGACCGGCATATCGCCGCCATCGTCACGCGCGGCGTGCAAAACGGGATCAATGTGATCGATACCGCGACCCATTACCGCTATGGCCGTTCCCCGCAGGCGGTCGGTGCCGGCTTGCGCACGGCGTTCCGGGCGGGGGTCGAACGAGACAGCCTGTTTCTGGTTTCGAAGGGCGGGTTTCTCCTGTTTCCGGAAGGACCACCGGCCGATCTGTCTGCATGGTTCCAGCGTGAGGTGGCCGCCCGGGGACTGGGGGCGTACACCGATCTGGCAGCGGGCGTGCACCTGCTGTCGCCGGCTTACATCCGGTATCAGATCGATCTGAGCTGCGCCTGGCTCGGCGTGCGCATGCTGGACGCCTTCCTCGTCGACCAGCCTGAAGTGCATATTGCGCAGGTCGGCAAGCCGCAGATGCTGGACCGGCTGGAAGCGGTGTTTGCAGCGCTCGAGGAGGCGGTGCGGGAGGGGAAGATCCGGTACTACGGCATATCCAGCTTCCACGCCTTGCGAGCCCACACGGACGATGCTGCGTTCCTGTCGCTGACCTCACTGCTCGGGCTGGCACAGAAGGCCGCCGCCAGCGCGTATGCCGACGAGCGCGCGCCGCACCATTTCGCGCTGGTCCAGATGCCGTTCAACCAGGTCATGCCCGAGGGGTTCACGCGCTTCAATCAGGTTACGGGACAGGGCAACGAGGCTTCCACCCTGCAGGCGGCGATGCAGCTGAAGATCTACGTCATGGCGAGCCACACCCTGTTGAAGGGCCACCTCGGGACGCAGTCGATCGAAGGAGTGCAGCAGGCCATGCCGGAGATCCGCGGGGCAGCGGCGCGCGCGATCCAGTTCAACCGTTCCACCCCTGGCCTCGGCACCACGCTGGTCGGTGTGAGCACGCCGGCGCACCTGGACGACCTTCTGGCCGTATCGCACATCCCGCCGATGGAGCGCGCCCGCTACCTTGCCCTGTACGAGCAGGCCCGCTGAACCCGGCGGAGACGCCCGATTGCAGGGCGGACGGCGTCGGCTACACTAGACTGGTATGAATGATCCCAACAGCACAAGCAGCCCGGAGGCCGTTTCGGAAGCGGATGCGGCACCGCCGCCCGCCACCGGAATCCCGGTCGCCACGACCGACCCGCTGAAGCTGCTCAGCCAGATCCTGGTCCTGGCGGTGCGGCACAAGGCGTCCGATATTCATCTGCGCACCCGCAATCACCCCATCATGCGCATCGACGGCATCCTGCGTGCGGTGCGCGAGTTTCCGCCGCTGGCGCCGGATGCGATGGAGCGTCTGGCGCGCACGATGATGTCGGCGCGTCTTGCCGCGCAGTTCGAGCGGGATCACCAGGTGGACCTGTCGATCGGCTTCAAGGACATCGGGCGCGTGCGCGCCAACGTATTTTATCAGCGCGGCTCGATCGGCATGGTGCTGCGCGTGATCAGCACGAGCATTCCGACCCTGGCGGACCTGCGCATACCCGATCTGGTGGCCCGGTTCTCGCGGCTCGCGCGCGGGCTGGTGCTGATCACCGGTTCCACCGGATCCGGCAAGTCGACCACGCTGGCGTCGCTCGTCAACGAGATCAATACCAGCCAGACCACCCACATCATCACCATCGAGGATCCGATCGAGTTCCTGTTCTCGGAGAAGCGCTCGATCATCACCCAGCGCGAGCTCGGGATCGATACCAACAGTTTCGCCGATGCGATGAAGGCGTCCCTGCGCGAGGATCCCGACGTGATCCTGCTGGGCGAGATGCGCGATCCCGAAACCATTGAGACCGCCCTGACCGCCGCCGAGACCGGCCACCTGGTGCTCTCGACCGTGCACTCGCCGGCAGCCGCCGAAACCGTGTCGCGGATCATTTCGGCCTTTCCGCCCGAAACTCAGCAGACCATGCGCGCCAAGCTCGCCCAGAATCTCATGGCCGTGGTCAGCCAGCGCCTGCTGCCGCGCAAGGGTGGTCAAGGCCGCATCGTCGCCTGCGAGGTCATGACGGTATCCGCGCTGGTGCGCGAATACATTCTCGAACCCCTCAAGATCAAGGAAATCGGCGATCTCATCAAGAAGGGCACCGCGGCCGAAGGGATGCTGGCGTTTGACCAGAGCCTGCTGCAGCTGTGCCGCAGCGGCGAGATCGAAGTCGAGACGGCGCTGCAGTACGCGAGCAGCCCGACCGACCTCAGACTGAAGCTCGAGGGTTTCTGATCTTCGATAGGGTGGACAAACCAGTATCCCGGCTGGGTTGCGGCACCCGGGGCGGCCGGCGGCCGGAGACCGGCGAGGCCGCCGGTTGCGGCGACAGATCAGTCTGGTGGTGATATCCGGTTTGCTGCTGCAGCCGCGGTGGTAGCTGCGTGCAGTTCCACGCTGATGCCGGCGGGTCCGCATGCGCGGTTATTCAGGACAGCCGTTGCCTCACCGATCTACGATCCGAACGGCAGCCGCCTAATTTAAAGGCTCGTCCGTGAAATTCGTGGACGAGTTTCGGTTCCGGTAGCTTCCCCAATGCATGGAATAAGGCCATCTCCAGGATCTCTGGAGATCGTAATCCATCGCTGCGCGCCAGGGAAAGCGAAGTGAGGGCGCGTAGTCCGTATATGGTCTCCTCCCGGTTTGCAAGGCCTTGTGCATTCGTCGACAGGGACAGGATTGCTGCCGTATATCCGGCCTCGGTGTGAAGGGACTTGCCCTTCCGGCCACGATGCAATGCGCGCGTATCGTCCTGGTCGCGGGATCGGCCTTGAACAGCCTTCGGACTACGCAGGATTTCGAAACGCCGGCCTGACCTGTTTGTCATCTCTTTCACAAAGCCTTCGCAATCGTCGGTAAGTTGAACGCGTTATAGTCCGGAATCGGTGTGGTTGACGCCCCCATCCATCATGCTGGTCGATAGACGCTCCCTTGATTGAGCACCGCCCAGCCGACGCGCGTGAGCGTGTTGGCGAACGCCACGGTCGCCTTGTTCCTGGCCCACGGGTTTCCCGCAGCCGATTGGCCCAGCGGCTCAAGGGGTCGTTCTTGCGCTTGGCCGCCACCACCACGGAGCGTGCCCCGTGCACGAGCAGGCTCCTGAGATAGCGGTCGCCGCGCTTGGTGATGCCGAGCAGCACATTCTTGCCACCGCTCGAGTGTTGGCGACCTGAAGTTCTTCGGTCAACGTCCCGACATGCGCATCGAGTGGCATGAGATGGTTGTGCTCCTGCACGAGCAGGCGGCGCAGCCACTCGCTCAGACCGTTTCCCTGATCCTCGATGAGTGCCGGCAGGGTCCGACGAAGCGTGTTCACGCTCTTTGCTACCACCACCCCATATTCCCCAATCAGCCCCCGCAGGCGGTTGTTTGGAGATACGGCCTTTGGCCCTGAACCAGTTCAAATAGTGTAGTGAGCTCCATGGATGGCCCTGAGACCTCCTCTTTGCGCTGTCAACCGCGCTCGCCATACGCCTCTTCGCCTGCGGCTGTGATGCTTGAGACCTGTGAGAAATCCCGAAAGCTTCCCGCCCGTACTCTGATCTTAAGGCACATCGATGGAGCGGGTGGACCCCTGTGGCGCTATGCGCGTAATGAACTCGAACATGCGGTCTACGATGCTGTGTGTCGGCGGTTCTATCAGTTCCTGATGGATGCCGGGGCTAAATGACTCCCACTCATTCCGCTGAAGAGCCCCTTATCTAGGTTCATTGACTGCGCTACCCCGATGTGTATACTAGTTGATACATAGCTACAGAGGAGTCGGCAATGACGACGGTAGCAAAGCTTACGGTACAGCAATGGGGAAACAGTCTCGCAGTACGTATTCCGGCGGCCGTGGCGCGCGCTGCCCATTTCACCGTCGGGCAGCCCGTGGAGCTCACTGCCGCTGACGAGGGTGTGCTGGTCAAGCGTGCAGGCATGCCGAAGCTGACGCTCGCGCAGAAGCTCGCGGCGTTTGACCCCGCCCGTCACGGGGGCGAGGTGATGGTCACCCGCCCGGTCGGTACCGAGGCAATGTGATGGCAGCGCGATCGCGATGGATTCCTGCGCGCCGTGACATGATCTGGATTGACTGTAATCCGCAGGCTGGTCGCGAGATGAAAGACGTGCATCCGCTGCTGGTGCTGTCTCCGCGCGAGTTCAATGACCGTACGGGAATCGTCATTGGGCTTCCGATGACGACTGCGTCCTACAACGACACCAATCCGTTTGCTATCCGGTTTGCTGGCCCCAGAGGCGCGGTCAGCTATATCCTCGCGCATCAGCCAAAGTCCTTCGACTGGCGCGCTCGGGCCGCAAAACGGCACCCTTGGGGACCGGTTTCGGAGCAGGTATTCGAGCTTGCCTGTGAGACTCTGAATCAGATCATCCAGATTGGGGTATAAGTCAGCCGAATCCGATAACACGCGAGGTCGTAACGTCGCCGCCCGCCCGGGGTACGTTCGTCGGGAAGCAACTTGCCTGCGCGCTCCCATCGCCGCAGCGTTTGTGCCGCGACGCCCAGGAATTCGGTGGCTTCGTGGATACTGACCATTCTGCGAGACATGATCAAAATGTACACGAAAGCTCAACAATAAGTGACTAGCATTTCAACTGCTCGAACCCCGGGCGGATGCGTCCCCGCATGCCGGTACAGTCTGCAGGCCATCAGTATAATGGCCAAATCGAATGGAGATCCCGCCGGCCTGTCCCGGGTGGGCAGGCGCGCACGCTGCCGCGTGCGATCTGCTGCTGCAGCTTCGGCACCGGGCTTCCCTTCTGACAGGCTGCCAGACCGGGGTCCTGTCCATGCGGACGGCCGATAGGCCTTGTGCCATCTGCCGCCATCGTGCCTATTCAAATGTTGCGAACAGCTATTTCCGCTTGGCGAGTTCGCGCAGTATTCGTTCCTGCTCTGCGAAGGAGGGGATGCGCGCGCTGCCGTGCGCCGCTGCCTTAGCGCCGGCCGGTCTGTCCTCGTTCCGGGACGCTTCTGATCCGGCTGCCGCCGCAGTGCCACTGTCCTCGTCGGTATAGCGACCGCGGAATCCGGCGGGCGGCCGGTTGCCCGGACGCAGATATTCGGCGAGGCGGATCTGCTTGTTGAGACGGGTGATGCGGCGCTCGATCCAGACCAGATCGTACAAGGCCCAGAGGATCGCCAGCGCCGCCGGCCCCAGCGCCCACCCGCCGGGCAGGCTCAGGTACAGGACGATGGTGACCGCCGTGAGTCCGGCATATCCGAAGGCGCGCGGAAGATCATCGAGATAGATCCGATGCGCCCCGAGGGGAAACAGAAACCACAGCAAATACGCAGTCCTCCGACGCTTCAAATGCCGGATCAGGCGCAGGTTCGCGCTCTGCAGTCCGCCGCCTTCGAGATCCAGCTTTTGCCAGGCAAGGGCCATAAATCGACGGTACTAACCGAAAATTATTTGAAATAAACCACGTTTATGCTGAAATGGCAGGGCCTAATCCAACCGCGCCCTGATGGCGCCCGGTCCTCTGACAAGACGCCATGGCTGATCGCAGACTGCAAGTATTCCACACTGTAGCGCGTCTCCTGAGTTTTACCAAGGCAGCCGAGACGCTGCATATGACCCAGCCGGCGGTGACCTTCCAGATCCGCCAGCTCGAGGAGCACTTCAATACACGCCTGTTCGACCGGACCCACAACCGCATCAGCCTCACCGTGGCCGGGGAGCGGGTCTATGAGTATGCCGAACAAATCATCGTGCTGTATGGCGAGATGGACAGCCGCGTGCGCGAGTTGACCGGCGATGTGAGCGGCATCCTGATCATCGGCGCCAGCACCACCATCGCCGAGTACGTGCTTCCGGGGCTGCTCGGGGAATTCCAGGAGCGCTATCCCGACGTCAACGTGCGCCTGAGCGTGTCCAATTCGCTCGGAATCGTTCATCTGGTCGAGAACAACTCGGTGGACGTGGGTATCGTCGAGTCACCGGTGGCAAACAAGAACCTGGCGGTGGAGGTCTGCTGGCACGATGAGCTCGTCTTCATCTGTCCGCCGCACCATCCCCTGGCCAAGAAGACGTCGATCGCGGTGGCCGAGCTTGCGGACCTGCCGTTCCTGTGCCGCGAAGAGGGCTCAGGCACGCGCGAAGTCATCGCCGAGTATCTGTTGCAGAACGGAATCCAGCTGCAGGATCTCAACCTGTGCATGGAATTCGGCAGTCCGGAATCGATCAAGAGCGCGGTCGAGGCCGGCCTCGGCGTGTCGATCGTCTCGCGCGCCACCGTGGGCAAGGAGCTCAAGCTGGCAACGCTCGTGGCGCTGCCCCTGCGGCCGCCGCTGGAACGGCCGTTCTCCTTCGTCTACCAGCGCCAGAAATTCCGGTTGCGGGCGGTGGACGAATTCATGAAGTTTGCCCATGAGCACTGCGAGCGCCGCGTCGCCCAGTCCAAGGACGCCGCGGCAGACTGAGGTGCGCAGGTTCATGCGGCGGGTGTCCGGAAACGGTAGCGGGGTCTCGTCATGAAGCAGTTCGTCGTCGTACAGCATACCTATTCCGAGTTCCTGGGGACCATCGAGAACCAGCTGGAGAAGCGGGATATCGGCTTCATCTATTTCCGGCCGTTCGTGGGCCAGGAGCTGCCGGGCAGCGCCGGACAGTTCGACGCGCTGTTCCTGCTGGGCGGTTCCTATCCGACCGCGGACCGCGAGGCCTGTCCCTGGCTGGACGACGAGCTGCGGCTGGTCGGCAGTTTCCGGCAGGCGCAGCGCCCGGTCGTGGGTTTCGGCTTCGGTGCCCTGGTGCTGGCCGAGCACGCAGGCGCCCGGATATCGGGCGAGCCGTTTCATACCGCCTACTGGACCACCGGCCATGCGACCGCGGCCGGCGCCGGCGATGCCCTGGCGGAGGCCGTGGACGGAAGGCGCCTGCTTGTCCTGTACAATGGCAAGGCCGTTTTGCCTGCCGGCCTAGATCCGATCGTCGTGGACGATGACGGCAACTGGCTGGCAGCGCGACCGCAGAGGGAATGCTACGCCATGCTCTTTCGTCCCGAGATCAAGCCCGGCATGATCGAGGACATGATCATGGAGGCGAGACGGCCGGTTCCGGACAATGTCGGCGAGTTGCTGACCGAGGCGCGCCGGGAATGGAAAGGCATGGAGGAGACCAAGGACCGGGTGATTGTTGCGCTTGTCCGGGAGCTCGACCTCATGCGGGAACGGCACAAGATGCCCGTATTCCGCCTCAACGTCCCGGACAATTCATGAACCACAGGATCGCGCTGACGGGATGGGGGAATCCGTGACGAAATCCGACGAAAAGCGTCTGCGCGACATTCTGCGCAGGCTGCCGGAACCCCAGGCCCGCGCGCTGCTGGAATTCGCGGAGTTCCTGGATGCGCGGGCGGCGCAGCCTGGCGTCGCCACCGGACTTTCGGTTCCGGAGCCGGCCGCCGTGCCCGTTCCGGAGGACATCCCGCGCCCGGCGCAGGAGAGCGTAGTGAAGGCCATCAAGCGTCTGGCGGTGACCTATCCGATGCTCGACCGCTCGAAGATGCTGAACGAGACCTCCTCGCTCATGACCCAGCACGTGATCCAGGGACGGGACGCAGTCGAGGTGATCGATGAGCTCGAGGTCGTGTTCCGCAGTCACTACGAGAAGTTTCTGGGAAAGGATGACCAGAAGTGATTGCTTGTGGAATTCTGGCGCTGCCGGTCCGGACCATCCGGGTCTGATCGCACTGAACCGCCGGTTGGCCACCGGTACTTCAAGTGTCTCCCGCATCGCGCCGGCATCAGTCTCCGTTCCTGTCCAAACCGGTTACTGACTTCCTGTCCCTTGCAATTAGCGGCGTTGGCCAGCCAGCCGCCATGACCGGCAGGATGAACTGTTCAAATCGGACATCAGGTTCGATCTGCCCGGCATTCTCTCGAAACACCTGGTTTCACAGTATTTCCGTCGCGTAGTCCGCCAGCCGCGAGCGCTCGCCCCGCTGCAGCGTGATGTGGCCGCTGTGCTCCCAGTGCTTGAAGCGGTCGACGACGTAGGTGAGCCCCGACGTCGTCTCGGTAAGGTAGGGCGTGTCGATCTGCGCGATGTTGCCGAGGCAGACGATTTTGCTCCCCGGTCCGGCCCGGGTCACCAGAGTCTTCATTTGGTGGGGGCTCAGGTTCTGGGCCTCGTCGATGATGACAAGCTTCTTGAGAAAGGTGCGCCCGCGCATGAAGTTGAGCGACTTGATGCGGATGCGGCTGCGCACAAGGTCGTGGGTCGCGGCCCGGCCCCAGGCGCCGCGTTCGGCGTGATCGCTCGGATTGAGCACATCCAGGTTGTCTTCGAGCGCGCCCATCCACGGCCCCATCTTCTCCTCCTCGGTGCCCGGCAGGAATCCGATGTCCTCTCCCACGGGAATGGTGACCCGTGTCATGATGATCTCGCTGTAGCGCTTTTCCTCGAGCGTCTGGGTGAGGGCGGCCGCGAGCGTGAGCAGGGTCTTGCCGGTACCGGCCTGTCCCATGATCGTGATGAAGTCTATTTCCGGATCCATCAGCAGGTTGAGCGCGAAATTCTGTTCGCGGTTGCGGGCGCTGATGCCCCAGACGCTGTGATGGGCGCTGCCGTAGTCCTTGACGACCTCGATGACGGCGCTGTCGTGCTCCAGTCGCCGCACGACCGCCGCGAAGGCGCGCTCGCTCTCGTCGAACACGAACTGGTTCGGCAGCCAGCTGTGTGCCAGCGGCCCGCGGATGCGGTAGAACGTGCGGCCCTGGTCGGCCTTCCATGACTCCATGTCCTGGGCGTGGGTCTCCCAGAAATCCGGGCCCAGCCGGGCCATGCCGGTGTACAGCAGGTCGGCATCGTCCAGAGCCTGGTCGCTGGCGTAGTCCTCGGCGCGGATCCCGAGGGCGTGCGCCTTGATCCGCAGGTTGATGTCTTTCGAAACCAGCACCACGTCGGCGTCGGGATGCTTCTTGCCGAGATCGAGCGTCACGCCGATCAGTGTGTTGTCCGGGCTGCCGTCGGCCATGCCGTTGGGCAGGTGGCTGTGTACGGCGTCCATGTGGAAATAGAGCCGCCCGGCCGGCATCGACCCCGCTGCCGGCAGCCTGAGGCCGCTGCTGATGTCGGCGTCGCGTTTCTCGATCAGATCGTCGATGAACCGGCTCACCTGTCGCACGTTGCGCGCCACTTCCGACATGCCTTTCTTGGCGTGATCGAGCTCTTCCAGGACGACGATCGGAAGATAGACGTCGTGCTCCTTGAAGCGGAAGATCGCGGAGGGGTCGTGCATGAGGACGTTGGTGTCCAGCACGAAAATCTTATTTCTGGGTTCAGGCATCGGCGTTACCGGAGGAGCGTGTGGTCACAGCGTGCGCAGCGCATCGAGCACGTGCGCCACGTGCCCTTCGACTTTGACGCCACGGAACTCCCTGCGCAGGATGCCCTTGCGGTCGATTATGAAGGTGCTGCGCTCGATGCCCATGTATTTCTTTCCGTAGAGCTTCTTCTCCCGGATCACGTCGAAGAGAGCACACAGGCTCCCGTCGGCGTCCGAGACGAGGTCAAAGGGGAAACAGTTCTTGCTCTTGAAGTTCTCGTGCGACCGGATGCTGTCGCGTGATACGCCGAGGATCTCCGCTTTGAGTTTCCGGAACTCCTCGAAGTTGTCGCGGAAGTCCTGTCCTTCGTTGGTGCACCCGGGAGTGCTGTCCTTCGGGTAGAAATAGAGAACCACGCTTTTCCCCCGCAGATCGGATAACCGGATGGTCTGGTCGTCTGTGGCCACGAATTCGACATCCGGTACCGGCTGCCCGATTGCGATGCTGCCCATTGCCGCCCCCCTTGCCCTTGCCGTCTTGTCGCCGCCGCGCAGTCGGTTACAGCATTGCGACGCGGCTGGCTTCCTTCTAGATTACAGGGGTTCGTCAATCCAGCACAACCGCCCGCAGGGTTCCGGCCGCCTCTTCCGGACTGATGGTATTGACGAAGAGGCCGGAACCCAGTTCGAAGCCTGACGGAATCGTGGTGCGCGGGCAGATCTCGAGGTGCCAGTGGAAGCTCGCGGCGTTGCCGGCGCTGTCCTCGCCATGCGGGACCGAATGCAGGAAATAGTTGTACTGGGCGCCGCCAAGAACCGCATCGAGGCGCGCCATGGTCCGGCGCAGTACCCGCGCCAGGTCGGCATGGTCCTCGGCGCTGCTCTCCAGGAAATCGGCGTGATGGGCGAGCGGCAGGATGTGCACTTCCCATTCGTAGCGGCTGGCGAACGGCTTGATGGCGATGAACCGCTCCCCGCGCTCGATGACAAACTGCCCGACGTCGATCCGGCGGCGGATCTCGCCCGACTCGCGGTCATAGAGCGTCGCCTCGAAGGTCAGCGCCTCGTCGATCAGGCTGCAGAAGATGCAGTGGTGGTTCTTGGCAAAATAGGCGCGGCTGTTGAGCACTTCCATGTGCACGTTGTCCGGCACCACCGGCATGCCGATGATCTGGCTGTGGGTGTGGGCAATGCTGGCGCCGGCGGCCGGACCGAAATTCTTGAACACCAGCACGTAGCGCAGGCGGCGGTTGGAGCTGTACAGCTGCTCCATGCGGGCCCGGTATGCGCCGAACAGCAGGGCCAGGTGTGCCTCGGTCATCTCGTGCACCGCGGCACCGTGGGAATTGTGGTCGATGATGACCTCATGACGGCCATAGCCGTCGATGGTCTGCTGCAGTCCGAGGTTCAGGTTGGGGTTCTCGCGGTCATCGCCCAGCACGGGGTAGAGATTTTCGACGATGCGGATCTCCCAGGGCCCCTGCGCCGGATAGGTCGCAATCGCCGGCGGTGTCATGGATTCGTTGCCGACGCAGAACGGGCAGGTATCGACATGACGGCGGGTGTCGCGGGGTGCCGGCGCTTCGGCCTTCTTGGGACGCATGCTGCGCGCCGTGGCCACGAGGACGGATTCACTGGGCACGATCGGGTTGATGCGGATCTCTCGGACGACTTTCTCGGTTTTCATGGGCTCGGTTTCTGGCAAGGGAACGGAACGGGAACAGGGCGCCGCACCGGGCAGGGTCCGGAGCAGGTTGCTGCGGGCATTCGGACTGGACGAGACATCCGGGTCTGGCTGGACAGGATCTGCAGCGGCCCGCGGCGGGGCCCGTTCGCGCAGCAGGATACTAGAATGCGGCCCGTTTGCCTAATGGGTGATACCGCCCGGCAGATCCCGGTCCCGATGCCAGGGTGTTCCGGGCCGCAAAGGCGCCGGCTGGCACGGTGTCGTCAGTTGTCGCCGGGAAAGCTCGGGTGTGGATAGAGCACGAAGTAGCGCTCGGCCCGCACCGGAAGGCTGGAGACATAGGCCGCGAGCGCCTGGATGTTGGCGTCACTCAGGCCCGAAGTCGCGCTCGACATGACGACGGATGGCCGGCTGGCTGCATCCCGGCGGAAGTTGCGGAGGGTGCGGATGACGTATTTCGGCTGCTGACCGGCGATGCGCGGATATTCGCCACGGCCCATCCCGCTGCCGCCATGGCAGGCCGCGCAGTGCTGGGCAAAGAGCGGTGCGCCCTCAGCCGCGCGCTGGGCGTCGGTCGTCGGGCGCCGGGTAAGGGGCATGCTCGCGAAATACAGCGCGATGGTGACCTCCTGGCCGGGGGTGAAGGTGCGGGCCAGCTTCTGCATGACGCCCACATATTCGTCTTTGCGCTGACCATCGGCGAACTGGCGCATCTGCGCCAGCAGGTAGACCGGATTCTGCTCGGCGAGATTGGGAATGTCGGGGTTGACGCTGTTGCCCCCGGCACCGTGGCAGTATACGCAGAAGGTATCGGTCTGGTTGCGGCCCGCCTTGATCAGGGACTGCAACGCCGCCGGATCGTGCTCGACCGCGCGCAGACGGGCATCGAGCGCCGCGGTCTGGCCGGCGGCCAGCGCGGCCGCGGGTGTTGCCGCCACCACAGCCAGGATGGCCAGCGATGCCCCCAAGTTCCGAGTCCGCCCGGTGGTGACGGTCCGCATGTATGCCGATGCCAGTCGATGCACAAATCCCCCTTTTTTCTCTGGAATAGCAGGCAAATGGCCGCCAGTCTATCGTCCGGTTTCAGCGGCCGAATTGATGCAGATCATCATTGCCGCCGGGTGCCGGTGCCGGTCCGACGGAAGCTGCGCAGCGGCCCGCACCGGGATGCACTTGTGTTGGATGAGGGGGGAAAGTACTATCGCCGCTCAATCCCAGCTAGATGCGGTACGCCTGATTCCTATGTTCCACGGCAGCATGGTCGCCCTGGTCACGCCGATGCATCCGGACGGCGCCCTCGACCGGGGGGCATTACGCAGACTGATCGATTTCCAGATCGAGAACGGGACCACCGCCATCGTTGCGGTCGGCACCACCGGTGAATCCCCCACGCTCGACATGGAGGAACATTGCGAGGTCATCCGCCTGTCCGTGGAATATGCGCGCCGGCGCGTCCCGGTCATCGCCGGCACCGGAGCCAACAGCACCACGGAAGCGGTCGAGCTGACCCGCTGTGCCCACGCCGCCGGGGCGGATGCCTGTCTGCTGGTTACCCCATACTATAATAAGCCGACCCAGGAAGGGCTCTTCCTGCATTATCGCGCCATCGCCCAGGCGGTCCCCATTCCCCAGATCCTCTATAACGTTCCGGGACGCACCGCCTGCGACCTGCTGCCGGCGACGGTAGCGCGCCTCGCGCAGGTGCCCAACATTGTCGGAATCAAGGAAGCATGCGGCAATCTCGATCGCAGTCGCGAGATTCTTGCCGCCTGCGGTCCGGAATTCGAAGTCTATTCCGGCGACGACGCGACCGCGCTGGAGACGATGCTGCTGGGCGGAAAGGGCGTCATATCAGTCACGACCAATGTCGCGCCGCGCGCGATGCAGGACATGTGTGCGGCGGCGCTGAACGGCGATGCCGCGACGGCGCGCGCGATCAACGAAAAGCTGATGGGATTGCACCGGAACCTGTTCGTGGAAGCCAATCCGATTCCGGTGAAATGGGCGCTGCAGCAAATGGGGCTGATCGAGAGCGGCATCCGGCTTCCCCTGACGCCCTTGTCGCCGCAGTATCACGAGACGGTGCGGCAGGCCATGCGCGCCGCCGGCCTGCTCTCATGACCGTCTGTCCGGCGCGGCCCGCGGCGGCAGCTCCATCCAGAAAGGAACCGTGCACATGAACCACAGACGAATCGCGGCCGCCTCCGTCGCCTGCGCCCTGGCGCTGCTGCTGAGCGCCTGCGGGACCTTCTCGTCCCGCACTCTGCCCGCATACGACAACAGCTTCTTGCGCCCGCCGCTGGAGGTGCCCCCGGGGCTGGCGCAGCCCGTGAACCAGGGTGACCTGAGCAGCCCATCGGTGTCCGGATTCGGCGCCGGATCGTCCGCTTCCCCCATGCAGACGGTGCTGCCCAGTTTTCCGGGCATGCGGCTGGTGCGCGGGGGCTGCCAGCGGTGGCTGGTGGTTCAGGCCCAGCCGGCGCAGCTGTGGGACCTGATCCGGCAGTTCGTGAAGGACCGCGGTCTGCAGATCGCCCAGGAGTCGCGCCGTGAAGGCACGGTCGACACTGCCTGGCATGCGGTCCTGCCGTATGCCGCGGCTGCCACCGCGACCACGCCCAGGGTGCTGGGCGCGCGCGCGATCTACCGTTTCCGACTCGAGCGCGGCATGCATCCCGGCAACACTGAGCTGTATATCAGCCGCCGTGCCGTGCAGGAAGTGGCCACCGACCACGGCAATGCCTGGGAGTCGGCGCCACCCGATCCCGAGGCGGAGGCACGCATGCTGCGTGCTTTCATGGTATTCGCCGGCGCGAAGGTGCAGGCCGGCACCGCTCCGGCTTCGCGCCAGGCGTCGCTTGCGCTCGACGCGCAGGGCAATACGGTGCTGAACTTCCGTGACAGTCTCGACAACGGCTGGCGCCGGGTGGGGATCGCTCTCGAACGCATCGGCTGGCTCGTGCATGACCGCGATCGCTCGAAGTGGACCTATCGCGTGCAGCAGGCGCGCGCCGGCAGCGGCAAGCCCGGATTCTTCGGACGGCTTTTCGGCCGCCATGCTGCCACCAGCGGCCCCGTGTACCGGGTCGTGCTGCATGCGGCGAACGGCGGCTGGGTGGAGCTGTTGCTGACGAAGGCCGACGGTGCGCCCGTGCCCAAGGCCATCGCCGAACCGCTGCTCAAGCAGCTCTACGAACAGCTGAAATAGGCGGGAGGCGGAACTGCCCGGCTCAACCTGCAGATTGCGGTTTGCTTCGCTGGGCAGCGGCAGTCGCGGCAATGCGACGCTGGTCGAACACGGCGCGACCTGTCTGTTGATTGATTGCGGATTTTCGGCGCAGGAACTCCGACGGCGTCTTGCTCGCGTTCACCGGGAGACGGCGCAGCTGAGCGCCATCGTCGTCACCCACGAGCACGGCGATCATATCCGCGGGGTCGCGGCCTGCGCGCGCCAGTTCGGGCTGCCGGTGTGGCTGACACCGGGCACGCTGCACGCGGTCACGGACCAAGGCGTAGGCGGCCTGCCGGATCTCCGGCTGTTCAGTTGCCACGAACCGTTTGCCATTGGCGATATCGAGGTGCGGCCGTTTCCTGTGCCGCACGATGCGCGCGAGCCGAGCCAGTTCGTGCTGTCGGACGGAGACCGGCGCCTCGGCGTGCTGACCGACACCGGTTGCGCCACGCGCCATATCGAAGCGAGCCTGGACGGTTGCCATGCGCTCATTCTCGAGTGCAACCATGACCGCGACATGCTGCGCAACGGCGAATATCCGCCGGTGCTCAAGCAGCGTATCGGCGGACCCCTCGGCCATCTGGACAACGAGTCTGCTGCAGCGCTGCTGGCGCGCCTCGACACTTCGCGTCTGCAGCATCTCGTTGCCGCCCACCTGAGCGAGAAGAACAACACCCCCTATCTGGCCCGCACCAGCCTCGGTGCCGCGGTCGGCTGCGCCGACTCCTGGGTGCAGGTCGCAGGCCAGGACGAGGGGCTTCCGTGGCGCGAGATCACGTGATGCTTCTGCGTGCGCCGGCCCTCCCGTATAATGCCTGCAGGGATATTCATGGGTAGCGGCAAGATCGACACTTATTCCGGGCCGGCATCCATGCAGACCGGCGGGGCTCCAGCGGGGATCGTGAACGTGCGCGGCGTTCCGGCGCTATCCGCGTTCCGCCAGCGGCGCCTGCTCGAGCGCATGCGCCGGGCGGTTCCGGAGGTGGTCAGCGCCCACGCCGAATACTGGCATTTCGCCGCGTTCTCCACGGCGCCCGACGCCGCCGAGGAATCGGTGCTGCGGCGCCTGCTCGACTGCGGTCCCGCCGAGGCGGCTGCAACCGCGCCGGGCGGCTTGCTGCTCGTCGTGCCGCGCATCGGCACGATCTCGCCCTGGTCGACCAAGGCGACCGATATCGCCCGTCACTGCGGACTGCAGCGCATCCTGCGCCTCGAGCGGGGTGTTGCCTGGCACCTGGTCGCGGCCGGCGGCAGTGTGCTTGCGCCGCAGCAGCGCGCGGCGCTCCTGCCGCTCATCCACGACCGCATGACCGAAACCGTGCTCGACGGATTCGACGGCCTGACGGCCATGTTTCGCGAGGACACGCCGGCGCCCCTCGTGACGGTCGACATCCTGCGCGGGGGCCGCGCGGCGCTCGAAGAGGCGAATGGCGCGCTCGGGCTGGCCCTGTCGGCCGACGAGATCGGCTATCTTGCGGAGAATTTCGCGCGCCTCGGACGCAATCCCACCGACGTCGAACTCATGATGTTCGCCCAGGCGAACTCCGAGCATTGCCGGCACAAGATTTTCAATGCCGAGTGGATCATAGACGGAACCCGCCAGGAGCACTCGCTGTTTGCGATGATCCGCAGCACCCACGAGCTGCATGCCCGCGGCACGCTGGTTGCGTACCGCGACAATGCCGCGGTGATCGAGGGCTTCCATGCCGGGCGCTTCTTCCCCGATCCGGTATCGCATGAATACGCCTACCATCCGGATGACACCCATATCCTGATGAAGGTCGAGACGCACAATCATCCGACTGCGATCTCGCCCTTCCCCGGAGCCGCGACCGGCAGCGGTGGTGAAATCCGCGACGAAGGGGCGACCGGACGCGGGGCCAGGCCAAAGGCGGGCATCACCGGATTTTCAGTGTCCAACCTGCGCATTCCCGGTTCGGAACAGCCGTGGGAGACGGATCACGGCAAGCCCGCGCGCATCGCGAGCGCCCTCGAGATCATGATCGACGGACCGCTCGGCGGGGCCTCCTTCAACAACGAATTCGGCCGGCCGAACATCGGCGGCTACTTCCGCACCTACGAGGAAACCGTCGGCGGTGAGGTCCGCGGCTACCATAAGCCGATCATGCTGGCCGGCGGCATCGGCAACATACGTGCCCAGCATGTGCACAAGACCCCATTCTCCGCCGGCGCGTGCATCATCGTGCTGGGCGGTCCGGCCATGTTGATCGGGCTCGGCGGGGGCGCGGCATCCAGTGTCGCGACCGGCAGGAGCAGCGAGGAGCTCGACTTCGCCTCGGTCCAGCGCGGCAACCCCGAGATGCAGCGACGCTGCCAGGAAGTGATCGACCAGTGCTGGGCGCTCGGCGCCGACACCCCGATCCTCTCGATCCACGACGTCGGCGCCGGCGGCCTGTCGAACGCCGTGCCCGAGCTCATCAACGACGCGGGGCTGGGCGGCCAGTTCGAGCTGCGCAGCGTGCCCAACGACCAGCGCGGCATGTCGCCCATGCAGATCTGGTGCAATGAGGCGCAGGAGCGCTACGTTGTGGCGGTGGATGCGGGCCGGCTGGCGGCGTTTCAGGCGCTGTGCGAGCGTGAACGCTGCCCGGCCGCGGTGATTGGCCACGCCACCCTGGAGCCGCGCCTGGTGGTGGAGGACAGCTATTTCGGCGCAGCTGCCGGCACCGACCCGCTGGCGCAGCGCGCGGCGCGCCCGATCGACATGGACATCGCGCTGCTGCTTGGAAAGCCCCCGCGCATGGTGCGCGACGTGCGGCGCATACGCCGGCGGAACGCCGCGTTCAGCACCACCGGCATCGAAATTTCCGAGGCAGCGCGGCGCGTGCTGCGCCTGCCGGCCGTCGCCCACAAGGGATTCCTTGTGACCATCGGGGACCGCAGCGTCGGCGGGCTGGTGTGCCGCGACCAGATGGTCGGCCCATGGCAGGTACCGGTGGCGGATGTGGCGGTGACCGCGACCGGATACCACGGCTACACCGGCGAGGCCATGGCCCTGGGGGAGCGCACGCCGGTAGCGCTGGTCGATCCGGCGGCGAGCGGACGCATGGCGGTCGGGGAAGCGCTCACCAACATCGCGGCCGCGCGCATCGAGAAGCTTCCGGACGTCAAGCTCTCTGCCAACTGGATGGCCGCCGCCGGCCATCCCGGCGAGGATGCCGCCCTCTACGACACCGTGCGCGCCGTCGCCGCGGAGCTGTGTCCGGCGCTCGGCATCAGCATTCCCGTAGGCAAGGATTCCATGTCCATGAAGACCGTATGGCGCGATGCCGGCGGCGCCGAGCGTGCAGTGACCGCGCCGTTGTCGCTCATCGTGTCGGCGTTTGCGCCGGTGATGGACGTGCGCAAGACGCTGACTCCGCAGCTGCGCACGGACCGCGGGGTGACCGACCTCATACTGATCGATCTCGGGAAGGGCAAGAATCGCCTCGGCGGATCGGCGCTGGCCCAGGTATACAAGCAGTCCGGGGACGAGGTGCCGGATGTCGATGACCCACGCGTGCTCAAGCTGTTCTTTGCGGTGATCCAGGCGCTCAACGAGCTCGGGTTCCTGCTTGCCTACCATGACCGGTCCGACGGCGGCCTGTTTGCCACGATCTGCGAGATGGCCTTCTGCGGGCGCACCGGCGTATCGATCGATCTGAGCGATCTCGGGCGCGACCCGGTGGCGGCGCTCTTCAACGAGGAGCTGGGCGCGGTGCTGCAGGTTCCGCGCGAGCGGCGCGACGGCATACTCGGTGCTTTCAAGAAGGCCGGGCTGCTGCGCTACACCCGTCGCATCGGTTCGATCAGCGGGGATGACCGGATCAGCTTCGAACGCAACGGTCGCGTCGTGTTCAGCGACAGTCGCGTCAATCTGCAGCGGATCTGGACCGAGACGAGCTACCGCATGCAGAGTCTGCGCGACAATCCCCAGTGCGCCCAGGAGGAATACGACCGCATCCTGGACGATACGGATCCGGGGCTGAGCGCCCACCCGAGTTTCGATCCGGAAGAGGACATCGCAGCCCCTTACATCGCCCGCGGCGTCCGTCCGCCGGTCGCGATCCTGCGCGAACAGGGGGTGAACGGCCAGGTGGAGATGGCGGCAGCTTTCGACCGCGCCGGCTTCCGTGCCGTGGACGTGACCATGAGCGACATCATTGACGGCCGGGTGCGGCTCGCCGACTTCCGGGGCTTCGCGGCCTGCGGCGGATTCTCCTATGGCGATGTGCTCGGAGCCGGGGAAGGCTGGGCGAAATCGATCCTGTTCAATGCCCGTGCGCGTGACGAGTTCAGCGCATTCTTTGCCCGTTCCGACAGCTTCGCGCTGGGCGTGTGCAACGGCTGCCAGATGATGTCCGGCCTGCGCGAGCTGATTCCCGGAGCCGGGCGCTGGCCGCGCTTTGTCCGCAACACCTCCGAGCAGTTCGAGGCGCGCGTGTGCATGGTGCAGATCCCGCAGAATCCCTCGATCTTCTTCCGCGGCATGGTCGGATCATTCCTTCCGGTCGTGGTGGCACATGGCGAGGGCCGGGCGGAGTTTCGGGATGCCGCCGACCTCGATGGTGTGCTGGGCGCCAGCCAGATCGCGCTGCGCTTCATGGATAACCGCGGCGCCCCGGCCGAGACGTACCCGGCCAATCCGAACGGCTCGCCCCGGGGCATTACGGGTCTGACTACGCCCGATGGCCGCTTCACCGTTCTCATGCCCCATCCCGAGCGCGTGGTGCGCGCAGTATCCAATTCCTGGCGGCCGGATCACTGGCAGGACGACGGCCCCTGGATGCGGATGTTCCGCAATGCGCGGGCGTGGGTAGACTGAGACGCCGCCACGCGCTTCGCGATGTCCGGCGGTGGACGGCGCAGCCTCTCCGGACTCCGGTTGTCTCAGTCGGGTCCCACGGGTATCATCGCCCGGGACATCGGGGCCAGAAAACGCAGGGCCGGGCCGGCAGCAGGCGGCCGGCGAGCCCGGGGACGCCGCGTCTTGCGCCCGGCATGGTGGGTTGGCAGATGGAAGACGGTCTATCCGATCGAAGGAGCTTTCGATGACCGATTTGAATTCTCAGACCTCACGAGACCTGCTTGCGCGGCGCGTGCGCCTGCTGCGGGCAGCGCGCGGCTGGTCGCAAGAAGTACTGGCCGAACTAAGCGGCGTGCACCGCAATTATATCGGCCACGTCGAGCGGGCGGAGATCAACGCCGGTCTCGACAACATCGAGAAGATCGCCCAGGCATTCGACATGCCGGTACACGCCTTACTCGACTTCCACGATCTCAGCGAGTTTGTCGGCCTTCTGAAGATCGAAGACGGCACGGGTCCTTATCTGCCGGCTTTCGCCTGAGCGGTCCGCAGTACCGCCCGTCCACGGTACCGCCGGCGGGCCTCAATCCGTGCCGCCTGCCTGGGCCTTCTTCGACTCGATCTGGCTGCGTACCGTATCCATGTCGAGCGCCTTGGCTTTGCCAATCAGGTCTTCCAGCGCGTTGGCTGGCAGGGAACCCGCCTGCGAAAAGATGATGATCTGGTCGCGGAATATCATCAGCGTCGGAATGGACCGGATCTGGAATGCGGCGGCAAGTTCCTGCTGCTCCTCGGTGTTGATCTTTGCGAACACGACATCCGGGTGCTGCTCGGACGCCTGCTCGAACACCGGCGCGAAGGACCGGCATGGTCCGCACCACGGGGCCCAGAAATCCAGCATGACCATGCCGTTGTTGTTGATGGTGTCGTTGAAGTTCTCGTTGGTGATTGTCACGATACTCACAGGGCTGACTCCTCTTGCTTTGACGGTTTCAGACAGTCGGAAAAGACGGGGCAGGCTGGGTGCTTGCAGTCACGGATGATTAGAATAGAAGAGCATTCTAATCGAATAGCGGCCCCGATGCATATGCGGGGCAGTGACGGCTTTCGGTCGCCAGCGGCCGCGGGAACCGGGCTTGGTGTCCTGATCCTGTCGTTTCCGGTCCCGGTCCCGGTACCGGAGGGTCCGTCCGCAGGGACGATTGACGCCCATCGATTCAGGCACTTGCCGCGCCCCCCGATGGAAATCCCCGGCCACAGGCCGGCGCAGTGGCACAGGAAATGCAGGTTCTCCCGGAAAAATTCCATACGTCCTGCGACGACACAGGGGGGATCGCGGCATGGTGCCCGGACCGCGAAACGCGCAACGGTGGGTCATGGCGGCGGTGGCTGCGGCCGGGCTTGGACTGGTTCCAGCGGCGCACGCGCAGTGGTATGTCTACCAGAGACCGGACGGTTCCCGGCTGCTCTCGGACCATCTCCTGGGTCGTCGCAGCTACCAGCTCATCCGGGAGAGCAGTTCGATCCGCGGTCTGGGTGCGCTGCTGGCGCAGCGCGGGGTTGCAGCTGCGCCAGCAAGTCCTCGTCCCTACGATCGGCTGATCCGGCGCGACGCCGCCGCCGCGCATCTGAGCGTGGCGCTGGTCAAGGCGGTCGTGCACGCCGAATCTGGTTTTGATCCCGATGCGGTCTCGCCCAAGGGCGCTTCCGGCCTGATGCAGCTCATGCCCGCCACCGCTGCGCACTTTGGTGTGCGCGACGTCTTTGATCCGAAACAGAATGTGCGTGCCGGAGTCCACTATCTCAGGGATCTGCTGGTAGAGTTCAATGGCAACCACCGATTGGCGCTCGCGGCGTACAACGCCGGTCCGGGCGCGGTTCTGCGCTACGGAGGCGTGCCGCCCTTCAGGGAAACCCAAACCTACGTGCGTCGGGTGATGCGTTATCGCAGCCGCTACGCCGGTAGCGGTCAGGACACCCGCTGACCGCCTCCTCGCAGGCGGGATGCCGCAAGCTGCCAGGAGGATCGCGCGATAGCTGCCTGGCCCCGCGGTCCGGGCGCAGGCTTCTGCCGTCCGGCCCGCCCTGCCCATAAGCCAGGATCGGTGTTTCCAGGCGTTCCGGCGCGCGACGCCCGCGGCGGTGTCCGGCGCTCAGGCGAGCAGTACCGCCACGATGCCCGTGATAAAGATCCCGTCGAAGGTTCCGGCGCCGCCGATTGAAGCGATCGGGGCGCCCATGCGCCGAATGTCGCGCAGCCTGAGCAGGTCGGCGCCGATCAGGACTCCGAGCGTGCCGCAGATGTATGCGAGCGGAGCGGCCTCGGTGGGATTCATGATCAGGGCGACCAGCGCCGCGCAGACCGGCGCCACGAAGACCGGCATGCCGATTCCAACCCCGCGTATCGGCCGGCTCAACCGGTGACTGATTGCGGCGACAATCGCGATCGATAGCAACACCTGCCATACCGGCAACCGATGGTGGAAGAACAGGTACAGCGAGAACCAGGTCGGTACCAGGCCGCCCCCGACGTTCACGGCAATGAGCGTCCTGCCGTGATAGTCACGGATCACCTGGCGCAGCAGGCCGCGCAAGGGTGGTGGCAGCGCCGCGTCCGGCGGCGCCTCGGTTTTCAGCGAGAACAGCGGCAGGTTGAGGGCGCTGCCGAACAGTGAGGTGCACAGCAGCAGGACGGCCGAACCCGGAGACAGGCCGAGCTTGCCGAATGCGATCGACAGCACTCCCAGCTGCACCAGGGCGACCAGGAGACCCACGGCGAGGAGGAACAGGATGAGCTGAATGGGGGAGTACGGGGATCGCACCGGCTGTCTATTCCCGCGCGGAAGGCCCGCGCACTGTTGGGGCTGGGTATGGGCTATTGTGTTCCAGGCCCTCGGCCGGGTCCATGTGGAGGCCGGCCGGCGCCGGTACCCCGGGTGTCGCTGTTCCCGTGGACGGGCGATTTCCACCCCTGTTGCAGTTGCTTGCAACCAGATGCCGGTTTGCGTAGTATTCCCGACCGGCCCCGGTGGTGGTTTGGCCGGGAGGGCGTTGAAGCAGCTGTACTCAAGACCGGTTGTCGTCCCATGCTTTGCAGTGAGCTGGCAGTGCCACCTTTCTTAGTCTCTTCTTCAGCCCCATTCATCCGGGATTTCCCCGTTCATGTTCCGAGGAACGCGAGGTAATTATGCAAAGCGGTACCGTAAAGTGGTTCAACGACGCGAAGGGTTTTGGCTTTATCACCCCGAAAGATGGCAGCGCGGATGTGTTCGTGCATTTCTCCGTTGTCCAAGGGGATGGATTCAAGAGCCTTGCCGAGGGCCAGCAGGTGGAGTTTGAATCCACCAAGGGTCCGAAAGGCATGCAGGCTACCAAGGTCGTGCCACGCTGAGGCCGGCCTGTCCGGACTGCGTCCGGACTTTCTGACCGAACCGACCAGACAGTACTGCAGAACCCCGCCCCGGCGGGGTTCTGCATATCCAGACGTGCCGCGCGGGACCGGAAAATCTTCCGGATCCGCTGGCCTTGGCTGCGCGCGCCCGACCCGCGGCTGCCGAAGCCCGGTTTCCGGCAACCTGCCGAAAATACAGGTTGTTGTGCCGCGCCGATCCCAACCCATGGATGGCAGATGCACGCAGGTGACCACGGGATATCCCATTTCCCGCAGGTTTTTTGCATAATGCCCACCCCCGCCGGGTTTGTGGCCCGCCGGGCTCATCCTGATTCGGGGCAATGTCTGATACAAACGGGCCTGAAAATTCAATTCCGGCATCACCAGCGGTAGGCGAAGACGCCTCGCCCGTGATGCGGGTGCTGCATTTTCTGCGGATGCTGGTGCTGGGACCGCCCCGCGATCCGCTGTCGCCCCAGACCCGCCAGCACATCACCCTGGTCGCCTTCCTCGCCTGGGTGGGCCTGGGCGCCGACGGACTGTCCTCCTCCTGCTACGGTCCGGAGGAATCCTTCCGGGCCCTGTTGCCGCACACCGACCCCGCAATCTTCCTCGCCGTTGCCACGGCACTCACCGTCTTCATCATCGCCACCGCCTACAACCAGGTGATCGAGCTCTTTCCGAGCGGCGGGGGCGGCTACAAGGTGGCGACCCGTCTGCTCGGGCGGCATGTGGGCCTGGTCTCGGGAAGCGCCCTGGTGGTCGACTACATGCTGACGATCGCCATCTCGATCGCGGCTGGCGTGGATGCCCTGTTCAGTTTTCTGCCGCGCGCCTGGGACGCCTACGGCCTGGAAACAAAGATCCTGCTGTTGGTCGTGCTCCTGGTGCTGAATCTGCGTGGCGTAAAGGAGTCGATCCGGGTGCTGCTGCCCCTGTTTCTGGGCTTCGTGTTCACCCACGTGTTCCTGATCCTGTACGGAGTGGGGCGGCACGCGCAGGACCTCTCCGGAGTGCTGCGTAACAGCATCGGGCAATTCAGCACCATGACGCACGACCTGGGTTGGGTCGGGGCGGTGGCAGTGATCATGCGGGCCTATGCCCTGGGCGGTGGTACCTATACCGGTATCGAGGCGGTCTCCAACAGCGTCAATGTGCTGAAGGAGCCGCGGGTACACACCGGCAAGTGGACCATGTTCTACATGGCGCTGTCGCTGTCGTTTACCGCAGGCGGCATCATTTTTCTGTATCTGCTGTGGAACGTGCGGCCGGTGGCGGGAGAGACCCTCAATGCGGTGGTGTTCTCCGCGATCCTGTCAGGCTGGCGCTTTGGCGGGGTGAACGCGGGCCACATCGTGATGGTCGTTACCATGTTGCTCGAGGCGGCGCTGCTGTTCGTGGCCGCGAACACCGGCTATCTGGGCGGTCCGGCGGTGCTTGCGAACATGGCTGTGGACCACTGGCTGCCGCACCGCTTCTCGCAGCTCTCGGACCGGCTGGTGACGAAGAACGGCATCCTCCTCATGGGCCTGGCCGCGCTCATCATCCTGCTGGCGACCGCCGGCCGGGTCGAATTGCTGGTCGTGCTGTACAGCATCAACGTGTTCCTCACCTTCACCCTCACGCTGCTCGGACTATGTGTCTATTGGTGGCGGCACCGCGGCACCGAGCCGGGATGGCGCTGGCGCCTGCCGCTGTCGCTGCTCGGACTGGTGGTGACCGCGAGCATCCTGGTGGTTACGCTCATGGAGAAATTCGATCAGGGCGGCTGGGTTACAAGCCTGGTGACCGGGTCCTTGATCGGCCTGTGCGTGCTCGTGAGCCGGCACTACGACATGGTGCACCACCAGCTCGAGTCGCTGGATGAGGTGCTGACCTTGCTTCCGGCACCAGCCGGTCCGATCACCGCGCCGCAGCTTGCGGAAGGCGAGCCGGCCGCGGTCTTTTTCGTTTCGAGCTACCGCGGAATCGGCATTCACACGCTGCTCAACTCGCAACGTCTGTTTCCGGGCCGATTCAAGAACTTCGTGTTCCTTACGGTGGGCGAGGTGGACACCGCCGGATTCAAGGAGGACGAGACCATCGAGCGTCTGCGGCAGAATGCCGACGAGCAGATCGACAACTACGTGAATTTCTGCCGTGCGCACGGCCTGGCCGCGACCGGTTACGTCGGATTCGGCACGGATCCGGTGGAGGTTGCCCTGCAGCTGGCCGACCGGACCCTGGAGCGTTTTCCGGGCAGCGTGTTCTTCGCCGGCACGCTGGTATTCCGCCGCGAGAACTGGCTTACACGCCTGCTGCACAATTACACGGCGCTGGCGATCCAGCGCAAGCTTCACCTGCGCGGCGTGCCGCTCGTGATCATGCCCATGCTGGTGGAAGGACGCTCGCCGGGAAGCGCCGCGGCGCGGGCCCACGATGTGACTGATCCTGCCTCCGCGTCGCCCGGACCGCATCCGGAGCAGCGCCGAGCGCCATGAAGATCCTGCTGCTGTCCGATGATCTGATGAGCCGCGTGCGCATCGAGTCGCGCTGGAAATCAGCGGGCGCGCAGCTGCTCAGGGACGGCTCGGCGGACGATCCCGATTTGGTCGTGGTGGATCTTGGTTCCAGGGATGCGCTCGAGCGCATCCGGCACCTGCGCGACACGCATCCCACTGCAGAGATTCTCGCTTTCGGTCCGCATGTGGACGCCGACATCTTTCGCCAGGCGCGGGCCGCCGGCGCGACGCAGCTCGTCGCGCGCGGCAAGGTCGTGGAAAAGGTGCTGGCGCAGATAGCCGCCCGCGCATAGCGCTCTCGCCGCCGCCCGGCGGCTAGCGCATGTTCCCGGTATGACCGAGCGAGTAGCGGCCCGGCTGCGGCCACACCGTCAGCCCGTGCGGTTCCCGGCCCACCGGAATGCTCCGGACATGGCCGGTGGTCGTGTTGAACCGGTAGACGACGTTGTCAAACCGGCCGGATAGCCAGAGATATCGGCCGTCCGCGCTCACGTTTCCCATGTCCGGGCTGCCGCCGCCTGGAATCGGCCAGTTGGCCACGACCTTGCGCGTGGCGAAATCGATGACCGATATGCTGCCCGGGCCGTGGGCCGGAGCCGGAATGGTATTCGAGCCACGGTTGGCTACGTACAGATCCTTGCCGTTGCGGCTGGGATAGAGCCCATGCGCTCCGACGCCGGTGGGAATGAAGCCGACCTCTCGGAAGGCGTTGCCGTCGACGATGAACACGCCGTTGGCCACGAGGTCGGCGACATAGAATACGCTGCCGTCGGGCGCGATGCGGATGTCCTGCGGCCGGCTGTGGCGCGCCAGTCGCAGATAGCCGACGACCTTGCGGTGCACGAGGTCCACCTTCGCCAGGCTGCCGTCGAATTCGCAGGTGAAGATCGCGTAGCGGCCGTCGATCGAGAATTCGCCGTGATCGATGCCGTTGCATCCCGGAGTGGGTATGGAATACTGCAGCGCCATGGTGTGGGGGTTGCGGAAATCCAGGCGCTTGCGCGCTTCGGCCACGACGATCGCCGAGCGGCCATCCGGCGTGAAGTACATGTTGTACGGGTCATCAACCGGAATGGCGCGGCCCGGCTTGGCGGTCCGGGGATTGATCGGCGTGAGGCTGCCGTCGGTGCGTCCTTCGGCGTTGTTCGTCACCCACAGTGTCTTGAGGTCCCACGATGGAACGATATGCTGCGGGTTGATGCCGACCTTGAAACGATCGACCACCTTGAGCGTGGCCGGATCGATCACGTAGACGTCGTCCGACGAGACATCCGGGACGTAGACGCGCGGCAGTGCACCCGCGACGGCGGGACTGAGGTCTCCCGCCGCGGTCTCGCTGTACAGGTTGCGCGGATCGACCACCGGCGGCATCCCCGGCACGGTATGGATCGCCGGCAGCGGGGCAGGGCTGGCACCGGCCGCCCACCCCCACAACCCCAGAATCAGCGCCCGGCACAGGGTCCGGACGACGTTGCCACCATCTGTGCGCTTGCACATGCTTAATGTTCCTCTGTCAGTCTCGAATTAATTGGGCGGCCAGTGCCGGGTCGTGCGCGCCGGACGGTGTCGCGCCGAATTGCCGCCACCGTCCGCGATACTATTTCCGCCACGCCCAGCTGTCCCAGCGCCGCGCTGGAGCGGCGCGGATCTCCGTAGACGCCTTCCGCCGGACCGGGTTCCGGTCCCGAGCGCAGCGCCCGCAGCCGCACCAGACGGGGGTCGAGCGCCAGGGTCAGCGAGGTGTCCGCGAGTCCGGCGTGGGTTCCGATCTGCCGGTCGCTGTAGCCCAGTCGCCGCAGGGTCCGTACATATTCGGTCTGGGTGACACGATAATAGGTCCGCAGGGCATGCGCGCGCACCGTGGTCCGTGCCCACCTGCGATTCAGCCGGTCGGCCACTATAGTCTCGTATTGTTGGTAGCCGCCGTGATCCCCCAGGAAGACGATGTCCTGGAACCCCGCATGCTTGAAACTGCGGGCCGCGTACTCGAGCGTCTGTTCGAAAGCGCCGACCGGGATGGTGATCGTGCCCGGGAATCCCATATGTCCCGTGGGCGGATGGATATGGCCCTCCGGAACGTACGCCAGGACCGGCGCGACCAGCGCATTGCCCAGGCGCAATGCGATGCGTTCCGACAGCAGGCGTGCACGCAGGTTGTGCTTGCCGAGCGCCATGTCGGGTCCGTTCTGTTCGGTCCCGCCGATGGGGATAAGGATGGTGGTTTTCCCGGCCCGGATGTCCTGCCGCAATTCGGTCCAGGTAAGGTTCTGGAGGAACACCGAGTCCCGTCCCTGCGCCAGGGCAGGCCCCGCTGCGGCCAGAACCCCGCAAAGCAAAAGCAGGCAAAGCCGGGACACAGCGCTCAGCGGTGGTTGCATTGCCCAATCATAAGATATTCCGGGCAGGTCCGCCAAGCGTGGCCGAGGTCTGGTAAGGGTTCATTCCGGACTTTTCTGTTTGTACGGTCCGCGCATTCTTCGGATGTTCTTCCGGAATTAATCGGACCACGTCAATGATATCTCAAACGTGGTCGGTAATTCCCGCTGCCATGGCCGGGGTTACGCGCGGCGTTTTGTGGATTTTGCAGAAGTTATAGAACCTGCAATACAGGCTGATTGCGTGCGTGTGGTTTTCCAGCTTCTTGCTGAACGCATGAGTAAGCCTGGTAAAGCGGCGCAAATGCCTGCGCATGGTTAGATTCCGGCGCGCTCCATAACTGCTAGCAATGCCATTCAGGTTGGGGTTGCCCGTAATCGTGTGCTTCCCAATTCCGGCGCATTCTGCGGGGTTGTAGCGGCGGCTGCCCGGACAGCCCGGTCTGCCCGCCCAGTCGCCCCCTCCGCAATTCACCGCCGCCCAGGCGGCCGGGTCCAACCCTGCGAATCCGCGAAGTCAGCCTAGCGGCCGACCGCATCAGAGACGATCTTCGCGAAGATCGGGTCGAGTTCAGCGGCCATGGCATCGAGTTTGGGGCTGCCATACGGCGCGAAAACAGCGCTCGGCCGGCGGTAGGTCACGCTCGCTGTGCCGTCGGGTTCTTCGGTTACATACAGGCGTAGCGGCGCCTCGATGCCAGCCGGGATGCTCGCGGCGAGCATACGCACGGCGTAGTCGTTGCGGAACACCATCAGGACTTCGTTGCCGGGGATCCTTATTCCCCGCGCCGCGGCGCCGCGACTGGCGCTTGCGCGGGCGACCAGCACCATGTGGTTTGCGGTGATGGACTGTGTGAGCCGTTGTACCAGCGTACGGAAACCATAGCGGCTGTGAACGGTAATGGTCCCCGGAAGCGGGGAACGGTTTGCCGCTTGCACCGGGGCCAGCATGAACAAGGAAAACGCGAGCAGCAGCGCGCGAGTGCCGGTAGAAAACGACGTTGCTTTCATTTAGAAACCATCCTCAATAGAAGTTGAATCGAGAAGATAACCGAGAACTGGTGCGATCCGCAGTTCCGTGCCCTGCATGCTGTGCATGCTGTCCATGCGTGCCATGTATCTTGTCGGTGCCTGGCCGCCAACGTTCCGCTGAAAATTGATCTCCTTCCCGCAATTGCGGATGTGTGAAGTGCCGGAAGCGCGGGGCGCAGATGCCTCGCGTCCGATAGATTAGTCGACGCAATTGGCGGTTCCTTACACCGGAAACTGGGTGACCAGGCCTGGTCGTACTCTGAGTAGGTCAGGGGACTCAGCAGCGTCCGTCAAGGACCTGTTTCGGCGCCGGGCTGCCGCGGCGCTTCAGGAATTCTTAAGGTACGGAGACTATATTTTAGTTATCCATCGACGTAGCAGAAGCGCGGATGCTGGGACGATGCCGCCGGCAGGGTCCGGCCTCGCAGTGAACAAACACCGGCGCCCTGTCTCTAACCCCCCAGTCGCGGGAGGGCGTTGCGGCGCAAGCCCGGGGCGGGACGTGCGACGCTATCGGTTCTGCCCTGCAGTGGCCCGTGTGCCTGACAACCCAAATTCGGTGGCCGGTTGCCGCCGATCCAGCGTGGTGGAAATCCACAGCACCCGGCGGATCTGCCGCCGCGTAACCGGCAGCCGTCGGATGCGCCGCGCGGCACCGGATCCCGAGGTCGGGTTCTTCGCGGTTGACTATTATTCGGTTTATGCGGAAATCATCAGTCCCTGCGAAGCGTCGTGGACGTGTGCCCGGGAATTGCCCCGCGCAGCCGGTCCGGGCGCCGTACTGCCTGCGGCCCGGTGTCGTCTTCGCCGCGCTGGCGAAGACGGGCAGGACGCGGATTGCCCGAAACGGGGGTGCGGGCCGATCGGCGGCCCGGATGCGGGTCCTGGTCAGGCGGGTAATTTAATGCGAACGGATTTCGTGCTGCGCACTGATCCGTCAAGTTCGTGTAAAGGCATATCGCGATTCACGAATGGGAAATTTCAGTCTTTAAGGTTGCCTATCATGAGGTCAAGCCGACTTTTTCGCGCAGGCGCAATCGGGCTCGCCCTTTTGCTGGGCGGCTGCGCCACCTATCAGGCGTTGCCGCTGGCGAAAAGCGCAAATCTCAAGGCGAGCCTTGAGCAGCTTGATCTCACGGTGCCGTCCGGGGGGCCGAATAAGGGCCCGACGAAGATCGATCCGGGAAAGCCGCTCTCAGCTGATGAAGTCGGACTGATCGCGGTGCTCAACAGCCCGTCTCTCGCCGCTCAGTCGGGGCAACTCAGCGCAGCCCGGGCAGGCCTGCTCGCCGCGACGATTCTGCCCAATCCCTCGCTCAGCGTTGATTACGAGTTTTATCTGGGCGGTCCGGGAACCAGCAACTCGCTAGCCGCCTCCGTCTCGCAGGATGTCCGGTCGATCGTCACGTACAGTCCCCGCGTCCAGGCTGCCAAAGCCCGGCTTGGGCAGGTCAAGGCGAACCTGCTGTGGCAGGACTGGTTGGTCGCGCAGCGGGCGCGTCTGCTTGCCGTGGATATTTATGCCGATGAGCGCCGGCTGAAAATCCGCGGTAAAGAGCTCAGCCTTCTGGATGGCGAGGTAAACCAGGTGCGTGCGGCCATAGCGGCCGGCAACCTCACGCTGTCGGCCGAGGCGCCGCTGCTGGCCGCCAAGGCCCGTGCCGAAACCGCCATCGCTACCATCCGGATGACGCTTATAACGGACTGGCAGAATCTCGACGCGCTGATCGGCCTTGATCCGTCGGCGCATTTTGCGATCGCCGCGCCGGCTCCGGTCAGTTTGCCGGATAACGTCAATTCCCTGATCGAGACGCTGCCCAAGCGCCGGCCGGATCTCGTGGCGCTACGGCTCGGGTACCAAGCGTCGGATCAGGATGTGCGTGAAGCAATTTTGGGACAGTTCCCCGCCTTCGCCATCGGGCCGGCCGGAGGCTGGGATACGTCGCGCGTCTACTCGATGGGGCCAATCATCACCATGAGTCTGCCCATCTTTAACCGCAACCAAGCGGAAATAGCCTCGGCCCGGGCGACCCGCGCCCAGCTCCATGCCGATTATCAGGCGCGGCTTGACGACGCAGTGGGTACCAGCAAAGCCATTATCGCACGCATACGGACGATCCAGTCCGACCTCAGAGAAGCGCGGTCTGCTGCGGGGGAAGCGGGCTCGCTCGCAGCCTCTGCGCTGCAGGCCTTTGAGGAAGGAAACCTCGACGAGCGCGCTCTGACGGACTATCAGACAACGGCGCTCGAGCGCCGGCTGGACGTGCTCAACTACCAGCGGGCGCTCGACGAGACTACCCTGGCCCTCTCGATCGAACTTGGCACCGGCTTTCCCGAAACGATGCTCGTCTCTTCCGACAAAGTGAAACAGCCATGAAGAAGCTTTCCCTTATCGCCCTTGTGGCGGTGTGCGCGACCATCGTGGGCCCGAGAACCGTCCTTGCGGACGGTGGCAGCGCTGTCAGTGTGGCGGTAAACCTGATCCCCCTGCGCACGGGGAGCCTCCCCACGTCCGTCACCACCTACGGGAGGGTGGTGCCGTCCCGGAAGGCGCGGGAAACTCTTTCCGTGCCGGTTGCCACCCGGGTAAGCAACATCGAGGTTCAGGATGGCGAGAGGGTTACCAAAGGCGCACCCCTCCTGACGCTGGTCCCAAGCCCGGGGACGCGCTCAAGCTACAGGCAGGCCAAGCTGGCGCTCAAAGTTGCCCGGCAGCTCCTGGCACGGAGTCGTCAGCTGGCCGCCGCCCATCTTGAAACGTCAGCCCAGCTGGCGCGGGACGAAAAGACGGAGGCGGATGCAGAGACGACCCTGGAGACGCTGCAGGAGGAGGGTGCGAACGGTCCAAATACACTGAAGGCGCCGTTTGACGCCGTCGTCATGAGCATTGGCGCGATTTCCGGGTCGTTCGTTGCGCAGGGTGCGCCAGTAATCGAACTTGCCCGCCCAACTGATCTGGTATTCAAGACCGGCGTGGTGCCTGCGGAAGCCGCGGCGATCAAAAATGGCGACGAAGCTGTCATTACTCCGTTCAGCGGCAGCGGGGTCTTTCATGGCAAGGTGGTCCTGTGCGGGTCCGTAGTGTCGACGGCAAACGGCCTCGTCCCCATCGAGATCTCGCTGCCGGACGGCCCGTTGCTCACGGGACAGACGGGCAAAGTCGTGATCGATACCGGGGTAAGACAGGGGTATGTCGTCCCGCACGAGGCTATCTTGCTCGACACGAGTGGACAGACCTACATCGTGCAGTCGATTCATGGCGTCGCCCGGCTTGTCCCGGTTACCGTAATCACTTCGCAAGGTCACCAGGACCTGGTCGAAGGCGAGCTCGTTGCCGGGGCCCCCGTGGTCGGCACCGGCAACTATGAGCTCGAGAACGGGACGAAGATACGGGCCGCGGGAGAAAGTGCCGGCACGCGCCGGCCCGGCAATGCATCGATCGGGAAGGGCGCGCAATGAACTTCGTCGAAATGGTGGAGCGCCACTGGCGCTCTCTCCTGTTTACCGCATTTGCAGCGACCCTCGCGGGAGCGGTGGCGGCGATCAATCTCCCGATCCAGCTGTTCCCGACCGTCAGCTTCCCGCGGATCCGCATCGAGGTCGACAGCGGCAAGATGCCGGCCAAAACCATGCTGATCAAGGTGACGGAGCCGCTGGAGAAGGTAGCGCGTGCCGTGCCAGGCGCGGTCAACGTCGAATCGACCACCACCCGCGGATCGGCCCAGATCTACGTCGATTTCCCGTGGGGCCACAACATGACGAATGCGCTCCTGCGAGTCGAGACGGCGTTCGCGCAGAAATTGCCGGATCTGCCCGCGGGGACGGCCTACCACGCGCTCCAGATGGCGCCCAACGCGCTCATGCCGTTCGTCTCCTTTGCGTTGATCTCCAACACGGTGCCGCCTGCCGAGCTGCAAACCATTGCCAAGTACCAGATCGCACCGCTACTGACCGGAATCCCGGGCATCAGGAAAGTCAGTACGCTCGGCGGACAAACCAATGAGGTCGAGGTATACGTCAGCCCCGAGCAACTCCAGACGTATGGGCTGACGCCGAGCGACGTTGCCAAAGCCATATCGGGGTCGAACTCGTTGTCTGCCGTAGGTCGGCTCGAAGACAACGACCTGCTTTACCTGGTGCTGGCGAACAACCCGTTCAGATCCATCCGATCGGTCCGCAACGTCACCCTGCGCACGAAGCATGGCGACATAGTGCGCCTGGGCGACATCGCCAGGGTGGAGATGGGATCGATTCCGCAGTGGCTGCTGGTGGACAACGATGGACAGCCGTCGGTCAACATCAACGTTTTCCAGCAGGACAACGCGGACTCGCTGAAGCTGAAGAAAGAGGTCATCGCGAAGCTCGATGCCTTCATGAAGAAGGAGCCAAAGGGGATCATCGTCCACAAGTGGTACGACCAGACTGATCTCGTCAGCTCATCGATCGGCGCCATGGAAGAGGCGATCGTCATCGGCCTCGTCTTTGCCGCGTGCGTGGTGCTCGGATTCCTGCGCAACTGGCGGGCGGCGTTGGTGGCGATGATCACCGTGCCGATGTCGGTGCTGACCACCTGTGTGCTGCTGATCGCATTCGGGATGACGTTCAATATCATGACGCTCGGCGGCATTGCCGCCGCAATTGGTCTGCTGATCGACGACGCTATCGTCATGGTTGAACATATTTCGCGCCGTGCCGGCGTGCCTGGAACGGATCAGCCGCACCGGGCCGTGTTCGGTGCGGCGCGGGAGTTTCTGGCGCCCCTGACCGGGTCCAGCGTGGCCACCATCATCATGTTCATCCCGCTGGCGTTTCTCTCCGGGCTGACAGGGGCGTTCTTCAAGTTCCTGTCGATCACGATGGCGTCATCTCTGATCATCTCCTTCGCCTTCACGGTCCTCCTGGTGCCGGTGATGGCCCGCGGTCTCATCGACTTCAAGAAGTGGCACGATCCGTCCCACAACAAGGATAACTGGATGCGCCGTCTCCATGTGCGCCTGCTGGGCCGGCTCTTCGCAAGGCCGTGGCTGGCTATCGCCATCCTCGGCGTTGTCGCCGGTGTTGGTTATGTTGGCCAACGGCACGTCGGCTCAGCATTCCTTCCGAAGATGGACGAGGGCGGCTTCGTGCTGGATTATCAGACCGCACCCAGCACGTCGCTGGTGGAGACCAATCGGGAACTCGAGACTGTCGAGGCAATCCTCAAGAAGGACCCATACGTGGATACCTTCTCGCGCCGTACTGGAGCCGGCCTGGGAGGCGACCTCAACCTGCCTTACCAAGGCGACTTCTTCGTCGAGCTGGTTCCGCCGTCCAGGCGGCCACCGATCTGGACCGTGATGGCCCAGATCCGGAAGAAGATCGACGCCGCAGTCCCGGGGTTGAACTACGACACCCATCAGCTCCTGAGCGACATGATCGGGGACATGGTCGGTCGGCGCCAGCCTGTGGTGATCAATCTGAGCGCGAAGAACCCGGATGTTCTGCCTGGCGTGGCCACGAAGGTCGCAGATGCGATCGCGCACGCCCCCGGCATTCAACCGTCATCGGTGAATCCGGGCACCCTTCCCACCGGCGACGCGCTCAATATCCACGTCAACGAGGCGCAGGCCGCCATGAACGACCTTACCGTGTCCGACATCAAGGATCAGGTCGCCAGGTATCTCCGGGGCGACGTCGTCACGGACTACATGGGAGTAGTTCAGCCTGTCGGAGTACGGATCTGGTCGCAGCCGCAGAATGGGCGCTTCCGGGAATACAGCCGGTTGAACCGCACGGATATCAAGAACCTCCTGATCCGGGCGCCAAACAGGCGCACCTTCCCGTTGGGGTCGGTGGCCGCGGTCAAGTTCGTGTACGGGCAACCTGCGCTCTTCCGGAGGAATCTCGCGCAGATCATTCCGGTTACGGCCGAGACCAGCGGCGAACTGGCCTTGAGTACGACCATCACGTCGGTGAAGAAGATCCTGACCAAGGTGGTTCCGCATGGGGTCTACTACACGCTGGGCGGCGCCTACAAGCAGGAGGCAAAGGCCGCGCACGGCATGATGATCGTTTTCGCCGCCGTGGTGCT
>JAJYEK010000104.1 GCA_021785795.1 Pseudomonadota bacterium
GACATCGATAGCTCGATGCTGCAGGAAGAGGCCGGATATACGTGAGCAGTCGATCCTACCTGCCAGAGAACGGAGTGCTTGCAAACGAGAAGGGGTCCATATACGTCTCGTGGTTGGCGGTCTCGCTCTTGTGGCCGTCGCCACCGCCGGACTCGGCCTGATGTCAGTTGACGTGATCAATATCGCCGGCTTGCTGTTCGCTGTCGGGGTCGGATGGTGCCTCGCCTGGGTTGCGGGGCTTGGGGCATTAGCCGAATATGCCCGCACCAACGAACGGGGCGCACTGATAGGCCTTGCCGATCTCGGTTCGGATGTGATCGCCGCGGTTCTGACCATTGCCGGCGGCGCGGCGCTGGCCTCCCTGAGCGCTGGCCTCCCTGAGCGCTGGCCTCCCTGAGCGCTGGCCTCCCTGAGCGCTGGCCTCCCTGAGCGCTGGCCTCCCTGAGCGCTGGCGGCCTCAGCGCGGTCGGGGTCGCAGCATTGCTCATGACGCTCGCCATCAGCCTCTCGTGGTGGCCCGCATCGGGTCGCACCCTTTCCTCTCCGGAGACCGATTGAACGAAGAAAGCCAACGTCCATTACGCGGGATCTAAAGGCCAGAGTCTGGCCCTGTAGTAAAACGGGCATCTAGATACCGCATCGCGATGCGGCACAGGCAGATCAACCCGACGAACTGGAAACCGGAGGGCACGACTGCGGCGTTGTCCAGTCTCACAACATCAGACCAATGCCGGGAAAACAATCGGACAGAACCGAAGACCACGGCTTCTGGACCATCCAGATGAGCCCCCCCGCAAGCCCGTCAATCCGCGTGCGCCTCGACAGAGCCACAATAAACAGGCTCGCTTGCCTAAGACCGCGAATAAATGAGTGCGCGCAGACGCTCGGCACCGACCGGCTCTTCTTTTAACAGCGGCACCACCGCGTAGCGGGTGGTGTATTGCGTTGCCACCCCATGGATTTCCTGGAGTTCGCTTACAGCTCTCTGCCGCAGCAAGGGGGATCTGACGGAAGCGGCCGCCACACTGGTATTGATGATCCATGCCCAGGGTTCGATGCCCGCGCGCCGCAAGTCAGCCTGCAGATGGGCGGCTTCCAGAACAGGTGTCGTCTCCGCCAGTGTCACAACGAGAACCTTCGTTTTCTTCGGGTTCTGCAACCGCATCATGGGTGTTGCGAAAGACATGCCCCTATTGCCCATCTGGCGGGTCATTTCACGATGATAAGCGCCCGCGGCGTCAAGCAAAAGCAAGGTGTGCCCGGTCGGTGCGGTGTCCATAACAACAAATTTCTTGCCGGCTTCATGAAGGACGCGCGAGAACGCCTGGAAGACGGCGATTTCCTCGGTGCAGGGAGAACGCAGATCCTCTTCCAGCAGGGTACGGCCCTGCGCATCAAGTTGCGCGCCCTTCGTCTCCAGCACATGCTGGCGATAATGCGCGGTCTCGGCCTGCGGATCGATCCGGCTTACGGTGAGATGGTCCAGGGAAACATTTAAGGTTTCCGTCAGGTGCGCTGCCGGATCCGAGGTGGTCAAATGCACCGGCAAGCCGCGACGGGCGAGCTCCACTGCGATGGCTGCTGCCAACGTGGTCTTGCCGACACCGCCTTTTCCCATCAGCATCACCAGTCCCTGTCCATCAGCGGCGATGTCGTCGACCAGATCCGCCAATCGGGGCTCGTCCAGAGCAATGGGTGCGTCGCCGGAGACTTGCGGTGATGATGGCGCGTCCGTCAACAACTGGCGCAACGCCTCCAGGCTGACCAGATTGAAGGCCTTGAGCGGGATAGAGTCCCGAGGCAGTGTCTTCAAGCCTTCGGGAATCGCGTTCAGTGCTGCCTGTTCCCGTTGCCAGAGAGCGGCGGCCAGCGGATCACCGGCGGCTTCGGCAGAGGGCAGAATGCCATTTATGACGAGATACTGCTGCGTAAAACCAATGGCCGCGAGCTCTTCCCGGGTGCGGGCCACCTCGCGCAGGGCGGCCTGCTGGGGGCGCGCGACTAGCACGAGCCGCGTCAACAAGGGACTGGCCAGGGCTTCGACCGCCGCCTTGTACTGAATGCGCTGCTTTTCAAGGCCCGCAAGCGGGCCAAGACACGAAGCATCGCCTTGGCCCGCCTCCAGGAAACCGCTCCAGGCGCCGGGCAGCTGCAGCAAGCGGATGGTGTGACCCGTAGGGGCCGTATCAAAAATGATGTGCTGATAAGTTCCGGTCAGCGTGGGGTCGGTCAAAAGGGCTGTAAATTCGTCAAAGGCCGCGATCTCTGTTGTACAAGCTCCGGAAAGCTGTTCCTCAATACTCGCGACGACGGCTTCCGGCAACACGCCCCGCACGGGGCCGACAATACGCTGACGATAGGCCCCGGCGGCCGCCTGCGGATCGATTTCCAGCGCATCCAGTCCTTGTGCTCCGCTGACCGGCGTGATCGTATCGCCGATGGTCTGGCCGAATACCTGACCGATATTGGAGGCCGGATCGGTACTGACAAGGAGCACCCGCCTGCCCTGCTCCGCCAGATGGATGGCGGTGGCGCAAGACAGGGACGTCTTGCCAACACCCCCTTTGCCGGTGAAGAACACAAAACGAGGCGGCTCCTTGAGAAATTGCATGACGCCCGGTCCCATTAGCCGCAGCAGCCGCCTGAACAACATTCCGACGGCTTGTCTTCACCAGCGGACTGCGTGATATCCGCCCAGCGCGCGAGCTCGGCACGACGCGGATAACGACCAGCCAAAGCCACCGCACCGTCGACCAGGATCAAGGGCAACGCGTCGTGTCCCGAACGCTCAAGGAACTCCTTGACGCTGGCGTTCTCCGCGAAGGCCATGGGCTGCTGGGCCAGATTAAAGCGCTCGATACGGGCGCCGTTGCCCCGGGCCCACTCCACGTCGGCTGCGAAACTCACCAACGCCTGATCGACCTCGACCCCGCACACGCCGGTACTGCAACACAGCGCCGGATCGTAGACTTGAATGGTTTTCATAAGTTGACTCCTTGCTGTTCCAAAGTGACCCTATCGTGTGTTACGCCACGCGCTCACCAATACTATCGAGGGCCGCTTGCAGGCGGGCACGATCCGGCTCGAGGCCCACCCTGGGCAAAGCCAGAAAGGTTTCTATACGCCGGCGGATGATTCGATAGGCGTCGCGAAACGCCTTATCCTTCTCCGCTTCACTGCCGGCTGCGTGCGCCGGGTCATCCACACCCCAATGAGCGCGCAGAGCCGGCCCCATATAAGCGGGACAGGTCTCGCCTGCTGCGCTCGCACAGAGCGTGATGACAATGTCTGGAATCAGGGGAAGGGCCTCCCAGGATTTGCTGTGAAGACCACTGGTCGCGATGCCTTCCCGCTCGAGGAGCGCAAGCGCCCGCGGATGCACAAAACCGGTTGGGTGGCTGCCTGCGCTCATGACCTGAAAACCCGGCGGCGCCAAATGCCGGAAAACGGCCTCGGCCAGAACGGAGCGGCAGGAATTGCCGGTACACAGAAAAAGGATATTCATGGGTTTGTGTTCCACGCAGACCATACTGGTCTCCTTCAGGCAGGGGTTTGGCGCAATAAAGCACCGGTCGGGATGTCCGGCACAGCATTCCGCCGTCAAAAAGGCGATCAGATCCTGTACGAGGGCAAGCTGCGCCCGGTAACGCTGGAATCGCCCCTCGGCGGTCACAGTCAGCAGTCCCGCATAGGTCATTTCCTTTAAGTGAAAAGAGGCCTTGTTGGATGCCAGACCCAACGCGGCCCCGATCTGCCCGGCGACCAGCCCTGCCGGGCTTTCGCGCACCAGCAACCGATAGATATCGAGCCGCACTCCAGAGGAAAAGGACTCGAAGATTCGAATGGCCTGTTCTTTCTCCATCGTTCAAGACTACATGAGATATTGATATAATGTCAAAAGGGCGGCAGTGAGGATAAAGGCGCGCAACCCGCCGACAGACAAATGACCATGGCCGCCCCGCCAAGGGTCGAATCCTCTCTCCTTGAATCCTTGTGATTCGCGGCGTTTCCTCAGGCAGAGAGATCACCCGTCACTGAAGGTATCCCGCGCGTCTACTCGGGTAACACACCGTTATTCAGGTGGCGAACATTGATCCGGCATTTCTCCGGTTGTCCGCCACGGCAATGCCTGGCCTCGTCATGGATCATTTCGAGCGTGCCCAACAACTGGCCCCGCATCGCGGAAATCACCCGCACGGTCAGAAACACCCCGGCAAGGGAAACGGGGGGCCAACAGACCGAGTGTCAGGGGTAATCCGAGCCTGACCAGCACAAGGGGCGGAATAAAAGCGCCGATCGCCGCGCCGGTCTTCCCCGTAGCCGCAATACCGTGACCCACGGCCGCGCACACTGACGGGAAAAACCTCCGCTGGCAGACGAACCCCCGCAGGAAAAGGTTCGGGCGTACTGACTTACGGGTCAAGCACCACAGAGGTCGTCCATGGCGCGCGGCGTCCCGACAGGGTCGCCTGCGGGCCCATCCTGGCAGATGGGCTGCTCGCGTCTGCCCGCGTATTCATCCTGCCGGAAACCGCGCGGCACCCGCGAGGTTACGCGCCTTCACTTCGCTTGCCACAAAAGCCCGCATCGGTTGCGCAGTGGCAAACCCGAAACGATGTGCATGCCAGACAGGCCGCCAAGAGGCAATGGAACGCAAGAATGCAGGACTACAGACCGTGACACCTTCCGTGATGGATCTCCCCGCGGCCACGCCTACCTTCGGCTTGCGCCAGCGCGGGACGGGGCCGGTTTATTCCACCCACATTCCGCGGGCTGCGACAAACCGGGATCGTGTCCGCGTCATGCCCGCGGCAAGATCGCGCCCGACATCCAAAGGGCGCGCGGCCTCAATGTTTTGTCTGATCGCTTTTCGATTGCAGTCGCGCGGCGATGCCTTGCAGCAAACCCGCGGCCAATCCGGCAAGCAGTGCCGTTTCGTGGCGCAGGGTCTCCTGCCCTTTCTGCACCTGGCTACGGGCTGTCGTCGTCAGCGTCTTGGACAGCTGGGCAAGCGCATCCCTTACCCGCTCGCTCACGACGGAACCGCTGCTGCGTGCGTCTTCGGCCAGTTCATTGAACGTGGATCGGACGGCGCCCTGGGTATTGCGCGCAGCGTCCTGCAGGGTTTCGGCGAATAGTGTCTGCAGGGTGGCAAGATCGTCGGCCGCCCGCCTCAATCCCTGTTGCGAGAAGTCCTTGGTGCGCCCGGCGGCTTCCATGATAGCGAGCTGCGCGGCTTCCGCGGCGCCCGCGAGGGCCTCATCCAGACCGCGCATCGCCTCTTTCAGTGCCCGGGTACCCGCGTCACCCAAAGGGACAACACCTTCACGAGCGCCCTGGATGACCGCCGTCATCACATGCCGGAAGGCATTGATGTCCAGATTGCCGTGCCTGAGTGCATCTAGCGTGATCGCGCGCACCTGCGCTGCGATCGTTGCCGGATCGGCGGCAAACGCCTCTTGCACGCGCTGCTCGATTTGGCCGGTGACCGGATTGGGCAGACGGCCCTGTTCGCGCAGCATCCGATCGATCTGCGCTTCGGCCTGCCGCCAATCCTGAGCCATGTCGCCACCCGCAAAGCCGCGCTTTTCCGCAAGGAAATAGGCGGCCTCCGTGATCATGCGATAACGTTCTTCCGCGGTTACGGGCAGATTTGCCTGCGCCGCCGTTTGGGGCGGCACGGTTTTGGACTGAGTGGGTATGCTTGTGGCCATGGTCTTGACTCCTTGCGCGATTGGACCGGCGCTCTTTACGTTTGACAAGGGGCGGACACTTAAGTGTCCGCCCGCGTTGCGCGACGCAATCCTGTTTCCTTGCGCGCTTCGGTGTACCGAAGTCACACCAGCCCTCAGATTCGCCGTTACCGGTCCGGTCTCTGGATGATCCTGTTGGGGCTCACGGCTTGGCATAGGCTGCGCACCGAAGGGACTGGCGATGTCGCGGACCGGCACCCCACCGTATTGGCGTCCTGCCCGTGAGCGTGTGACGACATAGCCAATACCCTCGTGCGCGTTTGTCCCAAACCGGCTTTGATCGCTCCACTAAACATGAGGGTAGTGTGCACCAGATCGTGCTACGAATGATCCGCACATCGGGCACAGGGAGCGTATTGTCCGTTGGTCCTCCACAGAGCGGAAACCAGCGCGCGCCTTGAATGTCGGGTTGGCGCGGATGGCTGCTATCACAAGCACGGGCGTGGCCTCTGTCTTTGCCTTTCTCCCGGGCTGCGCGGCATCGCGTCATCCCGCTGGATGCGCGCAACCGGCCTGATCACTGGCGCAATCAAGCCGGCTTATGCGCAGCGGATCGTCGGCCACCCCAGGCGAGATGAGCGGCGGGTCCGCGCGGGCAACCTCCCCTGCATCCATCTCTTGCGCAGGCCGCCTGCAGTCTTCCGTCAGCCTGCCATCCTACGATCCGCTTGCCGCCCGCACCCGATACACGCAAAGGCGGGATGAAGAGAACCGCCCAGGCAGCACCTTAAACCGCCTGTTCCGCACCGACGACTTGGACCTGCGTTTCGCCGGCGCCGCACGCCACCGATACCAGACCCAACGGCCCAAAGACATGGATGAAAAGTGCAAACGGTAAAGGGCGAACCCCGTATGAACGGACCCTCGCCCGGGACACGCGACTACATCGAGGATGCCACACCCGGGCGGCCTGAAAGCCGCAATGCCGCACAATCCTTCGGGCTGCAACCGAAAGAAAGCCTCGCTAAAGCCCGGCCGCAATGGCACTCGACCTGATGACACTGCCCGGACATTCCCGCAAGAAAGACCCACGCCGATAGGCTCCGTGCGCATTTAACTTCTGTCCGTTTCCTCGGCGTGAAGCGCTGCGATCAAAGGACAGGCCACCTTCTCGATGCCTTGACTGCACCGCTCAAGCAGCGCAGCCAGCGTCGCCTCAATGCGGCTTAGATCCTGTAGCCGCGTGCGCACATCGCGCAGATGATGCGCGGCCAGGTCGGCTGCCGCGTGACACTGCATGCCTTCATCAAGCCGCAACAGGTGGCGGATTTCCTCCAGACTGAACCCGAGCCTTTGTGCCGACTTGATGAATTTGAGCCGCGCCATGTCTCCTGGTGTGTAACGCCGGATCCCGCCAGGCGGACGGGGCGGCACCGGCAGCAGCCCCTTGCGCTGATAGAAGCGAATGGTCTCGACGTTGACACCAACCGCCGCCGCCAGGCCGCCGATGGTCAAGGGATGCCCCCGGTGATCCATGAGGAGTTGACTCCGTACCTTGGTACGGCATTAAGTTTAGCACAGATACCGCCTGCCCGGGCGATCTGCGCACTCACCTAAGGAGGAGCCAACCATGTCCGCGATCACTCGCATCATCGATAAAACCGGCGTCATCGGCGCCATTGTCGGCAGCTTCAGCTGCGCCCTGTGCTTCCCTGCCGCAGCGAGCCTCGGCGCCGCGATCGGATTGGGCTTTCTCAGCCATTGGGAGGGTCTTTTCGTGCATTGGCTTATCCCCGCTTTCGCCGCGATGGCGCTTTTGGCCACATGGGCCGGCTGGTTCTCGCACCACCAGTGGCGGCGCACCCTGACAGGCTCGATCGGCCCCGTACTGGCGCTGATTGGCGTATTCGGTCTGACGCATCATTTTCTTGCCAAAAATCTGGCGCGCGACATTTTCTACACCGGACTGACAGTGATGTTCCTTGCCTCCCTCTGGGACATGATCAACCCGGCGAACCGCCGCTGCGCCACAGACAACCGCGAAACACAACCCCCACACGCCTGACGGTCCCGGCACGCAGGAGGAATCCATGAACGAGGATACGACGACCACGCTGCGCATAACCGGCATGACCTGTGACAGTTGCGCCGCGCACGTGCGCAAGGCGCTTGAAGAGGTGCCAGGCGTGCTCGAGGCGCGGGTTTCCTACCCGGATGCCTCGGCACGAATCGTCCTAAAGAGTGATGTGCCCATCCAGAAACTGGCCGACGCGGTGGCCGCGCACGGCTACGGCACGCTCCCGCAAGGAGATGGCGACGTGCCATCCGGTGACGGACAAGGTCTGCACATCGCGGTGATCGGCAGCGGCGGGGCCGCCATGGCGTGCGCGCTGAAAGCGGTCGAACGCGGCGCGCGCGTTACGCTCATTGAGCGCGGCACCGTGGGCGGCACATGCGTCAACGTCGGCTGTGTCCCCTCCAAGATCATGATCCGCGCGGCGCACATTGCGCACCTGCGCCGTGAAAGTCCCTTCGATGCCGGACTGCCGCCCGCACCCTCCCGCGTGCTGCGCGCCGCCTTGCTGGCCCAGCAACAACACCGTGTCGACGAACTGCGCGATGCCAAATATGAAAGCATTCTGGCGAGCACTCCGGCCATCAAGGTCTTGCGCGGCAACGCGCGTTTTCGTGACGCGCACACCCTGGATGTGGCCCTGAATGACGGTGGCAACCGCGAGGTCGTCTTCGACCGCTGCCTGATCGCAACGGGCGCGAGCGCTGCGGTTCCGGCACTGCCGGGGCTTGAGGGTACGCCATACTGGACTTCCACCCAGGCGCTGGAAAGCGCCACAATCCCCAAGCGGCTGGCTGTCATCGGCGCCTCTGTGGTGGCGGTGGAGCTGGCGCAGGCCTTCGCCCGGCTCGGTAGCCAGGTCACGATCCTCGCCCGGCACACGCTTCTCCACCAAGAGGACCCGGCAATCGGCGCGGTACTCGCCGCTGCCTTGCGCGATGAGGCCATCGACGTGCTCGAGCACACGCAGACCCAACGCGTTACCTACACCGGAGAACAGTTTGTGCTGACGCTGCCCCAAAGCGAGTTGCGCGCAGAACAGCTTTTGGTAGCCACGGGCCGCAGCCCGAACACGCGGGACCTGAACCTGGGAGCGGCCGGCGTGAAAACGGACTCGCGCGGCGCCATCACCGTGGATGATGGTCTGCGCACGGGCGTCACGCACATCTACGCCGCCGGCGACTGCACCGACCGGCCGCAGTTCGTGTATGTGGCCGCCGCCGGTGGCACGCGCGCCGCGATCAACATGACCGGCGGCGAGGCCAGGCTCGACCTCACCGCCATGCCAGCCGTTGTGTTCACCGACCCCCAGGTGGCCACGGTAGGCCTGAGCGAACAGCAGGCGCAGCAGGCGGGCATCGCAACCGACAGCCGCACACTGACCCTTGACAATGTGCCGCGCGCGCTTGCCAACTTCGACACACGCGGATTTATCAAATTGGTCGCTGATGCCAAAACGGGACGGTTGCTCGGCGTGCAGGCAGTCGCCGCCGAGGCGGGCGAACTGATCCAGACGGCGGCGCTGGCGGTGCGCAACCGCATGACGGTGCAGGAGGTGGCTGACCAGCTCTTCCCTTATCTGACCATGGTCGAAGGATTGAAACTGGCGGCACAAACCTTCACGAAAGATGTCGCGCGGCTGTCGTGCTGCGCGGGATGAGCCGTGTGCGTCACCAATCCCGCGCATTGGTCATGAATCCGGCATCACCAGTCGCAAAGACCCCGGCGGAGAACACGGCCGTGACATGACCGGAAGGGTAACTGTCGGGCAGGCCTGGCACCGGCCGTGCACAGAATGCGTGGCGCCGGGCGCCCGTTCCCTGACCGCGCGGACCCTTCGCCTCTCATCGCGCAGCCCGTTCCGGGGTCTGCCGATGGCCCCTGTCGGTGTTTGCCTCTGCCCATGCCGTGGCGGCCATCCTTAGGGGCATGCACGGGGCAAAGCCTTGGCGCAAAGACGCAGCCAGCAGATCAGACTGCTTCCATGTCCGGCCGGTATTCCCCGCGGCGGGCCATGCCATTACACAGGGCCCGATGGTGTAGCACTCTCTGGGCTGCCGCAACCCGGCTCGCATCACCTCGCCAGAGCTCCATGGCCGGCTGTTGAATGGCCCGGGAAAAAGAAAAGGTCAAAACCCAGGGGGCTTTCCCGCGCCACCGGACGTTCATGGCGTTCAGACGCAGCGAGGCGAGTTCCGCACTCTGGCCACCCGAAAGGAAGGCCACACCAGGCACCGCCGCGGGCACGGCCCGCAACAGGACGTTCACCGTAGCATCCGCCACCTCTTCCACGCCGGCCTGCACCGGACAGTCAGCACCCGACAGCACCATGTTGGGCTTTAGTATCATGCCCTCAAGAAACACAGCTTGCCGGTAAAGCTCTTCAAAAACCGTATGCAGCGCGGCTTCCGTAACCTCGGCACACCGCTGCAGGGTGTGGTCGCCGTCCATGAGCACTTCGGGCTCTACGATCGGCACGATCCCCGCTTCCTGGCACAGCGCGGCATAGCGCGCAAGCCCATGCGCATTCGCCTCGAGACACGCGCGGCTCGGGATCCCCTTTCCAATCGCAATCACGGCACGCCATTTGGCGAACCTCGCGCCCATGTTCCGGTATTCGGCAAGACGCTCCCGGAGCCGGTCGAGCCCCTCCGTAACCTTCTCTCCCGGGTGCGCAGCTAGCTCCTTGGCACCCGCGTCCACCTTGATTCCCGGCACAATGCCCGCTTTTGCCAACACCATCAGAAACGGTGTTCCATCCGCCGCCGCCTGCCGTATGGTTTCGTCGTACAGAATTGCGCTGCTGATGTAGTCTCCGAGTCCGGGCGTCGTCAAAATCAGCTCCCGCCAGGCACGCCGCGCGTCCACGGTCTGAGGAATCCCGAGCTTGGCAAACCGCCGACTGCTGGTTGGGGTGCTTTCGTCCATGGCGAGTATTCCCTTGCCCGCCTGCATCATCGCCTGCGCGGTGGCAACGAGATCGTGCTCCACCGGGGTTACTTCGTGCAGACCCATACCGTACCTCCTTATCCATTCGAAGGTTGCCGCAATGGAGGAGCGCTTCCTTCCCGATACCCGCATGCACCCCGGCACACAACAGCCTTGATTATCCAGTATACGAGCACACGATATTTCCGCAAGCGTACTTAGTTCCCTGCCGCACTCTACACTTACCCTTTCTGGATCGTGTCCGAATGCCGCGCGTGGCCCGTCTGCACGCTTATCCATTGAAAAAAAACGGTTTGCATTCAGCACCCCCTTGATCCCCAGGGAAGAAAAGACCAGTGCCCTGCGTGACCCGGCGCGGGACGCGCCGCCATGTGACTGCACACCCCGCTGCCGCCAACGAATGCACCAGCACCGGAATACGCGCAACACGCAAAACGATGCTCCGCGCCAGACTGGCAATCGCTCTATGCACGGATCTGGTATTGGTCTAAACGAGAGAGTCTTCGGGCTTTCGTGTGGGCAAGGGAGGCGCCTGTGCGAGCAGGACGCCCCGCGGCGTGATACCTGAACTGTACCAAAAGCTTTTGGCATGTACGGCGCCGCGGCAAGTCACGGCGGTGGCAAAACAAGAACCCTCAGGAACTGCCCGGCTTTAAGCGACATACCGGTGTGCTTTGGGTGGCCGCCAGATATGCCGCTGCACTGCCCTGAATGCGAGGCCGTGGGGCCCGGTTACGATACCTGTCCGCGACGCTGCCACCGTCTCATACGATGCAAGGGAAGACCTCGATCGGGGCCGATATCCCACGGGTAGACGGCCCAAAGTGCGGGGTCAAACAGATCCTGATGGCCCGGACCCAGGACAAGGAAACGTTTTACCGAACTCTTCGAGGCTCACGCCATGTAGCGAGTGCAAGCCGTACCAGGCCCGGTGCAGGCCCAGCGGCTCGCGGCGCTCTTCCGGGACCTGAGTGGAGCGGGTCATGGGTCATGCGGCCCACGAAGAGCCGCCATAGGGTCCGGGAACTGCCCGGAAGGGGCGCGGATAAAGCCCGCCCGCGTCCCTCCCTGGAGTCGGGTCTGTTACTTGGTGTAACCCGTCGAGTGCATATCGACCCAGATATAAATGAGTTTCTCGGCTGAAGCACCAAAACTCGCCTGGGAAAAAACCAGTTCGCCCTCGCCGCGGTAAAACCAGTCCGTCCGGTACTCGTCGCCGCCAAAATAGAACGGAATAAACTGTTTGCCGGTTATGTGGCCGTGTTGACTGGTGGGGGGACCGATAAGACCCGCCACTTCCCCCGGACTCATGCCCAACCGGATCTTCGCGAACTTGCTGCCAGGCTG
>JAJYEK010000105.1 GCA_021785795.1 Pseudomonadota bacterium
CGGCGGTCTGGCTGTCATGGGATGTCGCTACTTTATGGTGGCCTGAAGCCCGGTCGGCGGGCTGAGGTAGGCGAGCGATTTCATGACGTCGATGGCGTTGCCAGACGTGGTCATGCCCGCGAGGCTTGCGACCGGCCTGCCGCCAAGCTCAATGGCGTTCACGACATCGCTGTAGTTATCCTGCGGGTTGTAGGCGCGCAGCATGGCGGCAAGTCCGGTGACCTCGGGCGTAGCCATGGAGGTGCCGTTCAAAATGTTGTAGGCATTCGTGGTGAGTGTAAGCGTATTGACGCTGAGGCCGTAAAGTGCCGCCCCGTAATCGGCGGTCGTGCCGGTGGATAGCTCGACGCCGATGGTGCAGGTCGCCGTTGCGCAAGCGGAAATGTCCGCGCTGATCGAAAAGAGGCTGGACGCGGAGGGCTGCGTCGGGGAGGTGTCGGTGTAATAGGGCCCCCACAGGTAGTACGGAGACGTCGGCGCGAACGGGTCGCCGCCGCTCGGACTGTAGGCCAGGCTGATCGATCCGTCGGAGGTGACATTGGCGTAGAGGTTGGCATTGACCACCGCCGCGTTCACCCCGCTCAGATTGAACGTCGCATAGGCCCGATCGTCGGTATTGGGCGCATACAGGCCGGTCGGCCAGCCGGAAGGGTCGACCAGCATGGGTACCGGCGTGCTGCCGCTGAGGCCGGTATTGGCCGCGGTCCAGCCATTGCTACTCGCTGAGGTTTTTGTCTCGGTCCAGCCGCTGGCAAAGGGGACGGTGACCTCCCCGTTGTTGCCGGCATAGGTGCTCACGATATTCGTGCCTGGCGCCCCCACGTCGACGCTGGTGGGTCCCCAGTCCGAGAAACTGGCCAGCGCAAACTTCTGATCCAGCGCTGCCACGCAGATGAGGTTCGGCTGGGTGAAGTCGCAAGGGTAGAAGCTATTGCCGGCGGCGTCGTTGTCGGTGCCGTTATTGCCTGCCGCTACTACGACCACCACGTCATGATTCTCGGCGTTCGTGATGGCATCGCTGAATGCCTGGTCAAACGGACCTTCCCCGCCGAGGCTCAGATTGATCACCTTGGCGCCGTTCGCCACCGCAAAATCGATGCCCTGAACGACATTCGACGTCGTGCCGGAACCGCTCGCGTCCAGGACGCGCACGGCCATGATGTTGGCCTTCCAGCACACGCCGGTGGTGCCGATGCCATTGTTGCCTACGGCACCGATGATTCCGGCAACATGGGTGCCGTGACCCAGATAATCCATGGGATCATTGTTGTTGTCGACGAAATTGTAGCCGTGATTGACGAGCGGGAATCCATTGTAGGTCACGCCAGAACCATTCCACATGTTGGCGGCGAGATCCTCCTGGTTGTAGTTGACGCCGGAGTCGACGACCGCCACGATCACGCTGCTGCAGTCCGTGATGTGATTCCAGGCGGGCACGATGTCCATGTCATCGCCGGGCGTGCCGGGGTTGTCGGTCGGATCGATCCTGCCTTCGCCCTGCACAGGAGCGAAGGACACCGCCTGCCCAGTGTTCTGGAATGCCCAGAGCTGGCCGAATTCCGGGTCATCGGGGAGCGCGGTGGCGTGATAAATATAGTTCGGCTGCGCGTATTCAATGTTCGGATCACCCTGGTATTCCGACACTGCCTGCCGCACCGACTGACCGGGACCGAGTGTGACCCGCACCCACTGGCTCTGGTAGTTGGTATGGGCCGCGCTACCCATTGCCGACACCATCGCCGCCCGCTGTTGACTTGTTAGGGAAGGCTTGAACTTCACCAGCACCTGACCCGGTGCGTACTGGCCGGCGGGCGTGCCGGCCGCGACGCTGGCGGCGCAGAAAGTCGCCAAAACAATGCCGCCGAGGAGCACGGCAAGAAGACGGCGCAGGCCCATCCTTGCAACCATCGCTTTCTCTCCTTGGTTTAGGGCACCGAGATCAACAGTAGCTGCGAGGGAGCGCTATACGAGCCGCTACTGCCGCCCTGGGCGTCGAGCGCCGCATAGGCGCGGACGGCCACTGAGTAAATGCCGGTATTGAGCGTAACCTGCGCCGTAGTCGGCGCGAGGGTCCCGGAAGCATACGGAACCGTCGCGGAGACCTTGCCGTCTATCAGGACCTGATAGCCGCCGCCCGCGCTATTGACCCCGCTCTGATGGCTGGCCGCCCAGGTGAGGGTGACGATATGCGAGGTAATAGGAGTGGGTCCGGCTGACCCACCGCACGCGGAAAGCATCACCGCCGCCAGCAGTGCCACCGAAATAAGTCGCACTTTCTCCACCTACGTCTCTCCCTGTCTGGCCTGAGATGAATTTCGATTCGAAGTCCCGATGAAGCCCCCGCAGCTTTCTGCTACACTGCCGTTTTCTCCGGGCAGCCGGGAAGTCATGAACAAGGCAATCACCATTCCAATCAAAGTCGAAATTACCCCAGAAAACAAGTGCGGCTTCTGCACGAATTCCACCTGCTGCACGTACCTTACCCAGCAGCTTGATACGCCCCGGTCCATGGAGGATTTCGACACGCTGTTGTGGCAAGTTTCCCACCACAGTACCCAAGCCTACAAGGATGAGGATGGCTGGTTTCTGCTGGTCAACAACCGCTGCGGGCACCTTCTGGCTGACGGCCGCTGCGGGATCTACGAGAATCGCCCGCAGATTTGCCGCGAACATTCGAACGATGGCTGTGAATTTGAGGGGCCGGCCGGTGCTGATGATTTTGAATTGTTCTTTCCCGATTATGGCTCATTGCTCAAGTATTGCAGAAAGAAGTTCAAGAACTGGGACCGGCGCCTGAAAAAGAGCGCCAAATAGGTCTCGGAAACCGCACGCCGCTGGCGCGTGTGGCGCGGGCGTTCAGCTGTCCGAGCCCAGAATCAGTTCGGCAGCGGCTCCGATGTCGCTGACGCAGCGTACCCCGGCGGCAAGTGTCGGCCGTGATCTAGCGCCGTAGCCGGTGGCTACCAAAATAGGTGTGACCCCGGCGGCGAGGCCGGCCTCAATGTCCGCGATCTTGTCGCCCACGATATAGGAGCGGGACAGGTCGATGTCCCAGTCCCGTTGGGCCTGCAGGATCATGCCCGGCGCCGGCTTGCGGCAGCTACAGGAGGTCCGGTCGCCGAAATCAGGGTGATGGGGGCAGTAGTAGTAGGCGTCTATGCGCGCGCCCAAGGGCGCCAGCATCGCATCGATCTGATCATGGAGCCTGCGCACTTCCTCCTCTCCATACATCCCGCGCGCAATCCCTGCCTGGTTAGTCACAACGATGACCAGGTATGCGGCGCGATTGAGACGCAGGATCGCATCGACTGCTCCCGGTATCCATTCCCAGTCAGCGAGGCGGTGGAGGTAGTTCTTCTCCACATTGATCGTGCCGTCCCGGTCGAGGAACACCGCCTTTCGGGACTTGGGCGGCCCACTATCGTTCATGCCGAGATCCGGTCGCGAGCGAGCGCATATGTTGCCCGCCGCTTACGCATCGAATATTGCTTCTTCCACGCATTCGCACAGTGAGTGCGCCAAAACGATGTGCAGTTCCTGGATGGTGCTTGTGTTGTGCCCGGATGCAATGATGCAATGGTCCGCCAGCTGCCGTACCTGACCGCCGTCGCGACCGCAGAATACGATGCTTGACAGCGCCATTGTCCGGCACTGTTCGAGCGCCCGCAGTATGTTGGGAGAGTTTCCGGAAGTGGTGATGCCCAGAAACACGTCGGGGCTGCGCATTTTGCCGGCCACTTGGCGCGAAAACACCTGATCGTAGCCGTAGTCATTGCCGATTGCTGTAAGGGTGGAAGTATCGGTGGTAAGAGCTTCGGCCGCCAGCGAAGCACGTTCGCGTGTTCCGAGGCGCCCGACGAATTCAGCAGCCAGGTGCTGGGCATCCGCAGCCGATCCGCCATTGCCGGCGATGTACAACCTGCCTCCATGGCGGTAGGCACGCACCACTGTTTCCACCGCACGGCCAAAACTCTCGATCTGTTCTTCGCGCTGCATGAATTCCTGTTTTGCAGCAATCGAAGTCCTCAGATTACTGAGCAATCTGTCTCGATAGGTCATGACTGTGTTCCAGTCGCCTCCGGCTGTTTCCCGTTAAGCCAGCCCATATATTCATGGACACCCTGTTCCACCGTCTTGAATGGTTCCCCGTAGCCGGCCGCTCGCAGCGCACTGATGTCTGCCTGGGTGAAGCTTTGGTAGCGTCCCCGCAGGTGTTCGGGAAACGGGACGTATTCGATTTTGCCGCGCCCGTGCCAGGCAACGACTGCTCGGGCTACGTCATTGAAACTCTGGCTGCGCCCGGTGCCCACATTGAAAATCCCGGAACGGGCGGGATGGTCCAGAAACCAGAGTTTGACCAGGCAAGTATCGCCGACGTAGACAAAATCTCTCCGTTGCTCGCCGTTGCCGTACCCGTAGGCCCCTTCGAACAGGCGAACGCAGCCGTCGCTGAGCACCTGGTTGTTGAAGTGATAAGCCACGCTGGCCATGGAACCCTTGTGCTGCTCGCGCGGTCCGTAAACATTGAAATACCGTAGGCCCACCACCTGGCTTGTGGCTGCCGGCATGATGCGCCGAACATACTGGTCGAAAAGAAACTTTGAATAACCGTATACATTGAGAGGATTTTCCAGCTCGCGATCCTCGCGAAATACCATTCCTCCGCCATAGACTGATGCTGAAGACGCGTAAATGAATGGAACCCGCCTGTCGAGGCAGTAGTGTAGAAGCGTTTTGGAATACTCGTAGTTATTCCGCATCATGTAGCGACCATCCCATTCGGTGGTGCTGGAGCAAGCGCCCAAATGGAAAATCGCCTCGACCGGTTCGGCCAGTTCTCTAGAGGCTGCGATCGTCCGCAGAAAATCCTCCTTGTCCTGGTAGTCGAAGATCTCGCAGTCGGCAAGGTTTCTGAATTTGACGCCATTGCTGAGGTTGTCGACCACGAGCATGTCGCGGCGCCCGCGCGCATTGAGTGCCGCGACCAGGTTTGCGCCGATGAAGCCGGCACCGCCGGTTACTATGATCACCGTTGTTTTCCCATTGTTGAACCGTCTCGGAATGGCGTGTTCGGCGTCAGCTTCCAGCGCCGCGTATGGCTGCAATGATGTTGCTCGTGGAGCAGCCGCTCTCATAGGGAAGAATCCGTACTTCGCCGCCGCGCGCCGTAACGCAGCCGTAGCCCGCGACGTCCTCCGCCCGATAATCTCCACCCTTTACCAGGAAATCCGGCGCCAGATCGCAGATCAGCCGCTCTGGTGTGTCCTCCGAAAAAGGAACGACCCAGTCCACGGCTGCAAGGCCCGCCAAAACCGCCATGCGCCGTTCGAGTGCGTTGACCGGCCGGCCCTCGCCTTTGAGTCGTCGCACCGACTCATCATCATTGACGGCCACAATCAGCCGGCTGCCGAGCTGCCTAGCCTGTTCGAGGTAGGCGACATGTCCGGCGTGCAATATGTCGAAACAGCCGTTGGTCATGACGATCGTCTCCCCATGCACGCGTGCATCGTCCACTGCGACCTGCAGCTGTTCCTCGGTCATCACACCGCGCGTCGGTGCCTGTTCGCCCTGTAGTGCCCGCCTCAGTTCTGGGACGCTCACGGTCGCAGCTCCGAGCTTGGCAACCGAAATTCCCGCCGCCAGATTGGCCAGCGCAGTGGCTGCTTCCATCTCCATGCCGCTTGCAAGCGCCACCGCTAGCACGGAAATCACCGTGTCGCCGGCACCAGTGACGTCGTACACCTCGCGTGCCTGGGCTGGCAAATGAAACTCCTCGGCGCCGTCGCGTATCAGCGTCATTCCGTGTTCGCCCCGTGTGATGAGTATCGCGTCGAATCCATGTGTGCGCAGCAGCGCCACGCCCTTTTCGACTATGTCGCGTTCACCCGAGCAGGGTCCGACGACCGCTTCGAACTCGGCAAGATTCGGCGTAATAATGCTGGCGCCACGGTAATGGCTGAAATCCCGGCTTTTCGGGTCTACCAGCACTACCTTGCCGGCCGAACGTGCAACGGCGATGAGCTCCCGCGCTGACCGCAAAGTGCCCTTTCCGTAGTCCGAGAGCACGACGATGTCCACGCCCGGCAGGCAACGCGCGAATTCGGCACGCAGAGAATCCGGATCGAAGCCCTTGAATCCGTCTTCGAAGTCCAGCCTGATCAGCTGTTGGTGCCGGCTCATCACCCGTAGCTTTGTCACCGTGGAAAACCCGCTCTGGCGCTGGAACAGGCAGCGTATGCCGGCAGCAACAAGGCGGGTCTCAAGGATATCGGCCGCCTCGTCCAAGCCGGTCAGTCCGAGCACGGTTGCCTGGCTGCCGAGTGCGGCGACGTTGAGGGCGACGTTTCCGGCACCGCCTGGTCGCTCCTCGATGTGCTCCACGAGCACGACCGGCACCGGAGCCTCGGGCGAAATGCGTGCCGCTGATCCATGCCAGTATCGATCCAGCATGAGATCGCCGGCTACCAGGACGCGGGCGTTCTCAAAAGCGGGCATAAGAATGCGCATATCTCTATAGCGAATCGGGAAGAAGATCCGAAATTGGCCAACATTTCCCGCTTACATCATACCATGTGGTTCCCGGATTTTGCTTGAAAGCGGGCATCCCGTCCGTCTGTCATGTGCGGGTTACCGTCGGAGCGTCTCCGGTGCCGGAGCCTACCGCAGGCGCTCCCGGTGGTATCCGGCGGGCAGCGCTGCACGGTGGCCGATCCCCTCATTCAGTCCCTAGCGGGGCATGATTTCAAGAAACGAGCGAATCGCAACAAAGTCACCAACCTCCTTGTCGGGGCCCCTGGAGTCGGGATTCGTGACGGCCAGCAGCTGGGCGATGCCGTAGTTTTTGGCAGAGCGCAGTACTGGAATGCTGTCGTCCACGAGCAGCGTCTGCTGCCGGTCGAAGGGTTCGATGCCCTGCATGTGGTTCCAGAACCGGTCATGTTCCTTAGGCATGCCGAGTTCGTGGGAGCATATTATGGCGTCAAAATTGGCCGCCAGTTTCGTGCGATCCAATTTGAGGGAAAGGCTCTTGCTGTGCGCGTTGGTTACCAGAACAATTCGTCTTCCGCTGTGGCGTACCGCGCCGAGAAAGTCCGTGACGTGTGGTCGCACGGCGATCAGATGAGCAACCTCCTGCTTGAGCAGCGGAATGTCCAGATCGAGTTCCCGGCTCCAGTAATCCACGCAGTACCAGTCGAGCGTGCCCTCGGCGCGACGAAAACGCGGAAACAGCTCATCTTTCGCTGCTTCGAGCGTAAGGCGGTTTTTTTCCGCAAAACGTTGCGGAACGTGCACCTGCCAGAAATGATTGTCGTAATGCAGATCGAGCAGTGTGCCGTCCATGTCGAGCAGGACCGTGCGAACTATTTCCCAGTTCACCATAATGGCAGATTATGTCTGGCTATCGAAAACCCGAAAGATGGACGCTTTGACCGGTGATCCGATCCTGAAGGCTCGCCCGCTTGGCCAGCCCGTGCCGGGAAGTCGGCCGGCAGGTATCATTATACGCGCTTCTCGAAGCTTTCCGATATCGGAGGATTCGCGTGAATTTGTATTTGCGGCTGCTGGCTGTCCTGATCAGGACGCTGTTCTCGAGACGGCATGAGCTGCTCGAGCCGTCCCGTCTTTCGTTTCGAGTGACGCCGCTCGACTGCGATCTCAACATGCACATGAACAACGGCCGCTACCTGACATTCATGGATCTTGGGCGCATCCATATGCTCGGTCAGACCGGAATGCTCACGCCGATGGTACGGGCGCGCTGGATGCCGGTGTTGGGTGCGGCTGAGATAAATTTCATTCGCCCGCTCCGACCGCTGCGCAAGTTCGAACTGGTGACCCGTCTGGTAACATGGGATGAGAAGTACTTCTACATTGAACAGCGTTTCGAGACGGAGGGTCGGCTGTGCGCCATAGCGCTGGTAAAGGGACTGTTCATGACAGCAGGTCGGCGGGTGGAGAGCAGCGCAGTGCTTAGAGTGCTGGGTCTGGATATCGATGCGCCGCACATGCCAGAAGTGGTCCGAAGCTGGAATGATCTTTCTGCTATGAAGCGGAAGCATTACGGATGACGAGAGACGTATCCAGTCGGCCCGGCGCATGTCCGATGTGCCTGGCCAGCGACGAAAACGTGCTGTGGCACGGCCGCCGCTGCCGCATCATTCTGGTTGACGACGAAGACCACGCCGGTTACTGCCGCGTCATCTGGGGTGCCCATGTGAAAGAGATGACAGACCTTGCTTCTGCGGAACGCGCGCACTTCATGCGCATTGTGTTTGCGGCAGAACGTGCGGTGCGTACCGTCATGCATCCCGATAAGATAAACCTTGCGACGCTCGGGAATCAGGTGCCGCACCTGCATTGGCATGTTATTCCACGTTATGTCGATGACGCCACTTATCCCGATTCCGCCTGGTCGCCCCCGCATCGCGCCGGCGTGCAACGCGGCGTCGACGCTGCCGGTCTTGTCAGGGAATTGCGTCGTCGACTGCAGTCCGGACAATAAGCGGACCTGTACCGGGGACCCACCCACAGGTCACGCGGTCGGCGCGTTGCGTCTGGCGATCGCCTGGTCACTGACTTTACGCCGCCCCCTGGGGAGGTTTGCAGGCAATGGGCTCTGGCACGAGGTAGCCTTCAGCCAGGGTCGTACCGGCGGAACTGTACATTGATGGCGCCCGGCACGAGGCATGCCGGCCCCCCTGGACAGTATCCGGTTCTCGTGGGTGGCAGGTTGTGACATCTGGTGGCCAAGCCGCTTTCAGCGGCCGCGTGCCCAGTCCTCTGCCGGACCGGAATCAGTGAAGCTGCTGATTTGCGCGTCGGTGAATGCGGTTGCCAGCCATCCCAGCCAGCTTCTCCACTGATCGTTGGTCAGCACCGCTATTCGGGCAAAGTCGTGGGGGTGGCTGCGCGTAAACTTGATATCTTCCCAGGCGACGTCCAGGGTGAAGCCGGCCATGTTGGTCAGATCCAGCAGCAAATTCAGTTTTCTGTGTGCCTTCAGCTTTCCCGCAATCGCGTCTTCCAGTTCGCGATAGTCGGCAACTGTGAATTCGGCGAAGACACTGGCCTTTAGAAGACCCTTTTCATCCTGAATGACAATCATGTGTTAGCGCTCTAGGATATAATATTCTATACAAGGATCGCGGACGTTCGGCGCAGCTATTTCAGCTGCCCGATTACAGTCCGGCCATACTGGTACTATAGAGATTACCATAATTGTAGTCCTGGAAGATCCTGCCGTGTTGCGACATGGCCGGCATTCGGGTCGAGTCGGGGCTGCTGGTCGCCGAGAGGTGTAGCGTGGCGGGAGATCAGAATCGGTGCGCGGAGATTGAGCAGATTGTCGCGATCGCACGTGCAGCCGGGGACCGTATTCTCGATGTATACCGGCGCGACTTCCGCGTTGACAGCAAGGCCGATGGTTCGCCTCTTACGGAAGCGGATACTGCCGCTAACCAATTGATCGCTGAGCAACTCGCAGCCCTCAAGCCGTCGCGTCCTCTGCTATCCGAGGAAGAGAGGCAGGTAGGTTACAGCGAACGCGCAGGCTGGCATCAGTACTGGCTTGTAGATCCGCTGGATGGTACTAGGGAGTTTACCAGCCGCAACGGCGAATTCACCGTCAATATCGCACTCATCGAAGGCAGGCGACCGGTTCTCGGTGTCGTCCATGTGCCGGTGTCGGGCGTTACCTACCTGGCATGCCAGGGGCTCGGCGCTTTCCGGGAGGAGGCAGACGGAACGCGACGCAAGATACACGTGCGCGTTTATGATGGTGGCCGCGCCACAGTGGTGGCTAGTCGTTCTCATCCGGGGCCGGAACTCGGCAAATTTCTCGCGCGCCTCAAGGTCCGGGAAGGCGAATATGACACCGCAAGTCTCGGCAGCTCGCTCAAGATCTGCATGGTTGCCGAAGGCAGCGCCGACGTCTATCCGCGGCTCGGTCCGACCAGCGAATGGGATACAGCCGCAGCGCAATGCGTCCTCGAGGTTGCCGGTGGCCGGCTTACGAACCCCGATGGGGAGCCCCTCATCTATAACAAGGAGTCACTGCTCAACCCATGGTTTCTTGCGAGCGGCGGCGGCGCCTATGATTGGACATCTGTAATGAAGGGCGACGACTGAATCCGGCGCGAGGATGAGCGCGCCCGGCACGCACGCGTCCCTATATCTCGCAATTGATCAGGGCGGGCATGCAAGCCGCGCGCTGCTGCTTGATCATGCCGGACGCGTTGTCAGTCATGGCAGCCGGCCGGTGCAGTCGCGCGAACCCCATCCTGGTTGGGTCGAACAGGACCCGGAGGAGGTGTTACACAGCGTTGATTCGAGTATCCAGCAGGCTCTTGCCGGCTTTAAAACCGAGGAAGTGGTAGCTGCTGGCCTGGCAACGCAGCGATCGAGCATTGTATGCTGGCGCGGTGGCAGCGGTGAACCTCTGTCGCCGGTAATCAGCTGGCAGGACAGGCGTACCGGTGATTGGGTCGCGTCACTTGCGTCGCACGAGGCCCAGATCCACGCTTGCACCGGCCTGCGGTTGTCGCCGCACTATGGAGCGAGCAAATTGCGCTGGTGTCTCGAGAACCTGCCGGCGGTACGTCAGGCGTCCGCACGTGGCGATCTGTGCTTCGGCCCGCTCGCAAGCTTCCTGGTGTATCGCCTGACCGCGGAGCATTCGTTCCTTGTCGATCCTGCCAATGCCGCACGCACGCTGCTATACAGTCTGGAGGCCCGCGACTGGGATTCCGGACTGCTGGAGCTGTTTGATATTCCGCGTGCGTCCCTGCCACGCTGCGTGCCAACACGCTATGGATTCGGCAGCCTGCGGACCGGCGGTCGTCCCATCGCTTTGCGGATTGTTACGGGCGATCAGTCGGCGGCGCTTTTCGGTTACGGGGCCCCGCGGCCTGCGATTGCCTATGTGAACATCGGTACCGGAGGGTTTATACAGCGCCTCTGCGGGCCGCAGCCGCAGCGTCACCCGCGGTTGCTCTCCAGTATCGTATTCGAGAGCCATGGTTTTTGCAGCTATGTTCTCGAGGGTACAGTCAACGGTGCTGGCAGCGCGCTGCGGTGGGCCGAGCAGGAGCTCGGGCTATCCGGCCTCGGTGAACGGCTTGCCGCCTGGCTGGAAAGCGAGCGTGGCCCGGTGCTCTTTCTCAACGGCATAGGGGGTCTCGGGGCACCATTTTGGATCGCGGACTTTTCCTCCCGCTTTGTCGGCTGCGGGGGGCCGCAGCAGAAGGCCGTGGGTGTAGCAGAAAGCATCATTTTTCTGGTTCATGAGAACCTTCAGGCGATGCGCGCCTGTTCCGCACCGCTTGAGCGCGTGGTGTTAAGTGGGGGCCTGGCAGTGTTCGACGGTCTGTGTCAGCGGCTGGCGGACATCAGCCGCCTGCCGGTGTTCCGTCCGTCCGAATCGGAAGCGACTGCGCGCGGGGTGGCATTTCTCCTGCAGGACCCCTCCTTGTCGTGGCCAGAACCTGCCGGCGGCTGGTTCTGGCCGCTGGAAAATGCGCCACTTGTGAAGCGTTACCGGCTGTGGCGCGCCGCGCTCGACCGGGCGCTCAGTCAATTCCAATTGAGGTTTGATCCTGAAGCAAGGGGGTAGAGTATCCCCGGGTTGAGCTCAGGCAGCATGCCTGGATCGACGTTGGAT
>JAJYEK010000106.1 GCA_021785795.1 Pseudomonadota bacterium
CCGCGAGCGCCAGCTGCAGTGGCCGCATATGCTGCTGTCGACTTCAACCCACGACAGCAAGCGCAGCGAGGACGTGCGCGCCCGCATCGACGTGCTTTCCGAGCTGCCGGCGACGTGGCGCACGCATGTCAACCGGTGGAGCCGCCTCAACGCCGGCGCCCGGCGCATGCTCGACGATCGCTCCGTGCCGGCGCGCGAAGACGAATACCTGCTGTACCAGACGCTGGTTGGCGCATGGCCGGTCGAGGAGCCGGGTAGCCCGGGCCTTGCCGAATTCGGGGAACGCATCGAGCGCTTCATGCTCAAGGCGGTGCGTGAGGCCAAGGTACACACCAGCTGGATCAACCCCCATGCGGCGTATGAAGAATCGGTGCTCACCTTTGTGCGTACGCTGCTCGACGCATCGCGCAGGAGTGCATTCCGCTCCGATATCGCGCGGTTCGCCAGGCATGTTGCCCTGTTCGGCATGCTGAACGGGCTGGCTCAGGCGCTCGTGCGGCTCACTGCGCCGGGTGTGCCCGACATCTATCAGGGCACGGAAATCTGGCAGCTGAGCCTGGTCGACCCGGACAACCGGCGTCCGATCGATTTCGAGCGTCGCCGCCGGCTACTGGAACAGCTCAGGCCGCTTGTCGCGGGCAGCGGAACCGCGCTTGCGGCGCGTGTGCGGCTGCTGCTCAACACCTGGGAGGACGGGCGCGTGAAATTGTACGTCGTGCGGCAGGCGCTCGAACTGCGTGGGCGGCATCCGGACGTATTTTGCAGCGGCGAATATCTGGCGCTCTTGCCGAGGGGCGCCCGGGCACAGCACATCTGCGCGTTCGCGCGCCGCAATGAGGCGACGACGATAGTCACGGTGGCGCCACGCTGGTTTGCGCGGCTCACCGGTGAGCGCGAGCGCCTGCCGCTCGGTGCGGAAGTATGGGGTGATACGGACATCGAGGCGCCGGCGCCCGGCGATTACCTGAACGTCTTTACCGGAGAGACCCTTGCTGCCGAGTGGCGGCGCGGCGGATGGTGTTTGCGTGCGGCCCGGGTGCTCGCGCGCTTTCCCGTGGCGTTGCTGCTGCGAACGCCGGCGGCCGATGACACAGAGCGCGCGGCCGGTTTGATAGACGTTGCCGAGTAGGTTAGATTGACGGCTGCGGCGATTGCCGGGGTGCTCCGCCGGGGCGCCGGCAGTCGGAAGTCACACGGCGCGGGCGGTTCTGCCGATTCGGCGTGTACGTCGCGTCACTGCATTAGAGGTGCGGATCGTTCCGCTGCCGGTGCGGGGCAGGACGAGACGGAATCCGGGCGCGAAGCCGGACCGCATCCGCGCATACGGCTGCGCCGGTCGGTGCAGGACCGGCAACGGCGTCGGCGGAGACTCGTCGTGGAACAGCAGCGCACAGCGCCTGAGACAGTATTGTCAGATGACCCGCTTTGGTACAAGGATGCGGTCATCTACGAGCTGCACGTCAAGGCGTTCTTCGACAGCAACGGCGACGGCATCGGCGATTTCCCAGGTCTCACGTCCAAGCTGGACTATCTCCACGACCTGGGTGTCAATACGCTGTGGCTGTTGCCGTTCTATCCGTCGCCGCTGCGCGATGATGGATACGATATATCCGACTATCACAACGTCCATCCGTCCTACGGCACGCGGCGGGATTTCCGCAACTTTGTGCGCGCGGCGCACGATCGCGGACTTAGGATCATTACCGAGCTCGTGATCAACCACAGCTCGGATCAGCATCCCTGGTTCCAGGCCGCCCGCCGGTCGCCGCCGGGCTCGTCCAAGCGCAACTTCTATGTCTGGAGCGATACCGACACGAAGTTTGCCGGTACGCCCATCATCTTCAGCGACACGGAAAAATCCAACTGGGCATGGGATGAGGTGGCACAGGCCTATTACTGGCACCGGTTTTTTTCCCACCAGCCGGATCTCAATCACAACAACCCGCACGTGGTGAAGGCAATGACGCGGGTAATGCGTTTCTGGCTCGACCATGAGGTGGACGGCCTGCGGCTAGACGCGGTGCCTTACCTGTGCGTGCGCGAGGGGACGAGCAATGAGAATCTCCCTGAAACGCACGCCGTGATCCGGCAGATGCGCGCCGAGATCGACGCGCATTACCGCGACCGCATGCTGCTCGCCGAGGCCAATCAGTGGCCGGAGGATGTGCGTGATTATTTCGGCAATGGTGACGAATGCCATATGGCCTATCACTTTCCGCTCATGCCGCGCATGTACATGGCCATTGCCCAGGAAGACCGCCATCCGATCGTCGAGATTCTGAAGCAGACCCCGGACATCCCGGAAAACTGCCAGTGGGCGGTGTTTCTGCGTAACCACGATGAGCTCACGCTCGCCACGGTGACGAGCCGGGAACGAGACTACATGTACCAGATGTATGCGGCTGACCCGCAGGCACGCCTCAACCTGGGCATCCGTCGCCGGCTCGCGCCGCTCATGGACAACGACATTGACCGGATCAAGCTGATGAACAGCCTGCTGCTGTCGATGCCCGGTTCGCCGATCATCTATTACGGCGACGAGATCGGCATGGGCGACAACATCTATCTCGGCGACCGCAACGGTGTGCGTACCCCCATGCAGTGGAGTCCGGACCGCAACGCCGGATTTTCGCACGCCGACCCGCAGCGCCTGTATCTGCCGCCGATCATGGACCCGGTGTACGGTTACGAAGCAGTGAACGTGGAAGCGCAGTCGCGCGACCCTTCGTCACTGCTCAACTGGATGCGCCGCACGCTCGGCGTGCGCCGGAATTATCAGGCGTTCGGGCGCGGGCGGTTCCAGTTTCTGCGGCCCGGAAACCGCAAGATCCTCGCGTATCTGCGCGAGTACGGTGATGAGATCATCTTGTGCGTAGCAAATCTTGCGCGATCCGCCCAGCCGGTGGAACTCGATCTGGCACAGTATCGCGGACGCGTCCCGGTGGAGCTGATGGGCCGTACCGCATTTCCTCCGGTCGGCGGCCTGCCTTATCTGCTGACGCTTCCGGGGCACGGGTTTTATTGGTTCCGGCTGGTGAAGGATGCGCAGGTGCCGTTGTGGCACGATCAGCGCCTCGCGCCCGAGGAGCTTCCGGTGGTGGTGCTGTTCGACGGCCTGCGCAGTCTGCTGCGCGACCGGGTCGTACCATGGCGCATACGCATGGCCGAAAAACTGCGTGCCCAGCTCGAAACCGAGGTGTTCCCGAAGTTTGTAGCGATGCAGCGCTGGTCCGGGCTGAAGGAGCATGTGCCCGAGCACGTGCAGCTCGCCGACAGCGCCGAGTGGGGCGGTGACCCGGCCAAATGGCTGGTGGCGCTGCTGCGGATCGGGCCGCCTGCCGGTCCGCCTGAGACCTATTTTGCGCCGTTCGCACTGATCTGGGACAGCGGCGACGATGCGCGCGACCGCAGTCTGTCCACCGCGACGCTGGCGCGTGTGCGTCAGCAGGCGAGCACCGGCGTGCTTGCTGACGCGTTTTCGGACGAGAGCTTTTGTCGTGCCATGGTGGCGGCTGCCGGCCGGGGCGAGGAACTGCCGTGTGCCGCCGGCACCATCCGGTTCATTCCGGCGGCACGGTTCGAGGAGATCAAAGGGGCTGCACCGCTGGAGGAATTGCCGGTATCGGCGCAGGGTGCGAGGGGCGGACACACCGTCTTGCGCTTCGGAAGCCGCCTGTTGCTCAAGGCCTATCGGCGCCTGCGGGCCGGGCTTCATCCGGAGGTTGAGTTCAGCCGGTTTCTCGGGGAAGTGGCGCATTTCTCGCGCAGCGTGCCGCTAGCCGGTTACGTCGAGTATGTGGGTGGCGATGGGGTGACGGCGACGCTCGCCCTGATCCAGGGTTTTGTGGAAAATCAGGGCGACGGCTGGAGCTATACGCTTTCCTATCTGGAGCGTTTTCTCGAGCAGGAACGCACGCGTGGCCTGTCGGGGGCCGGATCCGCGGAAACGCACGGCGCCTATCAGGCTCTCATGGGCGTGCTCGGGCGGCGCACCGGCGAGCTGCATCTGGCGCTGGCCGCTTACGCCAGCGACCCGGCATTTGCCGCCGAGCCGCTACGGCGCCGGGATCCGGCGGACTGGGTTGCCGATGCGCGCGCCGAGGCAGTTGCCGCGCTGGAAGCGCTGGAGCGGCAACGGACGGCGCTGGGCTCCGAGGCAAGCGCGGCGGCGCAGGCGATTTTGGATCGGCGCGCCGAGCTGCTGCAGCGCATCGATTCCGCCGCAGACAGTCCGCCGAACGGTGTGAGGACGCGGATCCACGGCGACTTCGGTCTGTCCAAAACGCTGCTGGCGCAGAATGATTTTTTCATAATCGGGTTCGAGGGCGGAGCGGGTCGGATGCGCGCAGAGTACCGCGCGAAGCATTCGCCGCTGCGCGACGTGGCCAGCATGCTGTGTTCCCTGTCGGAGGCGCGCCAGGAGGCGCTGCTAGCGGCGACCGCCGGGCATCCGGAGGACGTACGGCCGCTCGAACCGCTGCTGCGGGCCTGGGCGCTGGGTGCACGACGCGCATTCCTGCAGGCCTATACCGAGACGACCCGCGACACTGGATTGCTGGGAGATCAGCGCGGAATGCCGCAACTGCTGGACATGTTCGAACTGGAGCAGGTCCTGTACGGGTTGCGCGGAGCGCTGGACCAGCAATCGGAGCGGAGTTCTTTCGGACTGCACGGAATCCTGGAGCTTCTCGGTCCGCCGAAATAGCCCAGGCGCAAAGGCCGCCTCGCTGCGAACCCGGCGCGCCGCTTGACCGCGTGCGGCGCCTTGCAATGCGGCGCATCCCGGGCAGTGCGCCATCTGCCGGGCCGTGGCAATGCGCGGATCTCTTTGTGAACTACGACGCGGAAGCGACAGGAGGAAATCATGGCAAACGTAGGCATTTCATTGGAACCGGTGCGCGCATTTCTGGCCCAGGCCGGCGCGCTGCTGCCGAAGCTCGTACTCGCAATTGTCATTTTGCTGGTGGGGTGGCTGCTGGCGAAGCTGCTGCGTGTTGCGATGACCAAAGGTTTGCGGGCGGTCAACTTTCATATTCTGACTGAGCGCGCCGGCATCGATGGCTTCCTGAGGCAGGGTGGCATCGGAACCGACACCGGCGGAGTGGTCGTGCTGCTGCTGTACTGGCTGGTAATCCTGGCGGCCCTCATGATCGCATTCAACAGCCTCGGCCTCACCCATGTGACGGAAATTGTGGGACGCGTTGCGCTGTTCATTCCGGACGTGATCCTGGCGGTGCTGATTCTCGCCTTTGGCGGCTATTTCGCCCGGTTCATGGAGCGCACCATTACCGCCTACGGGAAGAATGTCGGGGTGGCAGACGCCGAATTGCTGGGGCAGCTTGCGCGCTATGCGATTCTGGTGTTCGTGGTGCTGATCGCGCTTGAACAGGTGCAGGTGGCGACGGAGCTGGTCCACCAGAGCTTCCTCATCCTGCTCGCCGGTGTGGTGCTCGCGGCAGCGCTGGCCTTCGGGCTGGGCGGGCAGCAGTGGGCTGCGAGAATGCTGGAACGATGGTTTCCGACGAAGGATCCGCAGGACCGGAAAGGCAGCTGAACGGAGCATGTTGTCCGTTGCCGCGGCGACCAGGGATTTTATCTCCGTGACGGCCGATCGGTGGTAGTCACCCGGATCCGACCCCGGGGCCGGGTGGGGCGCCGCAGGCTTCCGAGCCCAGGACACAGGCACGATGTCCGATTGCCGCGCTTCCCCTTCCAGCGCGTTGTGCGTGTCAGGTACAATGCGGCTCCGCAAAATTCCTGGCAGCCTGTGACCGACGGGTCAGGGGTGGCCGGTCAACCGCGGCGGGACTGCAGCAGTGCGCAGACGGGGATGCAATCAGCGGCGGTCGACACCGGGTCCGGCGCTTCCCGGGGGCGTTTCGCCAGACAACGGTCATAACGGCCTGCCGGATCCTTCAGCGCGGAAGCCGCGGACTGTCGGGCTGCGATCCATGTAGCATTGCGTTGTACCTCATCATGCAAGGGGGAAGTGTGCGTTTTGCTGTCCGTTTCACCCGCGCCATCGCGCTTCTTTGGGTCGTTGCCAGCCTTTCGGCATGCGGAACCGGAAACCAGCAGCCGGTCGCCACCGTCTCCACCAACAGTCTCAGCTTCAGTGCCCTCAGCCCGGATGAGCCAACACCGCCGTCCCAGACGATCAGCGCCAGTGTCAGCCCCGGCACCGTGTCGGTTGCGGTTCTGCACGGCGGAAACGCCATCGCCGATGTCACGTACACCCTGAGCGGCACCACGGCGCAGATCGTCGTCGATCCCGCGGCGCCCAGTGCCCTCGGCGCCGGGGTGTTCCACGGTACGATCACTGTAACAGGCTACAGTTGCGGCAATCCCGATTGCAGCCAGCTCGTTTCCGGAAACTCGCAGGTCATTGCGGTCACTTACGATATCCCGCCCATCGTGCGGTACGTCGCGCCGTATATCGGAATCGCCTCCGGAACGCCTGCCACCGCGAGTGGTGCGGTGATCATCCGTGGTCAGGGCTTCGAACAATTTCCGGTGCAGAACGTCACGTTCGGCGGCACTCCGGCGAGCACGTTCAGCGTAGTGAGCGACACCGAGATCCAGGCGACCTATTCCCTGATCCCGGCAGGCAGCACTTACCCGGTTTCCTATCCGGTGCAGATCGTGGCCCCGAACAGCCCCGGTGCTATCCAGTCCAAGGCCAACCTCGTGGTTGTGCCGGTGCCAGTCTATACGGCCACGACGCTCGCCTATCCGCCCGGTGTGACCGTGACCGGGATAAACCAGCTGCTGTATGACGCGCAGCGGCAGGCGCTGTTGCTAGCCATAAACACGTCTTCGGGCACTGAACTGCTGCGCTATGCCTACAGCGGTGGAAGCTGGCCATCCACGCCGGCGACTGTGCCCATCGCGAACCTTTCGGACATCGCACTGTCCACGGAGGGCAGCGAGTTGCTGGCGTTGTCCCAGCAGCAGCTGACCCAGCTCGACCCGGGGTTGCTCACACTATCGACCCGGTACACGCCCGGTCCCACCGCGGCGCCAGCGCTCGGAACCGGTGTCAATTTCAAGAACCTGGCGGTGGCCAATGATGGCAACGCCGTCATCACGACCGGGAACGGGCTTTCCAGCAGTACCGGCACGCCGCTCTATCTGTATTCGGTGCGCAGTCCGGCGTTCACCCAGCCCGCGACGACGCCGAGCCTTGACAATGCCACTCCTGGTGCGTCGGCCGACGGATCTCTCGTCGCGTTGGAGCAGGGCGACCCGTCGCTCGCTTCCGCGCCGCCCGTTGCATACCAGTACACTGCCGCCACGGAAACCTTTGCATCCGCCCCCGGCGCGTCGGTCAACGCCTACAACTCCGCCATCAACAGCTCGATCGCTCCGGCCCTCGACCGTTCGGCCACCCATATCGTGCTCAATGGGACCAATGTCTACGGCAACAGTTTCAATTTTCTGGGTACTCTGCCCAGCACGACCCTCGCCGTGGTTGTCAGTCCGGATGCGAGCTGCGCCTACACTTACGATTCATCCGGGCAGATTTTCGCCTTCAATCTGAACACAAGCGTGTCGGGCGGTGCATTTCCTCAGGCTGGGGCGACGCCCGTCAGCAGCCCAGGCACCGGCGGAGCGGTCAAGATGGCCATCAGCCCCGATGGCGGCACGTTGTTCCTGGCCGGCAGCAGCCAGATCGTGGTGGCACCGGCGCCGACGTCCCAGTGTCAATGACGAGACAATCCATGAAACGCCTCTTTCTTGCCGGTCTGCTCCTCGCGTACGGCGGCAGTGCGCTTGCCGATCCGACCGCCGTGAAGTCGACCCACTACCAGATCGGGTACGAATCCGGGGACATCAATACGGTCGGCGGCAGCGACAGCCGTGTCAATGCCGTCGACGGCAGCATCACCCTTCCGCTGGCCGGCTATCTGGGAGCGTCAGTCTCCGCCTTCTATGACCACTACAGCATGGCAGCGAACTTTGCTTCCCTGGGCAGCGGCCTTGCCCTGGCGAGTTCCCTGCCGCAGTGCACCGTGATCGACAAGGGGCTGAGCGCCGGCCTGTTCGTCCGCGATCCGTCCGTCGGCCGGATCAGTGCGGGCTACGGGGCGGGGCAGGCCATGTCGCATTGCGAGTCGACCTTCCTCATCAGCGGTACCGCCAAGCTCGATACGAAGAACTATTCTGCCGGAGCCCAGTATTATCTTTCCCGGTTCACGATCGGGGTTTCCTGGAACCAGACGCGCTTCAATGCCTTCGACCGGTTTAACAGCGACAGTCTGACCGGCAGCTGGTATCCCACCAATATCCTGCGCGTGGATCTGGCCACCTACGGACAGGATCTGAAGAACACCTACAGCCTGGGGGTCGAGTTTCAACCGAAATTCTTCGGCAACTCCTCGGGTCTGTGGGCCAGCTACACGAGGCGGCACCAGACCGTCACGGACAATATCATCATGGTCGGAATCAGGTATTATTTCGGCAGACGTGTCGATCTGCTGACGCGCGACCGCGAATACCGCTAGCCCCGGTGCCGCGGCGGTCGCCGGGGCAGGCCCGATGCGGTCGTTCACGCGATAATGCGCAGAGGGCCAATGATGACAGACAACGCACCGAAGGATGCCGGAGATGCCGGTGAATTGAAGCGCCTGATCAGACTGGCTACGGTCGTCTATGCATTGCAGGCGGTGAGTGTGGTGTTCCCGGTATTCCTGGTCGGTCTGGTTGTCGCGGTGATCATCGATTACGTCAAGCTGCCCGATACCGCCGGTACCTGGATCGAATCCCACTTCCGCTGGCAGATACGTACATTCTGGGTCGCGATGGCGCTGCTGGTGCTGGGTATAGCGACCTTTGTTTTCATCGTCGGATATTTCGTGCTCTTCGGCACCTACGTGTGGGCGATCTACCGTGTGGTCAAGGGCTGGCTCTATCTGAACGACCGCCGGGCGCTTGTGCGCAGGACGTGACAGCAGCGCTGTCCGCGGCAGGTGTGCGTGTTATCATGGTCCGCACCATCGCGATCCGCCACCCTTGAAATTACTCGCTCTGGACACCTCCACGGCAGCCTGTTCCGTCGCCCTCTGGGATGACGGGCGTGTGCATGAGCGTTTCGAGCTCGGCGAACAGCACTCGCATCGCATTCTGCCCATGATCGAGGCGCTGCTGGGCGACGCCGGCCTGCACCTTGCCGATCTCGATGCCTTGGCATTTGGGCGCGGCCCCGGATCCTTTACTGGCCTGCGCATCGGTGCTTCGGTCGTGCAGGGGCTGGGCTTCGCCGCCGACCTGCCGGTTGTTCCCGTGTCGTCGCTGGCGGCACTCGCCCAGGGCGAGCCGCAGGACCGGGTGCTGGCTGCAATGGACGCGCGCATGAACCAGGTGTACTGGGGCGTCTACGTACGCGACGCCCGGTCGTACCCGCGTCTGGTGGGTTCCGAGCTTGTCGCCGCACCTGCGGATCTGCCCGCGCCGCAGGGGGCCGGATGGTGGGGCGCGGGCAGTGGCTGGGACCTGTACGCCGAGCAGATTCCGGCGCGCTGGCCGGGTCAGGTGCGCGGCTGGACTGCGCGGTGTTTCCCGCATGCGCGCGACGTCGCCATTCTCGGTGCGGCCGGCTTTGCTGCCGGCGAGGCGCTGCCGGCCGAGCGCGCACTGCCGGTTTATGTGCGCGACGACGTGGCGAAGAAAAAAGCCGCTGACTGCTGAAGGCGCCGGCGGCGCGGGCCGCGCCCGCGTGGGCGCCGTGGGGGGATCGAACCATGCAGAGCGACCTGAAGGCCCTTGAGTTCGAGGCGGTGCGGCGGATGCTCGAGAAGCTGACGTCCACTCCTTATGGCGCGGAAGCGGCGCGGCATATCGAGCCGGCTCCCGACCTGAACCTGGCGCGCGCCATGCTGGCGGCCGTCACGGCGGCACGCAGCGCGCTGGATGCGGGTGCAATGCCGGCGCTCAGAGAGGTGCCGGACATACGCGCGGCGTTGCGGCAAGCTGCCAATCCGGGGGCGGCGCTGCCGGGAACGGCACTGCGCAACCTGCAGCAGGTGATCGCAGCGGTCGCTGCTTTGCGACCGGCCGTCGCTGCGCGTCCCGATCTGTATCCTGGCCCGCAGGAACATCTGGATCCGCCGCTGCTGCTGGTGCAGCGTCTGGATCGCACCATTCTCCCTTCTGGAAGGGTACGCGAGGACGCGAGCCCGCGGCTCGACGAGCTCGCCGGACAGATCCGGACACTGCGTCAGGAAGTCGTCGGTGCGCTCACGGCGCGCATTCAGCGTCCCGATATCCGGGGCGCGGTGTCTGCAGACAGGATCGTCTGGCAGGGCGGACGCGCCGTGCTGGCGGTCGCACCGGGCCAGGTCGAGCGTATCCGTGGCGTGCGCCGCGGCACGGCCGGCGGCAGGGGCGACCAGCTGGTGGAGCCGATGGAAGTGATCGCCCGCAACAATCGCGTCGAGGCGCTCGTCGGGCAGCAGGAGGTCGAAACCCAGGTGCTGCTGCGCGAACTGACCGGGTTGCTGCGGGATCATCTCGCCGCCCTCGGCCATATGCTCGATGCCTTGACCTGGATCGATCTGGCCGTGGCAGCGGGAAAGCTGAGCGCGCAGTTCAATGCCCATGCGCCGCAGCTTGTGGATACGCCGCGGCTGCAGCTCGATCGCGCCTATCATCCGGCCCTGCTGCTGCAATTCACCGGCGACCAGGGGCCGCGCCCGGTGCCGCTGAGTCTGACGCTCGATGCGTACCAGCCCATGCTGATCGTTACCGGTCCGAATACCGGCGGCAAGACCGTGGTGCTCAAGACCGTCGGCCTGCTGGTGACCATGGCGCATTGCGGTTTGCACATCCCCGCGGAGGGTGACTGCATCATCGGGAATTTCAGCCGGGTAATCGTCGATATCGGCGACCCGCAGAGCCTCTATCATCATCTTTCAACTTTTGCCGGACACGTGGAGGCCCTCAAGCGCATCCTGCGCGATGCCGGAAGCGGTACGCTGGTTCTGCTCGATGAGCTTGGAACCGGCACCGACCCGGAGGAGGGGGCGGCGCTGGCGATGGCGGTGCTGGATGAACTCGCCGCAAGGCAAGTCCAGGGCATCGTAACGACCCATCTCGCGCCGCTCAAGGCGTTCGCTGCGCACCACCGCGGACTGACCAACGCATCCATGGCGTTTGACGAGGAGCAGTTGAAGCCCACTTATCAATTGCAGATCGGCACAAGCGGACGATCCCTGGGGCTTGTCATTGCCCGCAACAGCGGGCTGCCGGAGGAAGTCGTTGAACGTGCACGCGCCTACCTGCAAGGCATGGCAGCGTCGCGGGAGCGGACGCCGGATGATTGCTGACCGGCGCGGCCTCCATGTTCAGCGGGAGGCCGACGTGCGGCCAGCCTTGCGGGCGTCGATGGCCTCGAGTATGCCGCGCATCAGATCGAGCGGCGTGGGCGGGCAGCCGGTAATGACCGCGTCCACCGGAACCACATTCGATACCGCGCCGGCGCTGGCATAGTTCACTCCGAATTCCCCGCCGGTGGCGCCGCAGGTGCCGACGGCAATCACGAGCTTGGGGTCGGGGGTGGCGGCGTGCACGCGGCGCAGGGCTTCCTCCATGTGGCGCGACACCGGTCCGGTTACCAGCAGCAGATCAGCATGGCGCGGGCTGGCGACGAAATGCACG
>JAJYEK010000107.1 GCA_021785795.1 Pseudomonadota bacterium
CGCGAAAAGGGCGCCGTGAACGGTTGCTGGCCGCACCAGCTCATCATGACTGCGACCCCGATACCTCGCACACTGGCCCAGTCTGTCTACGCGGATCTGGACGTATCGATCATAGATGAGCTGCCTGCCGGGCGGCACCCGGTTGAAACCGCAGTGATACCAGACAGCCGACGCCAGGACGTCGTGCAACGCGTTCGTAGTGCATGCGTCGAGCGGCGCCAGGCATACTGGGTTTGTCCTCTGATCGACGAGTCGGAAGCGCTGCAGCTTCAGACCGCCACCGCGACAGAGGCGGCTCTGCGGCAGGCACTGCCGGAGCTACAGGTCCGGCTCATCCATGGCCGCATGAAGCCGGCAGAAAAGGAACAGGTCATGACCGCGTTCAAGCACGGCGACGTAGACTTGCTGGTCTCCACAACCGTCATTGAGGTCGGCGTGGACGTTCCGAACGCCAGCCTCATGATCATTGAGAACGCAGAACGCCTGGGCCTCTCGCAACTGCACCAGCTGCGTGGACGCGTCGGGCGCGGTGCAGTTGCCAGCAGCTGTGTGCTCATGTACCGGTCACCACTTTCGGGGGCTGCCCGGGAACGGCTCGCGATCATGCGTGCCACCAACGACGGATTCGAGATAGCGCGCAAGGATCTCGAGATGCGCGGGCCTGGCGAGGTTCTCGGTACCCGGCAAGCCGGGGAGCAGCAGTTCCACATCGCGGACCTTGTGCGCGACCAGTCCGCGCTCCCGCAGATCGAAAGGGTCGCCACCATTCTGCTGACCCGGTATCCGCAACATGTCACGCCCATCGTGCAGCGATGGCTCGGAGTCCGTGACAGCTATGCCGAGGTATAGGCGGGATCTGGCCGGGATGCTGGCGGAACGGCATAATGCGCCCATGAAACTCTCCGCGTGCTGCGGAAATGGACTGGAATCGGCAATGCCCCGTCCGCTATGCACAAAACTTGTGCAAAATATTGAACGCCCATGAATACGTGCACGGTTGAATCTCCGTGGCTCCATCGCCGCCGTATGAATGTCTGCTCGGCGCCTGTCGAGATGCGCGACTGGCTTCTTGACCCGGCCTCGCTGACGGGAAGACTGCGGGCCGTCTGTGCCGGAAGATTCACTGTCGAGGTGCTGACGCAGGGCTGGTCACTGCCACGATCGTGCGAAGCACTGGAACTCGGGGTGCCGCCGGGAAGATATGGCCTGGTGCGCGAGGTGTACCTGCGCTGTGACCAGGCGGCCTGGGTTTATGCGCGCACCGTCATTCCTGCAGCTACGCTGCGCGGGCCGGAACGGCGGCTTGGACACCTGAAAGCACGGCCGCTGGGCGCAGCGCTGTTCAGCAACCCCACGCTAAGGCGCACGCGTGTGACGATCGAGCGCCTTGTTCCCGGGGGTGTCCTGTATGCGGCGGCGACCCATGGCACCGGGCATGCGCCGCAGGAGATTTGGGGAAGGCGCTCGTTGTTTATGATCAACGGCAAGACACTTATGGTGAGCGAATATTTCCTTCCAGGCATCCCTCCATGCAAGCAGTGACCGCAATGCGTTTGCGTCTGCGCGATTATGCGATGCTCATGCGTTGGCACCGGCCGATCGGCGCGCTGCTGTTGCTCTGGCCGACGCTCTGGGCGCTGTGGATCGCCGGTGCCGGGCGACCTTCTCCGATTGTGGTAATCGTGTTTGTCGCGGGCGTCTTTGTCATGCGCTCGGCTGGCTGCGTCATCAACGACTTCGCAGACCGCGATTTCGATCCGCATGTGAAGCGTACACGTGGACGACCCATCGCCTCGGGGCGGGTAACGCCGCGCGAAGCAATTGTCTTGTTCATCGTGCTCTGCGTTGCCGGCCTTGCGCTCGTCATGCTTCTGAATGCGTTGACCGTCGCGCTGGCCTTTATCGGCGCATTTCTGGCCGCGAGCTATCCTTTCACCAAGCGCTTCACGCACCTTCCGCAGCTTTACCTCGGTCTTGCCTTCGGCTGGGGGATCCCCATGGCATTTGCCGCCGAAACAGGCGCCGTGCCTGTCGCGGCCTGGGTGCTGCTGGGCGCAAACATATTCTGGTCTGTTGCATACGACACCGAATATGCCATGGTTGACCGCGACGATGACGCGAGGATCGGCGTGAAGTCCACCGCCATCCTTTTTGGACGCTGGGATCGCGCCCTAGTTGCAGCGAGTCATGTGCTGACGATCCTCTTCCTGGCCTGGGGCGGTGCCCTCGCGGGGCGGGGATTGCTGTATTATGCGGGTCTAGCTGTGGCGGCCGCGATTGCCGCCTATCAACAGACGCTGATCTGGACCCGCGAACGTGACCGGTGTTTCAGCGCTTTCATGAACAACAATTACTTCGGAGCAGCGGTCTACATTGGGCTGCTCCTGGATTACTACCGTTAGGAGGACCCAATGAAATTATATGGATCTTTGACTTCGCCCTATGTGCGCAAGGTTCGGGTGCTGCTTAAGGAAAAGGGAATCGCCTGCGATTTGATCGTCGAAGGACCGTCGGATCCGGCGGGCCACGTGATTGCGCTCAACCCGCTGGGCAAAGTGCCGGTTTTGGTGCGCGATGACGGCGATGTGCTGTTCGATTCCCCGCTCATCGCCGAATACCTGGACAGCCTGGCGGGCGAACCCCTGATTCCACGCAGTGGCGAGGAGCGCTGGCATGCGCTGCGCTGGCATGCGCTGGCGCAAGGCATTTTGGACGCAGTCGTAGCCCGCTTGATGGAGGTCCGCCGGGCGCCTGAGAAGCAGTCTCCGGAGCTCATTACCCGTCAGGAGACCAAGATCGTCGCAGCGCTGAAATATGCGGACAGCGCCAAGAAGGGCCTGGCCTATCTCGTAGGCGACCGCTTCAGCATTGCCGATCTGGCATTGGGCGTGGCGCTCGAATACATTGACTTCCGTTTTCCGCATGACTGGCGCGACCGGCATGCGCGCCTGGCCCACTGGCTGGCTGGTATAAGCACACGCGGTTCGTTCGCCGAGACCATACCGCCCGGCATGGAAAGATCTCTTGATGCCCCGCACTAGGCCCAGACGCAACACGGGTACCGAGTCGGTTTCCTGCCGCCTTGTGACAGTTGTTTCCTGCCCGGGGCAATACGGGTGATCTACCGCGACCTGCGCCACTTCATCGCCCAGCTGGAACGCCGTGGCGAGCTCAAGCGCATCGACGTCGAGGTCGACCCGGTTCTTGAGATCACCGAAATCTGCGACCGGACGTTGCATGCAGCTGGCCCGGCATTGCTGTTCACGCACCCCAGGGGGCATGCAACGCCCGTGCTTGCCAACCTTTTCGGTACCCCGGAACGCGTGGCTCTGGGAATGGGAGCCGAATCGGTCGAGGCGCTGCGCGATATAGGCCGGTTGCTTGCTTTTCTCAAGGAACCGGAGCCGCCAAAGGGGTTCCGTGATCTGTGGGAGAAGCTGCCGACGTTCAAGCAGGTGCTCAATATGCCGGCGCATGTGGTCAGGGACGCACCCTGCCAGGAATGCGTGATCGAAGGAGATGCCGTGGATCTGGCGCGGCTTCCGGTTCAGACTTGCTGGCCGGAGGACGCCGGCCCCTTGATTACCTGGGGGCTCACGGTGACGCGCGGACCGAACAAGGAGCGGCAGAACCTGGGGGTCTACAGGCAACAGGTGATTGCGCGCAACAAAGTGATAATGCGCTGGCTCGCACACCGTGGCGGCGCCCTGGATTTCAGGGATTGGTGCAGCGCGCATCCCGGCGAACGTTTTCCTGTCGCAGTCGCGCTTGGCGCCGACCCGGCAACGATCCTGGCGGCGGTGACCCCGGTGCCGGATACGCTTTCCGAGTACCAGTTCGCGGGCCTGCTGCGCGGAGCAAAAACCGATGTGGTGAAATGCCTCACAAATGATCTGCAGGTTCCCGCAACCGCGGAATTCGTACTGGAGGGGTATATCGCGCCGCAGGAAGAGGCGGAAGAGGGGCCCTTCGGGGATCATACCGGTTATTACAACGAGGTCGAGCGCTTTCCGGTGTTCACCGTCGAGCGCATCACGCATCGCACGGACCCCATCTATCACAGCACCTACACCGGCCGTCCACCGGATGAGCCCTCCATTCTCGGGTTGGCGCTCAATGAGGTTTTCGTGCCTCTGTTGCAGAAACAGTTTCCCGAGATCGTCGATTTCTATCTGCCGCCCGAAGGCTGTTCGTATCGCCTGGCGATCGTGAGCATCCGAAAGCAGTACCCCGGGCATGCCAAGCGCGTCCTGTTTGGTGTCTGGTCGTTCCTGCGCCAGTTCATGTACACCAAATTTGTCATCGTTACCGACGACGACATAAACGTGCGTGACTGGAAGGATGTCATCTGGGCCGTCACCACGCGCGTTGATCCGGCGCGCGATGCGGTCATCGTTGAGAATACACCCATAGACTACCTCGATTTCGCCAGCCCGGTTGCGGGTCTGGGATCGAAGATGGGCCTCGATGCGACGAACAAATGGCGGCCCGAGACGGCACGCGAATGGGGTCGTGCGATTTCCATGTCTCCGTCCGTGCGACAGCGCGTGGACATGATCTGGGAGCAGCTCGGCATCGTGGTACGGGCCAAAGACCGGCCATGACACTTCAGGCTGGTATCGGAACGCAGCGCTGGTTCTTCTTTGCAGGCCGAATGGGGCAGCAGCAATGCCGGGTGTCCGCGACGTCCGTTTTCCAGAATGGAAAGCCGGTAATGACCGGGAATCCGGGCCAAACCCGCCCGCGACTACCGTTCCGGAAAGTTCGGCCGGAATTCCTGAGGGCCCTGGGGTGTGCACCGCGCACCGGCGAGCGAGGTTGCCGGGGGGCATGAGACAGTCATCTCCATGCGAATCCGGGCCGGTAACCATCCAGGGCCCTGCGGGTCCGCTGGAAGCGCTGCTGGCGTGTCCGGAGGCAGAATCAGAAAAGCCCATTCAAGCGGTCATCTGTCATCCGCATCCACTGTACGGCGGCACCCTGCAAAATAAGGTTGTTCATACACTTGCCCGCAGCTTTGCCGAACTGGGAGTACGCACTGTGCGTTTCAACTTCCGTGGAGTTGGCCGCAGTGCCGGCAGCTTTGATGACGGTAACGGAGAGTCCGACGATCTGTTGGCTGTTGCTGACTGGGCCCGGGGCCGTAATCCTGCCGCCGAAACATGGTTTGCCGGATTTTCGTTCGGGGCTTACGTAGTACTGCGCACGGCGGTACTGCGACCAGTATCCCGGATGGTGCTGGTGGCGCCACCGGTAAACCTGTACGACTTTAGCGCTCTGCCGTCACCCGGCCATACGGCGATCATTCTGCACGGCGATCAGGATGAGGTCGTTCCGGTGCGCCGTGTGCAGGATTGGGTAGCAGGCCTCGATGATCCGCCACAGCTCTTGGTCATGCATGGCGCCGGCCATTTCTTTCACGGACGTCTCAACGATCTGCGTGCAAGCCTCCAAGAGGCGCTCGCATCGGGCCCGCTCCGGCAACCCACCGCCTGAAAAAGGTGCGCCGCCGCAGTGTCGTCATTGTTCGCTCCGCGAGATGTCAATGGCGCACACCATCTCAGCGGTGTGGAACGGATACGACCTGCCGAGTGCACCCGGCGTGCAATGCAGGCAGTAAGGAGCCGGACGTGCGCTGCAGCGATCCGGTTTCAGGACGTCGCCGGAAGAGGTTACCATTAGTGGCGGTGTACTGAGTGATACAGGACAAACGATGTCTGACTCTGAAATGCCGGAACGCTACGCCGTGATGGGTAATCCCGTCGGACACAGCAAGTCACCGACGATTCACCGGATGTTTGCCTGCCAGTTCAAGGACAGCATTGACTACACGGCGATTCAGGTTGAGCCCGGCGGTTTTGCGCAGGCGGTGGATCGGTTCCGTGCAACCGGAGGCCGCGGGCTGAACGTGACGGTGCCGTTCAAGCTGGAAGCGTACAGGCTTGCCGAACTGCATACCGATCTGGCGGAGAAGGCGCAGGCAGCGAATACGCTCCGGTTCAACCGTGACGGAAAGATCGAGGCACATAATACCGACGGTCTCGGTCTGGTGCGCGACCTCGCCAGGCTCCTCGGCGTGGACTGGAGAGACCCGGTCGGACGGTGTCCGCAGCGCGCATTCCAAGGAAAAAGTGTGCTGATTCTGGGAGCGGGTGGTGCCGTGCGCGGGGTGCTGGCCCCGTTGCTGGAATGCGCGCCCGATTCGGTCGTTATCGCCAATCGCACGGTCGCCCGTGCCAAGGAACTGGAGCGCCTGTTCGGGAATCCTCCCATCAGCGCCTGCGGGTTGCATGATCTCGCTGGCCAAGGCTTTGACATCGTCATCAATGGCACCAGTGCAAGTCTGCAGGGAGAGGTGCCGCTGCTGCCTCAGGGAATTTTCAGCGCCGGCGCACTGGCCTACGACATGATGTATGGCGACCGTCCGACGCCGTTCATGGAGTGGGCGCGACAAAACGGCGCGGCATGCGTCTCCGACGGTCTGGGTATGCTGGTGGAACAGGCCGCGGAATCCTATTATTTCTGGCGCGGCATGCGTCCCGATACCGCGGTGGTCATGAACGCCTTGCGTGACCGCAACTAGCCGCTTTGTTTGGCACCCCTCGACCGAGCCGACCGGCAAGATTCGCTGAAGGTATCCCGCCGGGCGGTAGTTGTTCTTCAGCTGGACATAATGAGCAGCCGAGTAGTTGATCGACGCAAGCTCCGGAACGGTCAGCGGCCGGACCCGGCGCACAGGAATCCCGGACCACAGATAGTCGCCTCCGAGCCCTCTCCCCTCGGATACCAGGCTGCGTGCTCCGAGCAACACGTGGGACCGGATCACCGCCCCGTCCCGCATCACCGAGCCTGTTCCGGTGAGGCGCCGGTCTTCGATCGTGCAGCCGTGGAGGGTCGCCTGATGGCCGGTAGTCACCTCGCTGCCGATCGTCGTCGCATTGCCTGCGGGTAGCGCTGCATGTCGATGGGTGACGTGGATAACGCGTCCGACCTGGATGTTTGTACGTGCACCGATGCATAGGCGGTTGACGTTCCCGCGAATGACACATAGGGGCCAGATGGGCTGTCTTGCGCGATGGCCATATCTGCGATAAGCACCGCCGATTCGTCGACGTATGCGGACGCAGTGATCACCCGCGTGACGTCAAGATAAGAGCGGATGGTCATGGTGCCCTCGATACGGCCCGGCAAGCGCCAGCTGTAGGATGGACGAATTGCCGTGATGTTGGCAAAGAGCGGTGGCCGCAATATCCCAGGGAAGCAGCAAACCCAGGAAGATCCGGGCGGCACGTGCCTGGCGGGCGGCGGTCTGCGCATGCCCGCAAAGCGGCAATCTGCCATACCACTTCGCCCGCAGATACCTGTGCAGGTCTCCCCGGCACGTGGCACCGAAATGATCTGCCCGTCCCGAGCGGTGTATCGGAATGACAGCAGACACAACGCACCGTAGCACGGTGTTGCAGGCTCAGGACCGGAACAGGGGTTCTTCGTCCAGGAGGGCCAGCTGTTCGCGGAGAATAAGTACCTGCTCCTCCCAGTAGCGAGTGGTGTTGAACCATGGAAAACTTCGCGGAAATGCCGGATCGTCCCAGCGCCGTGCCAGCCAGGCGCTGTAGTGAATGAGCCGCAGCGTACGCAGCGGTTCGATCAGCGCGATCTCGCTCGTGTCGAAGTCCATGAAGCTCGCATAACCGTCCAGAATTTCACCCAACTGCCGCTGCATCGCATCCCGGTCCCCGGACAGCAGCATCCACACGTCCTGGATCGCCGGACCGCTGCGGGCATCGTCGAAGTCGACAATGTGCGGACCGGTATCTGTCCAGAGAAGATTGCCAAGATGACAGTCGCCGTGCAGTCGCAGCGTGCGTGCCGATACCGCGGCCATGATCCCGGCGATGCGTTCCACGAGTTCCGATGCGAGCGAGCGATAGGCCTGATCAAGGTAGCCGGGTAGGAACCCGTGATCAAGCACGTAGCGGACGGGCTCGTGGCCGAATGCCTCGACGGTCAGCTGTGGGCGGCTGTGAAAACGGGCGCTTGCGCCGACACGATGAAGGCGGCCGAGGTAGCGGCCAAGCATGCGCCGCTCCTCCGGCAAGCCGAGTTCCGACGCACGCCCGGGTTGCCACGGAAACAGTGCGTAGCGGAAGCCGGCGTGGCGGCAAAGAGTCGACCCCTCCGGGCCGACGAGCGGGGTGACCACCGGGATTTCCTGTTCGGTTAACTCGCGCGTAAAGGCATGTTCCTCCGCTATCTGGTCGTCGGTCCAGCGGCCAGGGCGGTAGAACTTGACAGCGATGGGACCGCGGGTCTGTTTAGCGCGAGTAAGCCACCGGTACAGCGCACCGGCAGGCGCTCGACCGCGTCAAGGATGACCTCTGGCGTGAGCTCCTCATACGGGTGGGCGTGGCTCACGTTCCGGGTCCGCGGGTGGATACTGTGCTCAGCCAAGACATGCTAGATTATGATCCTCTGGTCAACCGTCGTGCCCCTAACCTACCATGACACAAGTGGCGAGCGAAGCAGATAATCCCCTGCTCGATTTGCGCGGCCTGCCGCGCTTCACGAAAATCCTTCCCGAACATGTCGAGCCTGCGCTGGACGTGATGCTGGCGCGCAACCGGGAAGAACGCGAACGTTTGCTGACATCGGGCGTGCCATTTAGCTGGAACAGCTTTGCCCAGCCCATGGAGGACATGGAGGAGCGGCTGAGCCGTCTCTGGTCGCCGGTATCGCACCTCAACGCTGTAATGAACAGCGAGCCGCTGCGCGAAGCCTACAATCGTTGTCTGCCCAAACTCAGCGATTATCAGACCGAACTCGGCCAAGACGAGCGTGTGTACCGCGCCTACAAGGCCATCGCGGCTGATGCGGCGTTTGCGGAATTGACCGCAGCCCAGAGGAAGATCATCGAACATACGCTACGCGACTTCCGTCTGTCCGGAGCGGAGCTGGGTGCTGCTGACAAGAACCGCTTTCGGGAGATCCAGCAGGAACTGTCGTCGCTGACGAGCCGATTCGAGGAGAACGTGCTTGACGCGACCAATGGCTGGGAGCTGTTGATCACGGATGCGGCTGATCTGGAGGGGTTGCCGGAGTCTGCGCGTGCCGCGGCGCGCCAGGCGGCCGTGCACGAGGGCAAGCCTGGCTGGAAATTCAGCCTGCACGGACCCTCGTATGTGGCATTCATGACCTACTCCGACAGGCGTGTGCTGCGCCGGAGTATGTACGAGGCCTATGTCACCCGCGCGAGCGATCAAGGGCCGCAGGCCGGACGCTGGGACAACGGCGAAGTCATCAATCGCCTGCTCGCATTGCGGGCCGAGGAGGCGCGCTTACTCGGCTACCCGGATTACGCTTCGCTATCGCTGGTGACAAAGATGGCAAAGAGCGTCAACGAGGTCCTGGCTTTCCTGAGCGGACTCGCGGAGCGTTCCCGCCCTGCAGCGCAGCGTGAGTTGGCGGAGCTGCGTGCGTTCGCCCTCTCCGAGTTCGGGGCCACGGATCTGGAGGTCTGGGACATTCCGTATTATTCAGAAAAGCTGCGCCAGCGCCGCTATGATTTCTGTGATGAGGATCTGAGGCCTTATTTTCCGGTACCGCAGGTTATTGCCGGCATGTTCGCGGTCGTCAACCGTCTTTACGGGCTCGAAATCCGTCAGTCCGACAACCCTGAAGTCTGGCATCCGGACGTTCGCTTCTACGAAATCCGCGACATGCACGGCGAGGTGCGTGGTCGTTTCTACATGGATCTTTATCCGAGACCCGGCAAGCGCGGAGGAGCATGGATGGATGACTGCATAAGCCGCAAGCGCACTGCCACGGGCGTGCAGGTGCCGGTGGCCTATCTGGTCTGCAACTTCACCGCACCGGTAGGCGACGATCCCGCGCTCCTCACCCATGACGAAGTCACGACTCTATTTCATGAATTCGGTCACGGCCTGCATCATATGTTGACCCGCGTCGATTACGTCGGCGTTTCCGGCATCAACGGTGTTCCTTGGGATGCCGTGGAACTGCCAAGCCAGTTCATGGAGAACTGGTGCTGGGAACGTCAGGCCTTGGATAGCTTGGCGCGCCACTACCAAACCGGCGCAGCGCTGCCGCAGGTTCTCTATGACAAGATGATCGCGGCCAGGAACTTCCAGTCCGGCATGCAGATGGTACGGCAACTGGAGTTCGCGATGTTCGATATGCGTTTGCACGGCGGTTTCGGAGCGGCGGAGAAAACCGTCCAGGAACTTCTGGACGAGGTCCGCAAGGAGGTTGCGGTCCTTTTTCCACCGGCGTTCAGCAGGTTTCAGAACAGTTTTTCGCACATTTTCGCGGGCGGCTACGCCGCTGGATACTACAGCTATAAATGGGCCGAGGTTCTGTCAGCCGACGCTTTCAGCAAGTTCGAGGAAAACGGGATTTTCGACCGCCAGACCGGCGATGACTTCCTGCACAGCATCCTCGAGCAGGGCGGCGTATATGAGCCAACCGAGCTGTTCATCAGGTTTCGTGGCCGCGCACCGAAGATCGACGCGCTGTTGCGTCACTCCGGCCTGGCGAGCTGAGTCCGGCACGAGGCGAGGAGATATCCGTTCATTGGATTTGCGTGGGTACCGATGCTGTTGCCTGTGCCCGGATTTGTCGACTAGGCCTATATCAGAGGGACATCGTGGCAACGGCGACCCCCCCAGGCGCCAGTATTACCTGATGCAGCCGGGCCAGGCGGCGGCTGTTCGATCTCGGATTGTCAGCGCCGGAATTCGGGTTTGTCGGCGTGAGCAGCAAGGATGGTCTCACGCGCATCGGGGAACTGCGGACCGCGCATGGAGAAGCGTGGCCCTCAGCGTGGCTGAGGGAGCGGGGCGAGGGTGCCTGGGCCGAGGCATGGGAAAGTGATCGGTAAGCGCTGCCATGATCCGGAGCACGATTGCCCACCGAGAAGCGGACCGGAATTACGAATGCTACGCTTTCCTTATGGGGTCGATATGTTGACCCTTGCCTCCGGCAAGCCCCGCCCTGAACTGATCGAGCAGACGCTCCGCGGCGGCGGAGGAGGCTTCGATACTGTGCAGCGCTTTGCCCATATGCATGACAAGCCGGTCGACTAGAGTCGGGTTATCAAACAACGAAAGCATCTGCGCGAGCGTTGTTGGCGCGGCCATTTTTCGCACGTCTCGGCCAAGAAGTCCGGACCCGGCCAGTTCCGGATGGTAGTCGACCGCTTCCAGCAGATCTTTCTCCTCGTCGTAAAGCCGATCCAGGTTGCCGGCGTCGCAATATCGGTGAAAAAGCGTCACGAGGTCCTGCGCATCCTTGCGAGTCTTCGGCTTCCCGGTCGCGCCAGGCGAACAGTTTCAGCACTACAAGGCCCGGCAACGAAATTACAGGGACTACGAGGTTGTCGTCGATTTGCACCTCTGCTGCCGCGGCGAGCGCCTCTTCATATCCGGTCACGCTCATCAGCACGGTCATTTCCGGCGGCCATGCCACTGCATTGGGTGGCTGTTCCACGCCGCGGAACGGGATGATGTCGATCGGGTAGCCTGGCTCCTCCGCATCGGATAGGCGGTAGTGGAGTCGTTGCGGGACAATTTGCGACGCATTAAACCGACCCTCAGCCGCAAGCGCTGCCTTAACCCATCTTTCGCTATTCGCCTCC